>NZ_JANYEK010000053.1 GCF_025363195.1 Sphingomonas sp.
TCCTGGTTGAAGACGTTGTTGACGCCGACCGTCAGCGCCATGCGGTGCTCGAACCAGCCCGGCGAATAGGTGATCTGCGTATCACCATAGAAGGTGGACTTCAGCTTCTTGCCGTCCGCTTCGAGCACGCTCTGGATGTAACGCCCGGTGAATGACGCGGCGAGATCGCCAAGGTTCCAGTCGATCGTCGAGTTGCCCTTGAACTTGGGATACGATTGATCGGGGAAGCCACGGGTCAAGCCGCGATAGTCGGTCGTCGTGGTGCCGATCGTCGCAGGAAACGTCTCGCTATATTTCAGCAGGAAGTTGCCGTTGAGCGACAGGCCGAAAGACCCGAGCCCGGTGCGCGGCGTGCGGTAATTGGCGGTGACGTCGATGCCCTTGGTGCGGATGCCGCCGATATTCTGCAATTGGGCATTGATACGCGAGATCAGGCCACTTGGCGTGCGCGTGATCGACGCGCAGCTGAGCGCATCGGCAGAGAAAGCGCAGCGGCTGAGCGTCAGCTGCGCATCGACCGGTGCAATCGCATCCATGACCTTGATGTCGTAATAATTACCCTCGATGCTGAAGGCACTCGCAAAGCCGCTGCTACGCGCCCAGCCCGGGGAATAGACAGCGCCAAACAACAGGGTGCGAGATGTTTCGGGCTTCAACGCGCTATTGCCGCCGGTCAGCACCCCGAGCTGACCGCCGGTCGGCTCCTGATATGAGCCGTTCGACGGCACGCCGTTGGCGGTGCAATTGGCCCGTACCGTAGCGGATGTCTGGTAGGGCGAGCCCGCCACATTGGTGCACGGATCGTTGATCGGCGCGTCGGAACGCGATTGGGCGCCGAACAATTCGCCGATGCTGGGAGCACGGAAGCCCTGCGCATAGGAGCCGCGCAACAACAGATCCGCCGTCGGTTTCCACAGACCGCTGCCGGTGTAGGTGGTGCTGCCTGGGCTGGTCGAATAGCTGGCGTGACGCACCGCGCCGTCGAGCTCGAGAAGCTGGAAGAACGGCTTGTCCTTGAGCAGTGGTACGCGCAATTCGGCGTAGACCTCATCGGTTTTGTAATGTCCGCGTGCCGGCTGGGCGGGAATATCGGCACCCAAACCGGCGCTGATGATCGGGTCCGGCGTGAACGAGCCATATTGCACGCGATGTTCATAGCCGACCGCGAGGCCGACGGCACCGGCCGGCAGATCGAACAGGTCGCCGCTCAAGTTGGCGGTATAGTCCTGCAGGCTCTGCGACGATTTGTCACGTTCGTCGAACGCGACATAGCCCAGCATGGCCGGGGTGATCGACCCGGCCCCGCCGAAGATGTTGAACGGCACGCACGAACCGGTGCAATTCGCGACCGGGCCAAGCGCCTGGGCAAGCTTGGCGGCGTTCAAATTGCCAGTGAATAGCTGCTTCGCATCATTGAAACCGATAACCGCATTCACATCCCAGTAGAATTTCCGGCCGCCGACCAGGAACGATCCGTCCAATGTGGCGGTCGCCGACATGGTGTCGACGGTCTGCGAATAGGTGCGCTGCCCGGCCTCGACCAGGCGGCGACGCACGGTCGAGTAATTGGCCGGGGGATTGCCCGCCCCGCCTGCCGACAAGGTTACCCCGAACGGGTTATACGGGTTGGTCGCATCGATCGAGATGGTATCGAGCAGGTTTCCGTTCCCGGCATCGGGGCCGATGAACAGCGGCAGAAACGCGGCCTGGTTCTGCGAATTACGCCGGTTGTAGTTCATCTTGACGCGCAGGTTGATGTTCGAGGTCAATTCTTGCTTCGCGCTGACGAAGACGCCGTAGCGCTCCGACGGCGTGAGGAAGTAATTGAGCGGCGCGAAATTGTAGCGATCCGCGGTGGTGAATGCGCGGTAATCGCTGTTCACGCCGGTCGGATCGTAGCGCGGCCGACCCGTAAGAACGGGGGCCTTCAGCGTCAGTGTTGGCATGCCGAGCACGGAAAAGAATCCGTTCGGCGTCGCGCTGCTGCACCCGCCGATCGCGTCGGTGCAGCTCGTCTGGCCGGGATTGGGGAATTGCGAGATGGCGCGATCGCGCGTGCGCACCGCATCTTGCTTCACATAGCTGCCGCCGAAAACGACGCTCGTCGTCGGTGTCTGGATGCCGTAGCTGGCGCTATAATCCTGGGTATGGCCGTCACCCTGTCGATAGGTGCCGAACTGAGCCGAAGCCTGCAAACCCTTCTGCTTGATCTTGGTGATGATATTGACGACGCCGGCCAGGGCGTCCGATCCGTAAAGCGGCGACTGGCCGGACTGCAGCACTTCGATCCGTTCGATCGATGCGGCCGAAATGGTGTTGAGATCGACCGTGGACGGAATGCCGCTGGCCGATGCCCCGTTGACGTAGCGTAGTCCATCGACGAGCACGAGCGTGCGCTTGGCCGAGAGATAGCGCAGGTCGATTTCGGCCGAACCGGCGCCGACGCCGCCGCCGTCCGGTGGGTTGCCGATATTACCGCTGTTGTTGACCTTGCTATTCAAACCGCCGCTGGCACTGGGCAGGCGCTGCAGCACGTCCGCGACAGCGGAGAGGCCGGTCCGCGCGAGGGCGGTCTGATCGACGATGACGACCGGGGTGCTTTCGTTCAGCGGATCACGCCGGATGCGCGAGCCGGTGACGATGACTTCCTGAGTTGGTTCGTCGGCAGCGGCAGACGGCGTGACCGACTGAGCCAGAGCGGCGCCTGCATCGCACATTAGCAACGCAGGCAGTATCGCGCCGCAGCGCAGCATGGTTTTAAACTTCATCACCAATCCCCTATTTTGTGATTGCGGGGATGGTGCCGGGTGTTCAGCGGGGTGACAATCACCGATCAGTTCGCACGTTACGCTATTGTTACGACCTGTTGCCGCAGTGCAACTAAATCTGCGCTTCGCTCATGGCTTCTTCTTCTGTTGAAGCAGCCACGGCTTGACCAAGCCGGTTGGCTTGGTCGTGCCGTCGAGCCGTCTGGCGCTGAGGATGCCGATGGGTTTCGTCAGCATCTGGCCGCCCATGCCGCCGCCGGTCGCGCCGTCATGAATGCGCTTCACGATCGCCATGCCGCCGACGACATGGCCGAAGGCGGCATAGCCGGGGAAGTCGCCCTTTGCGTCGAAGCTGGGCAGCGCGCCGAGGGTGATGAAGAAATTGCCGCCGGCCGAATTGGGTTCGGTGCGCCGCGCCATCGAGATCGTACCGTCGGTGTGGTGGATGCCGGTCCGGTCGGTGCGTTCGTGCTTGAAGGGGGGAAGGATGCGGCGGGCATCGGTGCGGATGCCGCCCTGGATGAAGCCGTATTGCGTGGCGTTGCGGGTCTTTGCCGAACGATAGATCGCGGCACCGTCGAAGCGGCCGTCATCGACATAAGCGAGGAAATTCTTCGTCGTCTCGGGCGCACGGCGGGTTTCGAGCGCGAGGGTGATCGGGCCTTCCGACGTGAGGAACTGGACGCGGACGAGCCCGCCCGACGGGGCGGGCTTGCGCTGCGCGATGGCTGGCGCGCCGAGCGCGAGCGAGAGGAGGACCAGCGGGAGGTAACGCATCGGTCAGCCGTCTCGTAACCCGATACCGATGCTCGCCCGCGCCTGATCGGCCTCGTTCGACACGACCGGATACGCGCAATAATCGGCCGCATAATAAGCGCTTGGGCGATGGTTGCCGGACCAGCCGATGCCGCCGAACGGCGCGCCGGAACTCGCGCCATTGGTCGGCTTGTTCCAGTTGACGATCCCAGCGCGGGCATTGGCCCAGAAGCGGTCGTACAATTCCGGGTTCTGGCTGAGCAACGACGCGGACAGGCCGTAACGCGTGTTGTTGGCCTCGACGATGGCATCTTCGAAGGTGTTGGCGCGGATCACCTGCAAGACGGGGCCGAACAGTTCGATATCGGGCCGGTCGTTCATCTCGGTCGTGTCGATCAGGCCGGGGGTGAGGAACGGGCGACCCTCGATCGGGCGTTCCGGATGGCGGATCGGGCGACCGCCGCGCATCATCAGCTCGATGAAGCTTTCGGTCAGCAGATCGGCGGATTCGTTGTCGATCACGCAGCCCATGAACGGTGCGGGCGTGGCATGCGGTTCATCGACGATCAGCTTGCCGCACAGCTTCACGACCTGCTCGACGACCTGATCGTAGACGCGGGTCTCGATGATCAGGCGACGCGCGGCGGTGCAGCGTTGCCCGGCGGTGGTGAAGGCGCTTTGCACGATCAGGGCGGCGGTGGAGTGGATATCGGGCGATTCCCAAACGATGATCGGGTTGTTGCCGCCCATTTCCAGCGCGAGGATCTTTTCCGGCTTGGTGGCGAAGGCGCGGTTGAGCGCGATGCCGGTGCGCGCCGATCCGGTGAACAGCAGGCCGTCGATCCCGTCATGCGCGGCGAGCGCCTTGCCCTCGTCCGGGCCGCCGATAACGACGCGGACGCACCCTTCCGGAATACCGGCGGCATGAAAGCATTCGACCAGAAACGCGCCGGTCGCGGGGCATTTTTCGGATGGCTTGAACACCACCGCATTGCCGGCGAGCAACGCCGGCACGATGTGGCCGTTGGGCAGATGCGCGGGAAAATTGTACGGCCCCAGCACGGCCAGCACACCGTGCGGCTTGTGGCGCAACGCCATGCGGCTGCCCATCGGGGAATCGAGCCGGCGTTGCGCGGTACGCTCGGCATAGGCCTTTACCGAGATGTCGACCTTGGCGATGACGGATTCGACCTCGGTGCGGGCTTCCCATACCGGCTTGCCGGTCTCGCGCGCGATCAGATCGGTGAAGGCGTCCATCCGCGCGCGAACGACATTGCCGAAGCGGCGCAACGCCTCGATGCGGTTGGCGAGCGGTTGGGCGGCCCAGCCGGCCCAACTGGCGCGGGCGCGGGCGACTTCGGCGTCGACGTCGCCAATCGGGCCGCGCCACAGCAACACACCGGTTGCCGGTTCGTAGGAGATGATTTCGACTGCAGACATAGGGTTAAGTCTTTGCCTTGTTTTACGTGGGGGGTCTAGGCGAGTGCTGCACCCATGTCGCGTATGCTGGCAATTTTGGCGTGGACCGGTGCCCAATCGTCGCGATCGTCGATCGCCGACCACAGGGTTTCGACCTCGTCGATCAGCATCGAACACGGTTCGCCTTGCCAATATGCATGAGAGCGATCGCTGCGGGGACGATACGTGGCGAGCATGCCGCGGGCCTCGGCAAAGGCCGGGCCATAACGTTCAGGAATACCTAGCGCGAAACTATCGTGGAAGAAGCGATCGATGCCGACACTCTGTTCGCGCAGGGCCGGTTCCAGACTTTGAACAAGCGCGCGATCGGCTGCCGGATCTTTCGCTTCGAAGCCGAGGCGCCAAAGCAACGCCGAGGAGACGGCAGGCTGATAATGATCGCCGAAGGTTTCCAGCACATCGATCAGCGGTTGTGCCTCGCTGACGGTGCGCAGCGAGACGGCGAGCTGCATTACGTCCCAATGAATCGCCTCGGGCTGGCGACCAAAGGCATACAGCCCTTGATGGTCGAAATAGGCGGCGGTGAAAGCGGGGTCCCAAATCGGGTTGAAGCGCCACGGCCCGTAATCGAAGCTCTCACCCGTGACGTTGATATTGTCGCTGTTGAGCACGCCGTGGACGAATCCTGCGGCCATATAGCGGGCGGCGAGCGTGGCGGTGCGCCGGACGACATGCGCGAGAAGCCGCTGGGGGGCGTCGTCTCCGGCGTCCTCGCCGTAATAATTTCGCAGGACATAGGCGACCAGGCGGGTCATGCTCTCGGCATTACGCAGATAGGCGAGCCGCTGGAACGTGCCGATACGGATATGGCCGTGGCTGAGGCGAACCATGACCGCCGAACGGGTCGGGGAGGGCTCGTCGCCACGCGCCAGCGCCTCGCCGGTTTCGATCAGCGAAAAGGTGCGCGAGGTTGCGACGCCCAACGCTTCGAGCATTTCTGTGGCGAGGATTTCGCGCATGCCGCCTTTCAGCGTCAGGCGGCCGTCGCCCGATCGGCTCCACGGCGTGGGGCCGGTGCCCTTGGTGCCGAGGTCCATCAGCCGGCCCTGCCGATCGCGCAGTTGCGCGAACAGGAAGCCGCGACCATCGCCGATATCGGGATTGTACACGCGGAACTGGTGACCGTGATAGCGCAGCGCGAGCGGCTGTTCGAGGCTGCCGGGCAGGGGCTGGAAGCGACCGAAATAAGCGAGCCATTCCTCGTCGGTCAGCGTGTCGAGCCCGACCTGCGCGGCGGCGGAATCGTTGCGGAAGCGCAGGATCGTCTCCGGGAAATCCGCCGCATTGACGGGATCGTAAAAGGCCGGACCGAGATCGAGGATGCGGGCTTCGGGCCGATACGCTTGCGGGGAGGGTGCCATGCGGCAATATGGTGGCTCGCAACCGCAGGACGCAAGCATGGCCGCGTATGAGAATAAATATTGGTGGTCGCGCGACGAGGTGCGGCTGCATTACCGCGATTACGCCGGCCCGTCGGACCGGCCCCCGATCTTGTGCATCGCCGGGCTGACGCGCAACGCGCGCGATTTTTCGGAGGTGGCGGCGCGCCTGGCCGGGCAATGGCGGGTGATCACCATCGACCTGCGCGGGCGCGGCGAGAGCGGGTACGCCAAGGATCCGATGTCCTATGTGCCGTTGACCTATGTGCAGGATGTCGAGGCTTTGCTCGGCGAGCTTGGCGTGGATTCCTATGTCGCGTTCGGCACCTCGCTGGGCGGGATCGTGACGATGTTGCTGGCGGGAACGGCGCGCGAGCGGCTGGCTGGCGTGCTGCTGAACGATGTCGGGCCGGAGATCGAGACGGCAGGGTTGAGCCGCATCCGCACCTATGTCGGCAAATCCAACACCTGGCCGACCTGGATGCACGCGGCGCGCGCAGTGATGGACGGCAATTCAGAAGTCTATCCGCACTATGACATTGCGGATTGGCTGGCGATGGCCAAGCGGCTGTATCGCCTGAATTCGGCGGGCCGCATCGTGCTGGATTACGACATGAAGATCGCTGAGCCGTTTCGGGTGCCGGGCAACGAGGCGGGGCCGGACATGTGGCGCGCGCTGGAGGGGTTGAAGACTATCCCGACTTTGGTGGTGCGTGGGGCGACGTCCGACGTGCTGGGTGCCAAGACGGCGGCGCGGATGATCGATCAGCTGCCCGGCGCGGAACTGGTAACGGTGGCCGGCGTGGGCCACACCCCGACGTTGAACGAGCCCGAGGTGATGGCCGCGATCGACCGCTTGCTGGGGAAGGTAATCGCGGAACCGGTGCGGGCCTGAACCGTCGGTCCGCCAACCGCAATATTGGAACGCCTGTATGACCTTCGCCTTCGATCAACTCGTCTTTGCGCCCGCCGATGTCGATCTGTCGCGCTCTCCGCTGGCGGGCAGGCTGGGTGTGGAAACCTATGTGCTGGGCGCGTTCAACCCCGGGCTGACGCGGCTGCCGAACGGCAATCTTCTGTTGATGGTCCGCGTGGCGGAGGCGCTCAGGCATCCGATCCATGACGGGCATATCCATGCGATCCGCTGGACCGCGGAAGGGTATGTGCTCGACCCCTGGCCGCTGGAGATGGTCGACACCGCCGACCCGCGCACCTTCGTGATGCGCAGCGCCGGGTGGAAGGTGATCGGGCTGACCAGCCTGTCATGGTTGCTGCCGGTCGAACTTTCAGCCGACGGGCGTTCCGTGGTCACAGTCCATTACGACCGGGCGATCGCGCCGCGTGCGTCGTATCAATGTTACGGCACGGAGGATGCGCGGATCAGCAAGGTCGGCGACCGATATCTCATGACGACCTGCTCGGTCGGGCCGGAGCGGCAATGCGCGACGCTCTATTCGTCGCGCGATGCGCTGGACTGGACGCTGGAGGGGATCGTGCTCGATCACCAGAACAAGGACATGCTGATCTTCGAAGGGCTGATCGGGGATAAATATTTCGCGCAAACGCGGCCGCTGGGCGATCTGTATTTCGCCTATCCACCGGGCAGCGAATGGCGCAGCGGGCCGTCGATCAACCTCGCCAGTTCGCCGGATGCGCTGCATTGGAAGCCTTATGACAAGCCCGGCATCCGCCCGCATGCCGCAACGCTGGCGACGGCGCGGATGGGCGGGGGCGCGCCGCCGGTGCTGACCGATGCGGGCTGGCTGTCGCTGTGGCATGGGGTGGAGCCGTCGGGCATGATCGGCATCTACCGCACCTATTGGTCGAT
>NZ_JANYEK010000055.1 GCF_025363195.1 Sphingomonas sp.
TCGGCGATCATCGATGCTGCCGGGCTTACGGCGATCGGCGGACGCGGCGGGGTCGAGGCGTTGCTGCGCGCCAAACCGGATTTTCTGATCCGTGGCGTTTCCGATCCGCGCGAAGGGTCGCTTGGCGACAACGTCACCGCGCATCCACTGGTGCGGCGCTTCTGGCCGACCGGCAAACGGCTGACCGTAGCGCAGTCGGCGACGATCTGCGGCACCCCGGCGATCGGCGATGCGGCCGTCGCACTAAGACGGCAAGTCGCCGCGCGGGTGACGTCATGACGGCGCGCTGGCTGATCGTATTGCTGGGGGCATTGGCGATATTGGCGTGCGTTTCGGTGCTCGCCGGGCAGGCGTGGATAACTACGGGTAGCGCAATCCGCGCGCTCTGGGGCCCGCGTGATAGTATGGATCGTCTGATCCTGATCGAGGTGCGCCTGCCGCGTGTTGTTTTGGCCTTGTTGGTCGGGGGCATTCTCGGGCTGTCCGGCGCGGTGTTGCAGGGGCTGCTGCGCAACCCGCTGGCTGAGCCGGGGCTGCTTGGCGTTTCATCGGGGGCATCGCTCGGTGCGGTGATCGCGATCTATTACGGCTTCGCGGCGAGTTTCGCCCTGGCCACGCCGCTGATCGCGATGGGCGGCGCGCTGGTCACTACGGGCATCGCCTTCATACTCTCCCGGCGGGGTGGAACGCTGGCGCTGATCCTTGCCGGGGTAGCGATGTCGACCATGGCGGGAGCAGGTGTCAGCCTCGCACTCAACCTCGCACCAAACCCGTTCGCCGCGTACGAAATCATGACATGGCTTATGGGGTCACTCGGCGATCGCAGTTGGGATCATGTCGTGCTCGCCGGGCCGTTCATCGTGATCGGCGCGGTGCTGCTGCTGTTCACTGCCCGCGCACTCGATGCGCTGACGCTGGGTGAGGCTCAGGCGGAAAGTCTTGGTATCGATGTTGCGCGCGCGCGCCTGTTCGCTCTGCTCGGTACGGCGCTGGGGGTGGGCGCGGCGACGGCGGTTACCGGAGCGATCGGTTTCGTCGGGCTGATCGCACCGCATCTCGTGCGACCATTGGTCGGGCATAGGCCCGGTGCGACACTGGTTCCGGCAGCGATCGTCGGGGCGTTGATCGTGCTTGCCGCCGATCTCGCGACGCGCATCTTCAACTTCGGCACCGAGATCCGGCTTGGTGTATTCGTTTCGGTGATCGGTGCGCCGTTCTTCCTGTGGCTCGTCCTGCATGTGCGGCGAACAGCCCCATGAGCGATCTGGCGTTGAAGGATATCACGGTCAAACGTGGCGGGCGGATCGTACTCGATGACGTCGATGCCGGTTTCGCGAGCGGACGGCTCACGGTGGTGATCGGGCCGAACGGCGCTGGCAAATCTACCCTACTGGAGGTTGCCGCCGGGCTGCTCGTGCCCGACACCGGTAGCGTGATTTTTGACGGAGTGCCGCTGTCCACTCTGTCACGCAAGGCGCTCGCGGCCCGCCGCGCCTATCTGCCGCAAAATCCGCGAATCGATTGGGCAATCAGCGTCGAGCGCGTGGTTGCGCTGGGGCTTACTGCGCATTTGCCCGCCTTTGGCCAGTTGCCGCCGTGTTGGCGCCCCCTGATCGAGACCGCGCTTGAGCGGCATGATCTTCTGGCCTTGCGCGATCGTCCGGCAACGCAGCTCTCGGGCGGCGAACTGGGACGTGTCATGCTCGCCCGCGCAACGGTTGGAACACCGCAGATATTGATCGTCGACGAGCCCACCGCCGGGCTCGATCCCCGCCATGCGCTCGCCGCCGGTCGGCAGTTGCGCGCGCTGGCCGATAGCGGTTGCACCGTCGTCGTCGCGTCGCACGATCTGGACCTTGCCCTGCGGCTGGCCGACGATGTGGTCGCGGTGAAGACCGCGCGCGTGGTGGGGCAGGGCGCAGCTGGGATCATGTTCACCGACGCGCTGCTTAGTGAAATCTACGAGGTTGAAACGCGCGTCCTCCGGGACGATAAGGGTGCGACGATCCGTTTCCGCTGAGAACTAGCTATATTCTAGAAAACATAGCGCGACTTCTAGTCCGAACATCAATGATGACGTCATGAGCCTTGTCATATCGATTTCCCGCATCGTTTCGGGCGCATCATGCGTTAGACCGGCCATGCGCAATAAAATCAACGGGCAAGATGGCCGATTTGGGCCATTTGTCATCGATCCGAGCCGAAGGGGCACTTTACTATGGATAGGTCTGGCGACATCGCGATTTCGCGCCGCGGCATTCTCGCAAGCGGCGCAGCGGTGGTCGCGTTGAGCGCGGTACCCGAAGCTCATGCTGCTGCCGCCACGAAACAAGCGGCCCCGGAAACGATGAAGGTCGCGTTTCAGGTGAATGGCAAACGCCGGGAACTTGAGGTCGATACGCGCACTACGTTGCTCGATGCCTTGCGCGAGCATCTTCACCTCACCGGCACCAAGAAAGGCTGCGATCACGGGCAATGCGGGGCATGTACCGTGCTGGTCGATGGCGTGCGGATCAACTCCTGCCTCAGCCTTGCGGTGATGCATGAAGGCGACAAGTTGACCACCATCGAGGGCCTTGGCACCCCGGAAAAATTACATCCGATGCAGGCTGCCTTTATCAAGCATGACGGATATCAATGCGGCTATTGCACGCCTGGCCAAATTTGTTCGGCGGTGGCGGTGCTGGACGAGATCAAGGCCGGGATGCCGAGCCACGTCAGCGCCAGCCTGACCGACAAGCCCAAAATCACCAACGAAGAGATGCGTGAGCGGATGAGCGGCAATATCTGCCGCTGTGGGGCTTATTCGAACATCCTCGAGGCGATGACGGAAGTTTCCCAAGTTCAGGCGGGATCACAAGCATGAGGCCCTTTACGTACACCCGCGCTACGTCGCCTGCCGAGGCCGCTGCTGCTGTTTCTCGCACGCCGGGCGCGAAGTTTATCGCTGGCGGTACCAATCTGCTCGATCTGATGAAGCTCCAGATCGAAACGCCCGCTCATCTAGTCGACGTTCAGGATCTGAAGCTGGACCGGATTGAGAAAACCAATGAGGGTGGACTGCGCATCGGTGCGCTGGTGAAGAATACAGCACTGGCGTCCGATGATATCGTACGTCGTGATTATGGCGTGCTGAGCCGCGCTTTGTTGGCCGGCGCTTCGGGCCAACTTCGCAACAAAGCCACAACAGCCGGCAACCTGCTGCAACGCACGCGCTGCCCATATTTCTACGACACCAATCAGGTATGCAACAAGCGCCAACCCGGTTCCGGATGCGCGGCGATTGGTGGTTTCAGTCGCCAATTGGGGGTGATGGGGACGAGCGAGGCATGCATCGCGACGCATCCCAGCGATATGGCGGTAGCGATGCGTCTGCTTGATGCCAACGTCGAGACGGTCAAGGCAGATGGCGTGACGCGGGTGATCCCGATGGCCGACTTCCACCTGCTGCCGGGCAAGACCCCACATATCGAAACCGCGCTGATGCCGGGCGAACTTATCACCGCGGTGACATTGCCCAAGCCCATTGGTGGGGAGCATGTCTATCAGAAGGTGCGGGACCGCGCGTCCTATGCTTTCGCTTTGATCTCGGTCGCGGCCGTTGTGCAAAAAGATCATACGGGCCGCGTCGCGCTGGGCGGCATGGCGCACAAGCCGTGGCGGGTCGATGCTGCGGAAGCGGACATGCCGCGTGGGGCGAAAGCTGTTGCGGCAAAACTGCTCGCCGGTGCCAAGCCTACCCCTGAAAATGCCTTCAAGATTCCTTTGGTGGAGCGCACGCTCGCCGCAGTCATGGCCGAAGCGGGAGCCAAAGTATGAAATTCGACACGCCCGCAGGTAAGAACCCGATCGATCAGTTGAAGGTCGTCGGCAAGCCAACCGACCGTATCGATGGCAAATTCAAGACGACCGGCACCGCCCCTTATGCCTACGAACGCCATGATGTGGTGGGCAACCAGGCCTACGGCCACATCCTCGGGTCCGCGATCGCCAAGGGTCGCATCCGATCGATGGATATGCGTGAAGCGGAGGCCGCACCTGGCGTGTTGGCGGTCGTCACCTCGGCCAATGCCGGCAAGCTGTCCAAAGGCAATTTCAACACGGCCAATTTGCTCGGCGGCCCCGAAATCGAGCATTATCATCAGGCGATCGCGTTGGTCGTCGCCGAAACGTTCGAAGAGGCGCGTGCTGCCGCCGCGCTGATCCGGGTCGATTATGTTCGCGCGACCGATGGCCGCTTCGATCTCGCCGCGGTGAAGGATACCGCGGTCAAGCCATCGGGTGGCGGCTTTGGCGGCCCACCCGATTCAAGCTACGGCGATTTCGACGGCGGTTTCGCGGGCTCCGCTGTAAAGATCGACCAGACTTACACGACACCGGACCACAGTCACGCGATGATGGAGCCCCACGCGACGATCGCGGCATGGGATGGCGACAAGCTGACCCTATGGACGTCCAACCAGATGATTGCCTGGAGCAAGGGCGATGTCGCGAAAACGCTTGGGATACCGAAAGACAAGGTTAGGCTGGATTCGCCCTATATCGGCGGCGGTTTCGGCGGAAAGCTGTTCGTGCGCGCCGATGCGATCATGGCGGCGCTCGGGGCAAAGGCGGCCGGCCGTCCGGTGAAGATCGCCTTGCCGCGACCTTTCATCGCCAACAACACCACGCACCGCCCGGCGACGATCCAGCGCATCCGCATTGGTGCGGGCAAGGATGGCAAGATCATCGCGATCGGCCATCAGAGCTGGTCGGGCGATCTGCCCGGTGGAGGGCTGGAAACCGCTGCGGCGCAAACCAAGATCTTGTATGCTGGTGCGAACCGGATGACGCAGCAGCGCCTCGCGGTGCTTGACTTGCCCGAGGGCAACGCGATGCGCGCGCCCGGCGAGGCTCCGGGCCTGATGGCGCTGGAAATCGCAATGGACGAGATGGCGGAAAAGCTGGGTCTCGATCCGATCGAGTTCCGCGTGATCAACGATACACAGGTCGACCCGGAAAAACCCGAGCGTAGTTTCTCGCAGCGGCGATTGGTCCAGTGCATGCGCACCGGCGCGGAAAAATTCGGCTGGGACAAGCGCGTCGCCAAACCCGCGAGCGTCCGCGACGGACGCTGGATGATCGGGATGGGCATGGCTGCGGGGTATCGCGGTAACATTCTCACCAAGTCGGCTGCGCGCGTTCGCCTGGACGCCAAGGGGATCGTCACGGTCGAAACGGACATGACCGATATCGGCACGGGCACCTATACCATCTTGGCGCAAACCGCCGCTGAAATGATGGGCATAGAGCTGCATCAGGTTAAGGTCGTGCTCGGTGATTCCGATTTGCCGGCCGCGGCGGGGTCGGGTGGACAATGGGGGGCGAACAATTCGACCTCCGGTGTATATGCCGCGTGCGTTAAGCTGCGCGAGGCGGTGGCGCAGAAGCTTGGGTTCAATTCCGGCGACGTCCAGTTCGCAGACGGGAAGGTGAAGTCCGGTAACCGTAGCGCAAAGCTCGGCGACGCGGCCAAGGGCGGCGAAATTGTCGCAGAAGACGCGATCGAATACGGTGATCTCGACAAAAAGTACCAGCAGGCGACATTTGCCGGCCATTTTGTCGAAGTAGGGGTGGATTCTTATACTGGAGAGACGCGCATTCGTCGCATGCTGGCAGTGTGTGCTGCGGGGCGCATCATCAATCCGAAGTCTGCGCGCAGCCAGGTCATCGGCGCAATGACAATGGGAGCGGGCGCTGCGTTGATGGAGGAATTGGCGGTCGACAAGCGCTTCGGCTTTTTCGTAAATCATGATCTCGCCGGATACGAAGTTCCGGTCCATGCGGATATTCCGCATCAGGAGGTTATCTTCCTGGATGAGGTTGATCCGATTTCCTCACCGATGAAAGCGAAGGGTGTGGGCGAACTGGGCATTTGCGGCGTCGGCGCGGCGGTGGCCAATGCAATCTACAATGCCACCGGTGTGCGCGTGCGCGATTACCCCATCACCCTCGACAAGCACCTTGCGGGCTTGCCGCAGGTGGCTTGAGGGGTGCGACGGACCGGACCGCTGTGAGGGTTGCGTCGTCTATAGGGCGGCGTCAGGCAGCGTGCGGTCGGGCATGGTTTTCGATTCCGGTGGCGAATAGGCCAGATATTGGCAATGATCTGCCGGCTGGTCATTGATTGATCCGGTCAATGCGCAGGCAGGATCGCAGCAGCGACCGAGTATCGCATCCGGGCGATCGATGCCGGTGATTATCATTGCCAGACCGCCAGCGATGACGCGCGCTCCATGGTCGTTGATGCCATGTGCCAACCGGCGCCGATTTTTGAAAAATCAATCGTGACGTTGACGAGCCGGCTCATGTCCGCTCCAGACGATCGATACCGCCTTTGACGGATAACCGGCTCGCTACCTGTCGGAAATAATTACACTCCTATTACGCCACCAAACGAAACAGCTTGATTTCAATACGTTGGTCGGTTGGCACGCATCATGCGTCAAGCAGGTGCAATATGATTAGTCCTCACCGATACGAACCGGATCTCAACGGGGCAAAGCGCATCGCGGTTTTTTGCGCGATGCTGCTCGTCGCGGTCCGGGCAATCATCGCACAAACAGTCGTCAACGTGACGAGGGTCGCAGCGAGCTTGGCTTTCGCCGGAGCCTTAGATCGTCGCGCCTGTCGATCGGCGACGGTAACCGGCGAGGATTTCGGTGCCGTCGAGAAAGGTTTGATGGTGG
>NZ_JANYEK010000059.1 GCF_025363195.1 Sphingomonas sp.
CCGGCGTGATCAGCCGCCCGGCGCAATCGATCCTCTCGGACGCCTCGAACCGGGGCGCATCGCTCGCCGCGCCCGCATACACGATCCGCCCATCCCGCGCCGCGATCACGCCATCCTCGATCACCCCCGATCCCGGCAGATCGGCACGCAATGTGGCGATTCGGGCATGGGTCCATAGGCGATCGCACAACATCGGCTGCTCCGTGAAGGGTGGCGCTCGAATCGAATATGTATATACATAACCACGGGCATCGAAGGCTGTCCATCCACCGATGTGATTCCCTGAGGGAGGTTCCCATGAGCCTGTGGTTTGAAACCGCCTTGCTGCCTGAAGGGTGGCGGACAGGCGTGCGGATCGTTGTTGCGGACGGCCTGATATCGCAGATTACCGCCGACACGGCCCTCGAACCGGGCGATCAGCGCCACGGTCCCGCCATTCCCGGCCTGCCCAACCTCCATAGTCATGCGTTCCAGCGCGGCATGTCGGGCCTCGCCGAGATGTCGGGCCATGGCGACGACAGCTTCTGGACGTGGCGCGAAACGATGTACCGTTTCGTCGGCACGCTCGATCCAGACATGCTGCAGGCGATTGCGGCCCTTGCCTATATCGAGATGCTGGAAAGCGGCTTCACCCGCGTCGGTGAGTTTCATTATCTCCACCACGCGCCCGATGGCCGGGCTTATGCCGACCGTGCGGCAATGGCGTCCGCCATCGCCGCAGCCGCGCAGGACAGCGGCATAGCGCTGACCCTGCTGCCGGTATTCTATGCCCATGCCGATTTCGGGGGTGCCGCGCCGCTTGCGGCCCAGGCGCGCTTCGTCAACGATATCGACAGTTTCGCGCAGCTGATCGACGACAGCCGCACCGCTATGGCCAACCTCGACCAGGCCGTTATCGGCCTTGCCCCGCACAGCCTGCGCGCCGTTACCGCCGACGAACTGACCCGGCTGACGCGCTTGCTGCCCGATGCCCCGGTCCACATCCACATCGCCGAACAAACCCGCGAGGTGGACGCGTGCTTGGCGTGGAGCGGACAGCGCCCGGTCGACTGGGTGTTCGACCATGTCGATATCGATCGCCGCTGGTGCCTGGTCCACGCCACGCATGTCAGCGACGCGGAGTTGCAGCGACTCGCGGCCAGTGACGCCATCGTCGGCTTGTGCCCGATCACCGAGGCCAATCTCGGCGACGGTCTGTTTCCCGCCCGTGCTTTCCGCGCGCAGAATGGCCGCTTCGGAATCGGGTCGGATTCGAACGTCCGGATCGACGCCGCCGAGGAACTGCGGCTGCTCGAATATGGCCAGCGCCTGCGCCACGAAATGCGCAACGTCCTCGCAGATGGGCGAGGGCACTCGACCGGTGCCTCCGTGTGGAAGGCCGCATTCGAGGGTGGCGCGCAGGCGCTCGGCGCATCGAGCGCGGGGCTGGCGGTGGGCGCACCGGCGGACATAATATCGCTCCTGTCCGATCACCCCGCCTCCGTAGGGCGGCGTGATGATCTGTTGATCGATAGCTGGGTGTTCGGCGGCGCACGCGACCATATCGACGGTGTGTGGCGCGCCGGGCGCAAATGCGTGACGGGCGGACGCCACCACGATCGCGAGCGCATCGCCGCCCGCTATATCCGCGTCATGAAAGCCCTGCTGGCGTGAAGCCCATCGCGCTCCACGAGCGTATTCGGCGCGAGATCGAGGCGCGGATCATGTCGGGCGCTTGGAAACCGGGCCACCGCATACCCTATGAACACGAACTGATGGCCGACTATGGCTGTTCGCGCATGACGGTGAACCGCGCGCTCGGGGCGCTGTCGCAAGCCGGGCTGCTCGACCGCAGGAAACGTGCCGGATCGTTCGTCGCCACCCCACGCTTCCACCGCGCCGCACTCGAAATCCCCGACATCCGCAGCGAGGTTGCCGCACAGGGCAAGACCTACGATTTCGAACTGCATACCCGCCGGTCCCGCCGCGCCACCGCCGCCGACAAGGCGCTCCTGGCATCGGGCGCGGGCCGAATTCTTGCGCTGGAATGCCGCCACCTCGCGAACAGAATTCCCTATGCGTTGGAATATCGCCTGATCAATCTGGAGGTCGTGCCTTCGGCGGCCCAGGCCGATTTCGCGATCGAGCCCCCCGGGTCGTGGCTGCTCGACCATGTGGCCTGGACCGAGGCTGAGCACCGTATCACCGCGATCAATGCCGATGCGGCACTCGCGCTGGCGCTGGACGTTACGCCGGGCCAAGCCTGCATCAAGCTGGAACGCTGGACGTGGCGCGGTGAGGAGCGGATCACCTATGCCCGACAGGTCTATCCAGGCGACCGGTACGGCTTCGTCGCGCATTTTCTCGCATAACAGGTTGCTCTGCGCCTCGCCGCAAGCGCCTCGGAGATGGCATCCTGCTGGCGAATGATGCACAGAGCGGATCGTGGCGGGCACGGCGACATTCCGGTCAGAAATCCATCGCACCGGCGCGGGGCTGCCGACGCATGCCCCGGAACACTCACTCCCGACATCGGCGCTGATCGATGGGCGATGAAGGTGACCGCAGCGATACCGATCTGCTGGCCGCCGCGATCGGTGGGGATCGCGACGCGTTCGGCGTTCTCCTGCGGCGACATTATGATCGTATCCACGGCCTCGCTTGGCAATTGACCGGATCGCGCGCCGATGCCGACGACATTGCCCAGGACGTATGTTGTACGCTGGTCGAAAAGATCCACGGCTTTCGCGGCGAGGCGAAGTTCACGACATGGCTGTGCAGCATCGTATTCAACGCCGCGCGCGATTTCCGCCGCCGTCGCCGCACGTTCACCGGTTTCACCGAAAAACTGGCGGTGCTGGCCGGGCTGGCATCAGCGCCGGACGGCCGCGATGCCTATGACGCGATCTGGCTGAAAAGCGCGATTACCAAGCTCAAACCGGCCTATCGCGAGGCGGCGATCCTCGTCGCCGGTCAGCAACTAACCCATGCCGAGGCTGCGGACATTTTGGGTGTGGCGGAGGCCACCGTCTCGTGGCGGATGCACGAGGTCAGGCGCATGATCGGCGGTGCCTGAAACCCGCCCAAAAAAACTTACAAAAAATTTCCCAAGGAATTCCGCCGCCCGCGCGTCCCAGTGAATAAGCGGACGATTGTGCGCCGTTGTTGTTCTCCGGGAGAAGCTTCATGCCTCGTTTTCATTACGCCGCCGCCGTCAGCCTAGCCGCGATGCTGGTCGTTTCCTGCAGCAAATCCGGCGTAGATACATCCGCCGCCGTACCCTCCGATACGGCGGCGGGATCCGCGAACGACATCATCGTCACCTCCCAGCACAGAAGCGCATCGGATACGCAGCTTAAAGGCAGGGAAACGGTCAACCTGGCTTACCTGGCGGCTCCACCACTACCCCCTCCTCCTCCTCCGCCGCCCGTCTCGATGATGGTTGCGCCGCGAGCCACGTCGGCGCCGGTGATAGTCACCGGGTCGCACTTTTCTGCGCAAAAGATCGACCAGGGTGTCGCCCTGCAGCCGCACTATCAGGATATCGGACGCGACAAGTTCACCGCCACCCAGCAAAACCCGTTCAAGGTGGCGCGCGAGGAACACGTCTCGACCTTCTCGATCGATGTCGACACCGCGTCTTACGCTTTCACCCGCGCCTCGCTGAACCGCGGCACCCTGCCGCAGCCAGCGGCGGTGCGAACCGAGGAAATGGTCAATTATTTTCCCTATGACTATGCCCGCCCCCGCACCGCCGACCAGCCCTTCACCAGCAATATCGCTGTATTCCCAAGCCCCTGGACGGCGGGACGGAAACTCGTCCGCATCGGCATCAAGGGCTATGAAATCCAGCATGCCACCCGCCCACGCGCCAATCTCGTATTCCTGATCGACACATCGGGTTCGATGGACGAACCAAACAAGCTACCCTTGGTCAAACAGTCGCTGACGATGCTGCTCGATCAGCTCGATGGCGACGACAGCGTCGCGATCGTCACCTATGCCGGATATGCGGGCACCGCGCTCGTCCCCACGCCGGCCAACGAAAAAGCCAAGATCAAGGCGGTGATCGACAGCCTTGTCGCAGGCGGTGGCACGGCCGGCTCGGAAGGTATCCGCCAAGCCTATACTTTGGCCGAGGCCAATCTCGATCCCAAGGGTGTCAACCGCGTGATCCTCGCGACCGATGGCGATTTCAATATCGGCATCAGAAACTTGGACGAATTGAAAGGCTATATCGAGCGTGAGCGCGAGAAGGGCGTGTTTCTGTCGGTGCTGGGCTTCGGCATGGGCAATTACAACGATGCGCTGATGCAGACGCTGGCGCAGAAAGGCAACGGTGCGGCGGCCTATATCGACACTTTGAGCGAGGCGCGTAAGACGCTGGTCGACGAGGCGACCTCCACCCTGTTCCCGATCGCCAAGGACGTGAAGATCCAGGTCGAATTCAACCCCGCCGCCGTCGCCGAATATCGCCTGATCGGCTATGAAACGCGCCTGCTCAACCGCGACGATTTTAACAATGACAAGGTCGATGCCGGT
The DNA here is from genome assembly GCF_025363195.1 of Sphingomonas sp. Taxonomy (GTDB): domain Bacteria; phylum Pseudomonadota; class Alphaproteobacteria; order Sphingomonadales; family Sphingomonadaceae; genus Sphingomonas. The sequence goes on from NZ_JANYEK010000059.1 coordinate 4,522, forward strand.
GATGTCGGGTCGGGCCAGACGGTAACGGCCCTGTATGAGATCGTCCCCGTCGGCGGCCCCCGCGCGATCAGCGGTCTGCGCTATGCCAGGCCCAAACCGAGCGCAGCCCGGCCGGGAGCCGGTGAATACGGCTTCGTCAAGATCCGCTACAAATTGCCGAAATCATCCACCAGCCGACTCATTTCGACCCCGATCACCCGTCGTGCGGAAGTCGCCCGCTTCGAAGATGCGCCGCAGGACGCCCGCTTCGCGACCAGCGTCGCCGCATTCGCCGAGTTGCTTCGCGGTGGGCGCTATAACGGCGCCACGGGCTATGACGACGTGCTGAAGATCGCGACAGGGTCGCGCGGCGACGACCGCTTCGGCTATCGCTCCGAATTCGTCCAGCTCGTCCGCGCAGCCAAGGGCGCGGGGTCGATGGCCCAGCCGGGGCAATGAAGCAGGCGGAGGGGGCGGCGGTTCACCGTCGCCCCCTTCCCTATTCGACCCGCCCGTAATAGCCGCTATAGGGTCGGAAGATGCCGCATCGTCTTTCCCGCCGCGCTCGACCGCTCACGATCTTCGGAACGTCCTGAATGGCACCCGACGACGACATCGCAGCCGCTTTGCCCGATCCACCGCCACCCCGGTCAGCGCGGCGCGAAGTGGCGATCGGGGAGGCGATGCGCCGTTTCGATGCCGCAGGCGATGGCCCCGCGCTCGGCGCGCGCCCGTTCGACACGGATCGCGCGGCCGTATCGCCGAAGCCGCGGCGGGGGTGGATCGGTCGGCCGCAGTTTGCCGCGCTGGCAGGTATAGCCTTGGTCGTTTCGATCGGCCTGCCGGTATGGATATCGGGCGATCATGGACTATCCCCGCCGCCGGCAGCACCCGCGGCGCCCCCTGAGGCTCCGGACTCGACGAAGGCCGCCGCCGATCAAGCCACGCCTCCTGCCGAACGCAAATCGGCTGCCTCCGCTTTGTTCCCCCCGGACCCGCAGGCAACGCCGATTATAGCCGTGCCCACCGTGCCATCGGCCCCCGCCGGATCGTCATCAGCTGCCGTGCTCGAAACAGGATCCGCCTTGCGTTCCGGGGCCGCTCCCGCGCGGTCAGCACCGATGGCTTTCCAGCAGAAGCCCGCAACTGACGATACGGCAAAGCCCGTTGCGCAACCCCCGCCGCCGCCTGCTCCCCCGGCTCCACCACCTCCTCCTCCTCCGCCACCACCCGCCCAAGCCATCGCCGCAAACCGATCCGCCGAGGCTGGTCGCGACATCATCGTCACCGGATCTCGCGTCGGGCCGGTCCGGCGCGGCGACTGGAACGCCTGCTCGGTTGACGATCCGAAGCAGGATCTCGCGGCCTGCAGAAAACAGCTCGACCCGGGTGCGCCCGACATAAAGGGGCGAGTAGCGGCCCAGCTCAGCGACGGGCTGTCGCTGGCGTGGCAGGGGGATGCGAAACGGGCGATCGCCGCATTCGACCGCGCCGTTACGCTCGCGCCGCGCGACCCTGGCGCGTATTTCAATCGCGGGCTGGCCTATAAGCACAGCGGCGATCTTGATTCCGCCATCGCCGATCTCGACCAGGCCGTGCGCCTGGCACCGAATGTCGCGCGCTACCGCTATAACCGCAGCCTGTTGCTACGGCAGCGTGGCGACCTGCGCAAAGCCGAAGCGGACGAGTCGCGCGCGCTGGATCTCGACCCGAGCTATGAAGCAGTGATCCGATAAGGCGGGTTCGGTCGGTCGAGCAGTACCTAGAAGTCGCAGGTTTGCCGTTGGGCAATCGACAGGGGTTTTGGGCTGGGCTAGATCGGCTGGATGTATGATGTGATCACCAAGACCCCGTTGCTGGACACGGTCGCTGTTCCGGCCGATCTCCGCAAGCTTGCGCCTGGCCAGTTACGAC
>NZ_JANYEK010000075.1 GCF_025363195.1 Sphingomonas sp.
CCCAACGCCAAAGCCGCCGGAAAGCCGATCGACGACCAGAGCGAGTAGCGCCCGCCGATGCTCTCGCCGAATGGGAGAATGCGCGTTTCGTCCACGCCCCATTCCAGCGCCTTGTCCGGCGCCGCCGTCAGCGCGACGACCTTGCCGTACACATCCTCGACGCCGTGTTCAGTCATCCATTGCAGCACGCTTTCGGCGTTCAGTATCGTCTCGGTCGTGGTGAAGGTCTTGGAGGCAATCACGAGCAAGGTCGCGGCGGGGTCGAAGCGCCGGAACGCATCCTCCAGCGCGACACCGTCGACATTGGCGACGATCGCGACGTCGTACCGGTTCGCATCGCGGCCCAAAGCATCGACCAGCAGGTCCGGCCCGAGCGCCGATCCGCCGATCCCGACATGCAGTACATGGCGGATCGGCCCCAGCGCCTCGCCCTCGATCGCGTCGATCAGGCCGCGCATGCGGGCATGCAGCGCGCGGGCCTTGGCGACGCTCTCCGCATTGCCCTCGCCGCGCTCGGCAGTGTGTTCGACCGCGCGGCCTTCGGTGACGTTGACGATTTCGCCGCCGAACAGCGCCTCACGCTTGGCACCCAGCCCCTGCGCCTTGGCCAAAGCGGCGAAGGCCGTCACAGCATCGGCGGTCAGATGCGTCTTCGACCAGTCGAAATGAAGCCCCGCGACATCGACGGAGAATCTCGCCAGCCGCCCCTCATCCTCCGCGAATAGATCGGTCAGGGTCTTTGCAGGCAGCGCCTGAACAGCGCTCCAGTCAGCATTTGGCATCGTCACCTCGCTCAAGTTCGGTTCGCTTGTAGATCGCGCTACTATGGACGAGTTACAACCGCCAGCTTGACGCAAACGTCGCATCCCCCCAAACCGCCGCCCATGTCCGATACCCCCATCTCCGAGCAGACCGGTTCGCCCGCCGTGCCCGCGGCCAAGCCGAAGTCCGAAACGCGTGAAACGCTGACATTCCTGCTGAAACTGGCGGTGATCGTGCTGATCTTCCGCAGCTTTATCTTCTCGCCGTTCAGCATCCCGAGCGAATCGATGCTGCCGCGCCTGCTGATCGGGGATTATCTGTTCATCTCGAAATGGAATTACGGCTATTCGCGCTGGTCGCTGCCGTTCGGCGTACCGCTGATTCCGGGCCGCATACTGGCACGCGATCCCTCGCGCGGCGACGTGGTGGTGTTTCGCGGCCCCCCGGGTGACGATGTCGACGTCATCAAGCGCGTCATCGGCCTGCCCGGCGACACGCTGCAGATGCGGAACGGACAATTGATCCTGAACGGTGTTGCCGTGCCCAAGGTACGGATCGCCGATTTCATCTTGCCGATCACCCCCAATTACCCGGCGGCGGACGGTGTCGCCGGCAAGTGCGATCCCGCGCATCTCGAAACGGCTGCGGATGGCAAACAGATTTGCCGTTACAAGATGTTCCGCGAGACCTTGCCGAGCGGCTACAGCTACGACGTGCTCGATGCGGCTGAAACAGGTGCGGACAATACCGGCGTCTACACCGTACCGGCGGCTTCGGTCTTCGTGATGGGCGACAATCGCGACAATAGCGCCGACAGCCGCTTCCCCGCTCCGGCGGATGCCTTGCCGGGCGAAGCGGTCGGCATGGGCTATGTGCCGATGGACCGCATTCAGGGTAAGGCGGTGGTCGGCTTCTTCTCGACCGATGGCAGCGCTTCCTGGCTGCTGCCCTGGACGTGGTTTTCCGCTGCCCGGTGGAGCCGCATCGGGGAAGGCTTTTGAGTCAAAGCACGGTGAGCGCAGGCCTGAGCGACTGGATCGAACAGGCACTCGGACACCGCCCGGCTGACATCGCCCCGTTCGAACGCGCGCTGACCCATGGCAGCCAGGCGGCGGCGAATTACGAGCGGCTGGAATTTCTGGGGGACCGCGTGCTCGGGTTGGCGATGGCCGAATGGTTGTTCACGCTGTTCCCCAACGAGCCGGAGGGTGCACTTTCCAAGCGGCTGAATACGCTGGTGACGGGTGCGGTGTGTGCCGATGTCGCGCGCAGCCTCGGCGTCGCGGAGCATCTAAAGCTCGGCAAACAGGCGCGAGACGATGGCGCCAGGGATAGCGACAATGTGCTGGGCGACGTGATGGAAGCCTTGATCGGTGCGCTGTATCTCGACGCCGGTTTGGACGCCGCTCGCGCCGCGGTTCGCACGGCCTGGGGCGATCGCGTCCGGACGCAGGGCTCCGCTGCACCCCAGCACCCGAAATCCGCGCTGCAGGAATGGGCCGCCGCGCACAATCGCCGCACGCCGATGTACGAAATCGTCGACCGTTCCGGCCCCCACCACGCCCCCCGCTTTACGGTGAAAGCGAGCATCGGCGCATTGGCCGAAGCGACGGCGGAGGGGAGCTCCAAGCAGGAAGCGGAAACGGCGGCAGCGGCGGCGTTGCTGGTAAAACTGGGGTGAAAGGTCGCATTGTAGCCACCGATCACCAAATCCGCTCGTGCCGAGTTTTTCCAATCAAGCTAATACTGCCGTGGGCTCAATTCACCGTATTTTACGTTGAGATGCCCAAAGTACCTTGGTTGACCGTTTGTCCCGGGAGTGCGGCATCTTCGGCACGATAAGTCAGCAACTTCCGCCCCAATCGCGGACCGATCCAGCGCTCGATCCCCATCGCGAGGCTGAAACTTGCCGGTACAATGACCAGCGTGAGGACGGTCGAAAGCAGCAACCCGCCGATCACGGTAATGCCCATCGGCGCGCGCCATGATCCGTCCCCGCTGAGCGAAAGTGCCGTCGGTATCATGCCCGCGACCATCGCCACCGTCGTCATGACGATCGGTTGCGCGCGCTTGTGGCCCGCGTCGAGGATCGCGGCGAACGGCTCGACACCCTTCGACATTTCTTCGAGCGCGAAGTCGATCAAGAGGATCGAGTTCTTGGCAACGATGCCAAGTAGCATCAGCATGCCGATCAGCACCGGCATCGAGATCGGATTGCCGGTTATCCAAAGAGCGATCAGCCCACCGAGCGGCGCGAGCATCAGCGAGCCGAGATTGACGAACGGCGCGAGGATGCGTCGATAGAGCAGCACCAGAACGGCAAATACGAGCAGCACGCCCGAGACCACCGCGCCAATGAAATTGTTGATCATTTCGGTCTCGAACTTCTGCTGGCCAAGCGTCAGTTGAGTGACGCCGATCGGCAGTGCCTTCATGATGGGCAGGGCGGCAATCTGGTCCATGGCCGTGCTGCTGACGACACCCGGTGCCCGGTCGGCGCCGACCGTGATTTGGCGCTGCTGCGCGACGCGCTCGATCTTGGTAGCGCCCGCGCCAAAGCTGATGTCGGCGACGAGCCCGAGCGGCACCGATCCACCACTGGCGCTCTGGATCGGCAGGTTACGGATCGTGGAGAGCCGCGTACGAGCATTCTCGGCGAGCGCGACACGGATCGGCACCTGGCGGTCGCTTAGCGAAAATTTCGCGCTGTTCTGGTCGATATCACCCAGCGTCGCGACACGGATAGCGTTCGACAATGCGGCGGTCGTCACGCCCATGCTCGCGGCAAGATCCAAATGCGGCTTGATGACGATCTCGGGCCGCTGCAGGTCGCCGACGAGGCGCGGCGCGGTTACGCTCGACAGGTGCGACATCTGCTCGGCCAGCGTGATCACGGTCTTGCGCAGCAAATCGGGATCGGAGCCGGCGAGTGTGACCGACAGATCGCGCCCGCTATTGCCGCCATTGTTCGACCGGAACGATACACGCGCGTCGGCGATCTGCGCCAGACGCGGGGCCAGCGCGCGTTCGAAATCATTACTGGTCTGCGTCTTTTTAGGCTTGAAGATCGCGGTCACGCGGCCGCTTCCGACGCTCGCGCGCTGGTAGGTTGTCTCGACGTCGGGCTGCCGCTGCAGCAATGTCGCGACCTGATTCACCACCGCCTCGGTCTGGGCGAGCGTGGTGCCCGGCACCATTTCGATCGTCGCGGTCGATGCATCGCTGTCCTGATCGGGTTGGAAGGTCATCGGCAGCGCGCCAGCACACACCACGGTCAGCGCCAGCGCGCCCACCCCGCCGACCACCGCCGACCAGCGGTGCTGCAACGTCCAGCGAAGCACCGCCATATACAGGTTCATGATCGCCCCCTCGCCGTGCGAGCGATGGCCATCGGCTTTCAGGAAATACGCTGCGATCATCGGCGTGATCAGCCGCGCTACGGCCAGGCTCATCAGCACCGCGACGACGACGGTAAGGCCGAAATTCTTGAAAAATTGGCCGGAGATTCCAGGCATCAGCCCGACCGGGAGGAACACCGCGACGATCGCCATGGTCGTGGCCAGAACAGCGAGGCCGATCTCGTCGGCGGCATCGATCGACGCCTGATAGGCACTTTTGCCCATGCGCATGTGTCGCACGATATTCTCTATTTCAACGATCGCATCGTCGACCAGCACGCCAGCAACCAGGCTTAGCGCCAGCAAGCTGATCGAATTGAGCGTAAAGCCCATCAAATCCATGAACCAGAAGGTCGGAATCGCCGACAAAGGGATCGCCAGCGCCGAGATCACGGTCGAGCGCCAGTCGCGCAGGAAGATGAACACGACGATCACCGCCAGCACAGCACCCTCGATCATCGTGTCGATCGCCGAATTATATTGCAGCTCGGTATATTTGACCTGATTGAAGATGAGCTGGAAATGGACCTTGGGGTTGCGCTTTTCGAGCGCAGCGAGCTTCGCCTCGGCACCATGAAAGACGCTGACGTCCGATCCGCCCTTGGCGCGCTGGAAATCGAAGCTCAGCACCGATCGGCCGTTGAGGGCCGAGGCCGAGCGTTGCTCGGCATACAAATCGCGGATTCGCGCGATATCGGCAAGCCTGATCGTACGGCCCGCGCCGATCGAAATCTGCGTTTGCCCCAGGTCATAGGCCGTCCGCGCATTGCCGAGCACGCGAACCGCCTGTTCGGACCCCGCAATCTGGGCGCGCCCGCCCGCGGCGTTGATGTTGACGAGGCGGAGTGCTGGTTGACCTCGCCCGCAGTGATGCCCTGCGCCTGCAATTTCAAGGGATCGAGGATCACCCGGATTTCGCGGCTGACGCCGCCGTTGCGATCGATATGCGCCATGCCGGGCACCGACAGCAGCTCCTTCGACACGGTATTGTCGATGTACCAGCTGAGGTCCTCGATCGTCATGTCGGTGCCGATCGCGGCATAGCTCGCCAGGTCGTTCCCGGTGCTGTTGGCACGTTCGATCTGCGGCTCGAGGATACCATCGGGCAGTTCGCTCCGCACTTGTTGCAGCGCGCCGCGAACGTCCTCGACCGCGCGATCGATTGGCGTGCCGATCGCCAGCTGGATAACGGTGGTCGACTGTCCCTCGGACACGGTCGAGTTGATCTCGTCGATCCCGGCCAGGCTGCGCACAGCCGCTTCGATCTTGAGCGTTACCTGATTTTCGAGCTCGCTCGGCGCGGCGCCAGGCTGGCTGACGGAGACGATCACGACCGGGAAATCGATGTCGGGATTGTCGTTGACCTGCATCCGCGCGAAGCTGACCATGCCCGCTACCGAAAGCATGACAAATAGGACGATCGACGGGATCGGGTTGCGAATCGACCAGGCCGAGATGTTGCGAAAGCTCACGCGCGTATTGCCGGACTGGCGATGAGGCTGGCGATCCCGAAAGGTGCCGCGCACCGGGGACGTGATAAGCGGTACAACGAAAAGGGGCTCATCGCTCGACTCTCGATAGCTTGGGTATTGCGAGGTGTTGTAGTGTATTATATCAATAATACATAGCAGTTTTTCTCTGATGGTTGGCCACCGCTGAAACTGCGCGGTCGGGGTGGTTGCTGCCTGCCCATTATCCGCCCGGAGCGATCCGGAGCACGAACGCGACCAATCGCGATCGCCGTATCGAGCAGGTGTTGCCGCGCATCTCTGACCGCATGCGGCAGGTCGACGGCGGCGCCGATGGCGAAGCAACGCGGCCGGGTGTCCATCATCGACCCGCGTCCGCTGGCGGCAAGCTGAGGATGGCTGCTCGAAAATCGCTGCGCGGGTCGTCGCTCTGGGCTTGCGTGTAACGGTGCAACGGCTCACGTCGTCGATACCGAAAAAATGTAGCGGAGAGCCCAAATGACCGAAGCCGCCGAATACACGCCCCCAAAGGTTTGGACGTGGGACAAGGAAAGTGGCGGCCGGTTCGCCAGCATCAATCGCCCGATCGCCGGTGCCACGCACGACAAGAAACTGCCCGTCGGCAAGCACCCGCTCCAGCTCTATTCGCTCGCGACGCCCAACGGCGTGAAGGTGACGGTATTGCTCGAGGAGCTGCTGGCCGCCGGACACACCGGAGCCGAATACGACGCCTGGCTAATTCAGATCATGGAGGGTGAGCAGTTTGGCAGCGGCTTCGTCGATGCCAATCCCAATTCAAAAATTCCCGCATTGGTCGATCACAGTGGCGCGAACCCGATCCGCGTCTTCGAATCGGGATCGATCCTCGTCTATCTCGCCGAGAAATTCGGCGCATTCCTCCCCACCGATGCCGCCAAACGCGCCGAGGTTTTGTCTTGGTTGTTCTGGCAGATGGGCGCGGGGCCGATGCTTGGCGGCGGGTTCGGGCATTTTTACGCCTATGCGCCGATCAAGATCGAATATGCGATCGACCGCTTCGCAATGGAGGTAAAGCGCCAACTCGACGTTCTCGACCGGCGCCTGGGCGAGAGCGAATATCTCGGCGGCGACGAATACTCGATCGCGGACATGGCGGTATGGCCTTGGTACGGCGCGCTCGTGAAAGGCCTCGTGTACGAGGCAGGCGAGTTTCTTCAGGTGCAAGACTATAAGAACGTCCTGCGCTGGACCGACACGATTGGCGCGCGTCCCGCGGTGAAGCGCGGGCGGATGGTCAACCGCGTGATGGGCGATCCTGCCAGCCAACTCCGCGAACGCCATGACGCCGGCGACTTCGACACCAAGACACAGGACAAGCTGGAGCCCGCACCGGCGGAAAGCGCCACGCGATGAAGCTCTATCAAAGCAAGCGTGCCCCCAACCCGCGTCGGGTCCGCTGGTTTATGGCGGAGAAGGGAATCGAGGATATCGAGATCGTAGAGGTCGATATCTTCGGCGGCGATCATCGCACCCCCGACTATCTCGGCATGGCCGGGCTGCCCACCGTACCTGCCCTGGAGCTCGACGACGGCACTGCCATCACCGAGTCGATCGCGATCTGCCGCTATCTCGAACATCTTTATCCCGAACCCAACATGTTCGGGACGACCCCATTGGAAACGGCGGTCATCGAGATGTGGACGCGCCGCGCGGAGATGATGGTCGCGACCCCGCTGATGCTAACCGTCCGCCACAGCCATCCTGCCCTGGCCGCGATCGAGAACCAGGTTCCCGAAATCGCGGAAGCGCAGCGCGCCAGCGCAGAGCGGGGTATGAAAATGCTCGATCAGCGTCTCGGACAAAGCGAGTTTATCGCTGCGTACCGGACTACGATGGCAGACATCGTCGCGTTCACCGCGATTGATTTTGCGCGGATGGTGAAGTTTCGTCCCGCCGACGACCTGCGCCACGTCGCGCGCTGGATGGACGCGATGCGTGCGAGGACCGCCGCGTCCGCCGGCATTTAGGCTTCCGACCGGGTCGAAGGCGAAAGCAAAGCGTTGGACGGGGCTCGAATGGGAGTTGCGGCCCGGAATGAAGTCGACCGCCTGGTCGATCGACATTTCAGCGCTGCCAACGGTATGGGGCACACATACCAAAGTCGACTGCCCCGAATATCCGTCAGACCGTCCTGATCTATCTGGCATCTCGATCGATTTGAGCGGATGAGAAGCCAAGCCGGTCACCTGTCCCATCCACTGCAAAGAAAATGAATACGATGGGGTTTTCCCGTTTTTTCTCGCTCGCGTCCAACGATATGGCGATCGACCTCGGCACGGTGAACACGGTCGTCTACGTGCGCGGCAAAGGCATCGTTCTGAATGAACCATCCGTGGTTGCAATCGAAACGATCGATGGCGTGTCCCGCACCCGCGCGATCGGGGCCGAAGCCAAGCTGATGCTCGGCAAGACGCCGGACACCATCCGCACCGTTCGCCCGATGCGCGACGGCGTCATCGCTGATCTCGATGTCGCTGAACAGATGATCAAACACTTCATCGACAAAGCGCATGGTGGGCCAAGCCGCTTGCCACGCCGTCCCAAAATCGCGATCTGCATCCCCTCTGGCGCGACGATGGTCGAACGCCGAGCCATCAAGCAGGCCGCCTCCAATGCCGGGGCGGGCAAGGTCGATCTCATCGAAGAATCCATGGCGGCGGCGATCGGCGCCGGCCTGCCCGTGACCGAGCCAATCGGTGCAATGGTCGTCGACATCGGTGGCGGCACGACCGAGGTTGCGGTGCTGTCATTGCGGGGGCTCGCCTATAGCAACTCGGTCCGGGTGGGTGGTGACCGGATGGATGATGCCATCGCTTCCGGTATTCGCCGCCGCCACAATCTAATGATCGGCGAGGCCACCGCTGAGCGCATCAAGGTCGAAATTGGCAGTGCTTGCGTATCACCCGATGCCCCCGGCCGATCGATGCAAGTCAAAGGGCGAGATCTGCTGCACGGCATACCGGCAGAGATTACGGTGAGTGAGGAGGAGGTTGCTGGCTTCCTCGGCGATTTGGTGGGTCAGATCATAGAGGCTGTCCTGTCCGCACTTGAGAAGACCGAACCGGAATTGGCTGCGGATATTTACGATCGTGGGATCGTCATGACCGGCGGGGGAAGTCTGCTCACCGGGCTTGATCGGGTGCTGTCAAAAGCCACCGGGCTTCCTGTAATCGTCGCAGAGGATGCGTTGACCTGCGTCGCAAGGGGCGCTGGGCAGGCCTTGGAAAGCCCCGTATTTCATGGGGTGATGACGGATTCCTGACGCGCCGGGATCGATTGCCTTCAAGGACAAGCGCGTAATCTGATAAGGCTTGGCCATGCCCCCTGACAGCAGAGAAACTCCGGTCCCGCCCGTTCCGTTGCCGACCGACCTGGCGGCGCTGCTCGACGGCTACCGATGGTCTCAAAACACCGTCGGGGAATCCGGTGATGCCGTTTACAGGCTGCAGAAGACCGGTATCGCGCAGGATCTGTTTCTCAAGCACGCCCCGGCATCGTCTGCTCTCGATGTCGCGGGAGAGATGGTGCGCCTGCAATGGCTGATCGACCATATCGCTGTGCCGGAGGTCCAGGCTTTTTCCGGTACAAAGCAAGAGTGCTGGCTGCTGATGACGGGCCTGCCGGGCAAGACTGCGTATCAATTGCTCGAGGCGTGCCCCGATGACCAGCGCGCGTCGATCGTCGACAGGCTGGCCCTCCTGCTGCGTCGGCTCCACGCAATCCCTGTCGAAGGCTGTCCGTTCAACAGCGACCACCGACTGAGGCTCGGCGAAGCACGCTGGCGCATCGACCACGGGCTGGTGAACATTTCCGACGTCGACGAGACGCGGCATGGGCGAACGGCGGAAGAGGTCTGGACCGAGATGACCAACCTGCTGCCGTTTGCGCCAGACCCGGTGGTGACGCATGGCGA
>NZ_JANYEK010000127.1 GCF_025363195.1 Sphingomonas sp.
GCTTCTTCTTGAGGGCGCGCAGCGCCTGATCGACGTTGTTGTCGCGAACGATGATTTGCATGTTGTAAAGACGCTCCGAATTTTTATGGCCGAATCAATAGCCGTTGCACGTCGCAGACAAGGGTCCGCGCCGAGAAGGCGTGCGCACTAGCAGTGACAGCAAACGGTTTCAAGGTGAAACGGCAGAGGGGTCACACGGCGGATCTGCAGTTGCGCAACCTGACCCGCTCCGTTTCCGCAACGCACCGTCGCGGCGCGCTTGGCATTGCGTATTCCCTTTGCGTGGTGTCGCCCCCATCGGATACCCTTTCCGGTCAGAACCCATTTCCATCCGCAATATCCATCCGCCGTCCGTGCGGGTGGCGGTATAGGCTGCGACACGTGCGGACGTTTGCACCACCGTCGCAGCCCGCTATGGCTGGCGGCATGACCGCAACGCCCCTTATGCTCTACAACAGCCTCAGCCGCAGCCTCGAGCCCTTCACGCCGCTCGATCCCGACAACGTGCGCGTCTATTCGTGCGGGCCGACGGTCTACAATTACGCCCATATCGGAAACCTGCGCGCCTATGTCTTTACCGACACGCTGAGCCGCGTGCTGACGTGGAAAGGATACAACCTCACCCACATCATCAACATCACCGATGTCGGCCACCTCACCTCGGATGCGGATGCCGGCGACGACAAGATGGAAGCTGCCGCCCGGGCGCAGGCGATGAGCATCTGGGATATCGCCGCGCATTACACTGCGGCCTTCAAACAGAATCTGAAGGACCTGAACATCCGCGAGCCCAGCCGGTTCCCGCTCGCCACCGATCACATCCAGGAGATGATCGACTTCGGCGTGAAGATCCGCGCGAATTGCTACGAACTCGACAGCGGTCTGTATTTCGACACCAGCACCGTGCCCGATTACGGTCGCCTCGCCGGTACGCGCGAAGATGATCGCGAAGGCCGGATCGATCCCGTCGCCGGCAAACGCCACCCGCAGGATTTCGCCATCTGGCGCAAGTCCGACCCGGGCGAGAACCGCCAGATGGAATGGGATTCCCCCTGGGGTCGCGGCGCGCCGGGCTGGCATCTCGAATGCTCTGTGATGAGCCAGAAATATCTCGGCGTGAATTTCGACATCCACACCGGCGGCATCGACCATCGCGAGATCCACCATCCCAACGAGATCGCGCAGAATCAGGCGCATTGCCACTGTGCGGATACCCCCGATTATACCGGTGCGACGTTCTGGATGCACAACAACTTCCTGGTCGAACGCTCGGGCAAGATGAGCAAATCCGGCGGCGGGTTCATGACCTTGCAGACGCTGGTGGACGCCGGGTTCCATCCATTAGCGTACCGGATGATGTGCCTGCAGGCGCATTACCGGAGCGAGTTGGAGTTTTCGTGGGAAAGCTTGGCCGCAGCGCAGACCCGGTTGAAGCGCCTATATCTGACGTTCGATGAACTTCATGGCCAATTGTCCAGTCACGCCGCAATGCTCAATGTAAGCAAACTCCCCGTGCTGGAAATACTTGCCCCGCAAAACACCGAACTCACGAACAAGGGCGTCATCGACAAGCTTGCTGAATTCGACGCAGCCATGAGCGATGACCTGAACACCGCAAAGGCCCTTGTTGTACTCGAACAGATGCTCGGCTTAAAAAAGACCGATGTAGCTCCGAAGCTCTCGGCAGCGGAAGACATGTTGGTCGTATTAGGGCTCGAGTTTCATCTCCTTCTCCTGCGACGGAGCGACTTCCGAATCCGCCCCAACAACGCGAAGATCACCGAAGCAGAAATCGAAACCCGCCTCGCCGAACGCCGCGAGGCACGCGCGGTGAAGGACTTCGCTCGCTCCGATGCGATCCGCGATGAACTCACCGCATTCGGCGTAGATGTGATGGATGGCGACCCGCTCGGCTGGGAATGGCGGCTTTTGCTCTAATCTCGCCAAGCTTCTTGTTCTCCCGCGAAGGCGGGTGCCTAATCTGGGTCCCCCGCATTCGCGGGGATCCAAGGGCAATGGACCTAGTCCCTACCGCACTCAAGCACCCTCAAAACCCCATTGGCACGATCTGCGTACCCAATCGCTCGGTCTCGCCAGCGTCGTGCGTCACCATCAACACCGGCAACCCGACCACATCGCGAATATGCTCGATCGCGACCATGATCTCCTCGCGCCGCGCGGCATCGAGCGAAGACAGTGGTTCATCCAGCAACAGGAATGCCGGGTCGCTGAGCAATGCCCGCCCGATCGCCACGCGCCGTGCCTCGCCACCGGACAGGCTGAGCGGCCAGCGATCGAGCAGGTGCGCGATGCCGAGAAACGCGATTGCCTGATCCTCCGGGACAGCCCCTTTCGCGCCGTACGACAGATTGGCGCGGACCTTCAGGTGCGGGAACAGGCGCGCTTCCTGAAAGACGTACCCCGCCCGGCGGCGCTCGACCGCGACGTCGATCCCGCCACCGGCATCGAACACGGTCTCGCCGCCAACACGGATCATGCCCGAATCCGGCCTGAGCAACCCCGCGACCATGTTGAGCACGCTCGTCTTCCCCGCACCCGATGGCCCGAACAGGATCGTGACGCCGCCCTCCGCCGAGAGATCAAGCGCGATTTCCCTATCACCGAGCCGTTTCGTGACGTGTATTTCAAAGGACATGCAGCCCCCTACCGCTGCGCCGGGCGAGCAGTTCCGAAGCGATCAATGCGGCGAGCGACAAAGCGACCGAGATCGCCGCCAGTCGCAACACCATCGCCTCCCCGTCAGGTCGTTGCAGCGCGCTGTAAATCGCCAGCGGCAGAGTCTGCGTCTGGCCCGGCACGTTCGAGACGAAGGTGATGGTCGCGCCAAACTCTCCGATCGACCGGGCGAAACCGAGCACCGCGCCGGCCAATATCCCCGGCATACTGAGCGGCAGCGTGATGGTCGCAAAGACCCGCCACTTGCCCGCGCCGAGCGTCGCGGCGGCGCTTTCCATCCGCCGGTCGACCGCCTCGATCGACAGCCGCATCGCGCGCACCATCAACGGCAGCGCCATGATCCCCGATGCAATCGCCGCCCCGGTCCAGCGGAACAGGACGCTGACGCCGAACGCATCCTGCAAGAAGGCACCGATCGGTCCAGATGGCGCGAAGGCGAGCAACAATAGCCAGCCCGTCACCACCGGCGGCACGACCAACGGCAAATGCACTGCGGCATCGAGCAACACTTTGCCGGGAAATCTCCCCCGCGCCAGCGCCCAGGCCAGCCCGAAGGCGACCGGCAACGTGACGAGCAGCGCCACGCCACCGACCTGCAACGTCAGCGCAACGATGCCCCATTCCTCGGGCGTCAGCATCGGGCCAGCACGGTCACCGTGCGGAGAAACCAAATTTCACGAAGATCGCCTTGCCCTCGCGCGAAACGAGAAAGCGGCGGAATGCTTCGCCTTCCGGGTTAGTCGACGTCGTGAGCCGCGCGATCGGGTAGAGGATTGGCGTGTGACTGGCCTGCGGGAAAATGCCCGCCACGCGCACGATCTTCGACGCCCGCGCATCCGTCGCATAAACGATGCCGAACGGCGCCGCCTGCCGCTCGACCAGCGCCAGCGCAGCCCGGACGTTTTCCGCCTGCACGACATGAGGAGCCACCATCGCCCACGCCCCGAGCCGTTCCAGCGCCGCCTTGCCATATCTACCCGCCGGTACACTGCTCGTATCCGCCATCGCCAATGGCCTTGCACCGAGCTTGGCCGCCAGCGCCCGCGCCGGGCGCAGCGGGATGCGCGAATGGCGCCCCAGCATCTCGACCACGACCAGCCGATTGCCGACGAAATCACTGCGCGTGGTCGGGACGATCAGCGACTTGGCGGCCAGCGCGTCCATCCATTCCTCGTCGGCTGAGGCGAACAGGTCCGCCGCCGCGCCCGCCAGCACCTGCCGCGCCAAAGACGATGAGGCCGCGAAGGAGATTATCGGCTTGGGATGCCCCCTCCGGGCCCAGGCATCGGCTGCCGCGGTCATCGATTCCTGCAAGCTAGCTGCAGCGAGAACCAGTGGCGGTCGAGCTTGGGCGAAGACGATGCCGGGCGCGAGACAAATGAGCGCCGCGATTACGCCGCTGATGCTCATCCCCTTCATGCCATCTCTCCCCGTCGCACCCGTGTCGGCACGCTTCGCTATATCTGAACCATGCCGGCAAGCCAGTGAAACGGTATGCCCTGTGCCCGCGAACCGGCGACAGCGCCCCGCTCGCGGGCGTGTTCAGCGCCGCACTTTCCAATAGTCTGTAAGCGTCCGACGGCATCCTCAAATGCCGCTTGCACCAGGTCGTGACGCCGATCAGCACGCTGACCGGTTCGCAGAGCGGTGCGGCCGCCCCCTTTTTACGCCCAGGGTGAGTCTCAGGAGTCGTCGCCCATCCTCAGCGCCGCGATGAATGCCTCCTGCGGGATGCTCACGCTGCCATATTCCCGCATCTTCAGCTTGCCCTTCTTTTGTTTGTCGAGCAGCTTGCGTTTGCGGCTGGCATCGCCGCCATAGCATTTCGCGGTCACGTCCTTGCGCATTGCACTGATCGTCTCGCGCGCAATCACCTTGCCGCCGATCGCCGCCTGAATCGGGATCTTGAACAAATGGCGCGGGATCAATTCCTTCAGCCGCTCGACCATGCCGCGACCCCGCACTTCCGCAGTGCCGCGATGCACGATCATGGATAGGGCATCGACCTGCTCGTCATTGACGAGGATGCTCATCTTGACGAGATCTCCCTCGCGATAGCCGATCTGGATATAGTCGAAACTGGCATATCCCTTCGACAAGGATTTCAGGCGGTCGTAGAAATCGAACACCACTTCATTGAGCGGCAATTCGTAGGTCGCCTGCGCCCGGCCGCCGACATAGGTCAGGTTCTTCTGGATGCCACGGCGGTCCTGGCACAGCTTGAGGATGGACCCCAGATATTCGTCGGGCACGTAGATGACCGCCTGGATCCATGGCTCGCTGATCATCGCGATCTTGTTGGGCTCAGGCATGTCGGCGGGATTGTGCAGTTCGATATGCGTGGTGCCGGCGGGATCGGGATGCGACAGTTCGATCTCGTACACCACAGACGGCGCGGTGGTAATCAGGTCGAGATCATATTCGCGGGTTAGCCGCTCCTGGATGATCTCGAGATGCAGCAGCCCGAGGAACCCGCAGCGGAAGCCGAAGCCCAATGCGGCCGATGTCTCCATCTCGAACGAGAAGCTCGCATCGTTCAACCGCAGCTTCGAAATGCTCTCGCGCAGTTTCTCGAAGTCGTTGGCATCGACCGGGAACAGGCCGCAGAACACCACCGGCTGAACTTCCTTGAAGCCCGGCAGCGCGGTTGCCGCAGGGCGCTTTGTGTCGGTCAGCGTATCGCCGACGCGGGCCTGCGCCACGTCTTTGATCTGCGCGGTGATGAATCCGATCTCGCCCGGCCCAAGGTCGTTCAATTGCTCGATCTTCGGGCGGAAACACCCGACCCGGTCGACCAGATGCGTCGTGCCCGCCTGCATGAAGCTGACCTGCTGGCCCTTCTTCAGCACGCCCGCCATCACGCGCACGAGGATAACGACGCCGAGATACGGATCGTACCAGCTGTCGACCAGCATCGCCTGCAACGGCGCGGTCGCATCGCCCTTGGGCGGCGGAATGCGCGTGACCACCGCCTCCAGCACCTCGCGAATGCCGATACCGGCCTTGGCACTCGTCAACACCGCCTGCGATGCATCGAGGCCGATCACCTCCTCGATTTCCGCCTTCACCTTCTCGGCGTCGGCGGCGGGCAGATCGATCTTGTTGATCACCGGCACGATCTCATGGTCATGCTCGATCGACTGGTAAACGTTGGCCAACGTCTGCGCCTCGACGCCCTGCGCCGCATCCACTACCAGCAACGCGCCCTCGCACGCCGCCAGCGACCGCGACACCTCATAGGCGAAGTCGACATGCCCCGGCGTGTCCATCAGGTTCAGTGTATACGTCTCGCCATCATCCGCCTTGTAGGACAGGCGCACGGTCTGCGCCTTGATGGTGATGCCACGCTCCTTCTCGATGTCCATATTGTCGAGCACCTGCTCGGACATCTCACGAGCACTCAGCCCGCCCGTCTCCTGAATCAGGCGGTCGGCAAGCGTCGACTTGCCATGGTCGATATGGGCGATGATCGAAAAATTGCGGATCTTGTCGAGCGGCGTGGTCACGGGGCGGTATGCAACCTCAGGTAATGGGATGCGCGCCGTTAGCACCGTTCGTGGCGTATGCCAAAGGCGGGGCGTTGCGCTGGTGAGCCGTTCTGCCGCCTCACCTTGAAGGAATGAGGCAAAACTTGCCGGTTTAAATCAGATGACCCCGATCAAGCCTATAATGATGCAAAAGATTAGCCACTACGAATATCGCGGGGAAAACCATTGTACGTCCAAGAGATGGCAATCGATAGCACACGCACAGCCGCGATAGCGGACGACCAGGCGACGGAGCATCTTATCGACCTGATGCTCAACGTCATGTCGGACGGTCTCGATCATCCCGAACTCTGGATCCTGTTGCCCCCCTTGGTCACGGAAAATCCACTAATCCCAGCAGCTCTTTACGCCAGGCTGGCGAATGAACCTCGTTCGCAGGTTCGCGTGATGATGAAGCTGTTATTCGGCTTTTCACTCATCGCAACGGACGGACCGAGCGCCGCTTTGGAGACGCTGATGCCGTTCAGCGCCCTCCACAGCATGAACATTCAGGTTCAAGGCACTATATTCTACCTCGAAGGCCTGCTCGATCCTAAGAATCCGAAATTTCAGCTTGCCGGCAAAGTGTGTCTCAAACCCTTTATCGAGTTGGATGTACTCGACGGGTCGACGCACCTGTGCTGCGCCAGCTGGCTGCCGATTTCGGCGGGTAATTTATCGCTCAACGATTGGCAGGATATCTGGAATGGCGATGTCGCACAGGCGGTTCGCGCAAGTATGACGGATGGATCATACCGCTTTTGCAACAAACGTACCTGCCCGACGATTCAGACCAGTCAATTTCTGACCATCAACGAACTCGAAATCGATCCTCGGTGGGGCGAGATCATGAAGACGCGGGAAACCGTGATGCCGCGCGGGCCCGAGCTGTTGAATTTGGCTTATGATCGCACCTGCAATCTCTCCTGCCCGAGTTGTCGTACCACGCGTTACGCTGCAGACGACACGACCCGCGCGCGGCTCGATGTCCTGCAGGAAGAAAAAATTCTGCCTTTGTTGGATAACGCCAAAACTGTCTTCGTAACCGGTTCGGGCGATCCCTTTGCCAGCAAGAATTTCCGTCGTTTGATGGAGCAACTAAACGCTGAGAAATACCCCGACCTTAAATTTATCATAATGACCAATGGAATGCTGCTCACACCAAAGCAGTGGGCCGCATTCCCGAGCCTGCATAATAGGGTGGAATCGCTACGAATAAGTTGGACGCAGCGACCGGATCGACACACGAGCGGCTTCGGAGGGGCGCGCGCTGGCCAGTGATGGAAGAGAATCTGAAGTTTGCAGGCCAGTTGCTCGCCGACAAACTTATCGAGGATTTCATGATTACTTTCACCGTCCAGGCGGAAAATTATCGGGAAATGGGTGACGCCGTAAGCCTTGCGCGCGAGATCGGCGCCAGCCAGGTGTATTTCGGTAGGTTGACGAATTGGGGTACATTCTCTGCCGCCGAATACGACCAGAAAGCTGTGTTTGTCCCCGGCCATCCTGAATACGAAGACTTTCTGGTCGCTTGCCGTGATCTGCGCCTGCGCGACCCGATGGTCGCTCCGACCGATTTGGACGAGTTTATCCACGCCACCCATTAAACAGACGGATGCGCATTCCGCACCGGCGACCTGCTGACTAACTTCCGGAGGTTATGGGAGGCGAGGCGATCGCCTCGAGGTGATCGCCTCGCAGATCTTTCTTTCAAGCTTTTATCGCAATGCGCTTGTCAGCCATATTCATAGACGGTCACCAATCCAGCAGCGCCAGCACCGCCTGTCCGCGCCGACGAATTCAAGATCGAACTGGCACCGCCGCCACCGGCTCCCGGAGCAGCAGCCGGCAAACCGGGTAGATTGCCGCCTCCGGTTCCGGCGCCGCCAAAGACTGAAGGCGCACCACAGCCCGCGACCACGGCATACACGCTGAAGACAGAGCCATATTGGCTCGGCGATCCAAGACTGTTCACCAGATTGCCGCCCGTCGGCGCGCTCCCGGGCAGGGCGCCCCCGACGACCGCCGGTGGCACGTAAGCCGTACCAGCATAGCCGCCCACTCCACCCGGCGCCGTGACCAAAGTCCCGAAACTGGAGGCCGCGCCCGGATTGCCGATTACCGCCGCCGCCGCCGTCGTCGCACCGCCTGCACCGATCGTGACCGGCACATTGGTAAAACCGGTTATCAGCCGCGCCCGCGCGTAAGAACCCGAACTGCCGCCGTTCGACGCCGACCCCTGCGACCCGTTCGTAGCCGCGCATCCGCCACCACTACCTCCGCCGCCGACGACTTCCACAATCACGCTATTGGTTCCAGGTGTCGGCGCGTACGTCCCGCTGATGGTAAATTTCTGCACCCCGATCAACCCGCCGCCGATTGTATCTGTCGATACGATTGGCAGCCGCTCATCAGTGATCTCAGCATTTGTGATCACCGTCATGCCGGGCACGAGCGCGATGCGGGCGAGCGGCAGATGTCCGGTCGGGACAAGCGGCGCGACGGGCGTGGCCGCTTCCGTGCCCTGCACCACTAGGATCGCATCGGTCTGCGCGTTCAATACTACGCGGTCGATGCGCGGATTGCTCGATGGCGCGTTGATCGTAGGCGTGGTCCGCGCCGCGACCTCGATGACGGTGCCACCCCGAAACGCCGCGCCCGCCCCTACTATCACCGCCATCGCAAACGGTACCGCCTCATTCACGGAATAGGCTGCGCCAATACGGGAAAGGACCGCAACATCGGCACCGAGCTGTTGGGAATAGCGCGTCAAAATATCCTGGAACGGCGTGACTTGTTGGAAGGAATAGGTCGACATCGATTGTCCTTTCTCATTGAAGGGACGCATCATCTGAGGCGAGAAACCCACCATAGCAAGAACATATGTAGAACGTAGGCGGCGGGCGATTGGCTCATGCGCCTGTCGCAGCTGTCGCAGATGTCGCAGATGTCGCAGATGTCGCATTTTGCCGTGTTCCATCGATCCGGGGACAACAGTGTGGCCCAAGGGAATCGATCAGGGGGATGCATCATGTTGAAAAAGGGCAATCCAGAAGGCATCGGCATTCGCGATCATCGTCGGTACTCCGGTGCAGGCGGGCGCGCAAACCGGGGCATTGGCCAGAAAATAGGGGGCCAGCGACTGCCGGAAGCGGCACCGAACGACGTGCCGCGCTGCGTTCGCAAATTGGGCACGCTGTCGATCGTCAACGGGGCCGATGTTTCTGACTGGACGAGAACAGCCTCGCGCCGCTTGAAAAACTGTTGCGCGCCGGTCTGTTGTGGGAAGTGGCCCACGAAAACGACAATGTCGACCGGGTGCTGAACACGAAGCTCGCGCCCTCGCGATAATCGTCCGGTGCCGTCACCGGCGCGGCTGGAATAATCGAGCCGGATGAGGACACCATAGCCGCGCCGGAAAATCCGCTTTATG
>NZ_JANYEK010000188.1 GCF_025363195.1 Sphingomonas sp.
ATGAGCGCCAAGAGCGCCAGCAGTGGCATCGCGATGACGACGATTGATGAGATCAGCTAACCGCCGGACGTCGTCCATGAGCAACTCGGCGTGAGATGACGGAGCGAACTCGGTATGGCGTACTTTCGAGATGCCAGTCTGCGGGACCGGCTAATGGCCCCCAAATGAAAACGCCCCGGTTCATCACCGAGGCGTTTGTCTTTGTGGCGCGATGCTGGGGCGACCCCGCATCGTTACTCCCGGCTGAGCCGGGCCGACTGGCCGCGCGCGTCGCGCCTTTGGGGCCATCGACGCGCAGCTTGCCTGCCTCGCTCCGGCTCAGTCGATGCGCGGCAGCGTCTCGAACTGGTGGAACGGCGGTGGCGAGGACAGGGTCCATTCCAGCGTCGTCGCCCCTTCGCCCCAAGGGTTGTCAGGCGCCTTCTTGCCAGCGAATAGCGACCAGAACAGGTTGACGAAGAACACCACCATGCCCGCGGCCATGATCATGTAGCCGACCGTGGCGACGTAGTTCCAGTGCGCCAGCCCGTCGGTATAATCGGGCATGCGGCGCGGCTGACCTTGCAATCCGAGGAAGTGCATCGGGAAGAACATCACGTTCACGCCGATGAAGAACACCCAGAAGTGCACCTGACCGAGGAACTCGTTGTACATCTTGCCCGACATTTTCGGGAACCAGTAATAGAAGCCAGCGAACAGCGAGAAGACCGCACCCAGGCTCAACACGTAATGGAAATGTGCCACCACGTAATACGTATCCTGCATGTAATCGTCGACGCCACCGTTCGCGAGCACCACGCCGGTCACGCCGCCGACCGTGAACATGAAGATGAAGCCGATCGCCCAGACCATCGGAGTCTTGAAGCTCATCGACCCGCCCCACATCGTCGCGATCCAGGAGAAGATCTTGATGCCGGTCGGCACCGCGATGACCATCGTCGCGGCGGTGAAGTACATCTTGGTGTTCACGCTGAGGTCGGTCGTGAACATATGGTGCGCCCACACGACGAAGCCGACCACGCCGATCGCGACCATCGCGTACGCCATGCCGAGATAGCCGAACACCGGCTTTTTGGAGAAGGTCGAGATGATGTGGCTGACGATGCCGAAGCCCGGCAGGATCATGATGTAGACTTCGGGATGGCCGAAGAACCAGAATAGATGCTGATACAGGATCGGGTCGCCACCACCAGCCGGATCGAAGAAGGTCGTGCCGAAGTTACGATCGGTCAGCAGCATCGTGATCGCGGCAGCCAGTACCGGCAGCGCCAGCAGGAGCAGGAAGGCGGTGACCAGCACCGACCATACGAACAGCGGCATCTTGTGCAGCGTCATGCCAGGCGCACGCATGTTGAAGATGGTGGTGATGAAATTGATCGCGCCGAGGATCGACGATGCACCGGCCAGATGGAGCGACAGGATCGCCATATCGGTCGATGGCCCGGGCTCGCCGTACGTGGAGAGCGGTGCGTAGAGCGTCCAGCCATTGCCTGCGCCGCCGAAGAAGGGCGACGCGAGCAGCAGCGAAAAAGCGGGTACCAGCAGCCAGAACGAGATGTTGTTCATCCGCGGGAACGCCATGTCCGGCGCGCCGATCATGATCGGTACGAACCAGTTTCCGAATCCGCCGATCATTGCCGGCATGACCATGAAGAACACCATGATCAGGCCGTGCGCGGTGACGAGGACGTTCCATAGATGGAGCGATTCGTCGAGGCTCGCCGGGCCGCCATGCAGCATCGAGGCCCAGCCCTGGAGGTACTGGATGCCTGGATGGGCCAGCTCGGCGCGCATCAGGCCTGACACCGAACCGCCGATGATCCCCGCGAAGATCGCGAAGATCAGATACAGCGTGCCGATATCCTTGTGGTTGGTCGACATGAACCAGCGCGCGAAGAATGCCGGCTTGTGTTCGGTGTCGTGCGCATGGTCGTCATGGCCGTGCGCGGTAAAAGCCGAGGAGTGGATGGCGGTATCGGTCATCTGTCTTACTGCCCGGTGCCGGCGCCGGCGGGGTTACCCGTCGCGCCCTGGGTGGTCGAAGTGGCGGGCGCGGTCGTGTTTTCGACTGCACCTCCCGTTGTGTTGCTGGCCGGTGCGGCGAAAGCGCCGGCGGCCTGCGGGGTCAAAGCCGCAGGGGCGGTCGAGGGCTTGGCGCCCTTGATGCTGCCGCCCTTGGCCAACACCCACGCATTGAACTGCGCGAGCGGAACCGCTTCGACCGCGATCGGCATATATCCGTGGCGCGCGCCGCAGAGTTCGCTGCACTGGCCGAAATAGACGCCCGGCTTTTCGATCGTGAAGCTCGTCTCGTTCAGGCGACCCGGAACCGCGTCGAGCTTGATCCAGAACGCGGGTACGGCCCAGCTGTGGATCACGTCGTTGGCGGTGGTGATCAGGCGGATCGGCACGCCGACCGGGAGCACGATGCGGTTGTCGGCGGCGAGCAGGCGCGGACCGTCTGCAGCGGTGCGGAAGCGGGTGCCGGCGGCGACGTCGCTCTTTTCCTTCAGCAGATTGGCGGTGATCTCGAACCCACCATTGTCGGGATATTGATATGACCAGAACCACTGGTTGCCGATCGCCTTCAGCGTGATGGCGTTATCCGGCGCGGGCTTGAACTGGGCCTGGAGCAAGCCGATCGACGGCACCGCCAGCAGGACGAGGATGATCACTGGAGCCAGTGTCCATACGATCTCGATCGCCGTGTTGTGGCTGGTCTTGGACGGCACCGGGTTCCGCGCGCGACGGAAGCGGTAGACCACCCAGAACAACAGCCCGAGCACGAAGAACGACACCACCGTGATGACGGGCACAAGGATCGCGTCGTGGAAATGCCGCGCGCGTTCGCCGTTCTTGGTCACCTGCGGCTGGATGCCGAACAGGCCATCGACCGGCTGGCCGATGCCGGCGGTCGGGATCATCGCATAGGCGCCGTCCTGTGCCAGCGCGGGGCTGGTCGAGGCAGGCGCAGCAACCGGCGCAGCGGTAACCGGTGCGACCGTGGTCGGCGCCGGAGCCGTAACGGCGGGCGCCGTCGGAGCAGCGGGTACAGCAGGCGGTGCCGCGGCGTAGCCCGCGCCAGCCACCAGCAGCCCGGCTGCCAGTGCGATCGATTTGAACCCCGTCATGCGCATCTCCGTACGTTACCCCTGGCGATGGCATTACGGCAGCCCAACCACCGCAATGCTGGGCAAGAATCCACCCGTTTGACCCGCGCCTATACGCGCGACCCCGCCTTCCCTCAAGCGAAAGCGCCCTCCTCCAAGCGAAAGCAGGGAGTTTTTTGCTGCCCACGTTGCACTTGTCGGGTTGGCGGCCCTATTTGACGCAGAGAAAGGTTGGGCTGGCGGATGACGGAAGACGAGGTTCTGGGCGAATTCCGCGCGGCTGGCGCGTTGCTGGAAGGGCATTTCATCCTCTCCTCCGGCTTGCGCTCCGCCCGTTACCTGCAATGTGCGCGGGTGCTGATGGATCCGGCGCGTGGGGCGCGGCTGGCCGCGGCTTTGGTCGCGCGTTTGCCGAAAGCGATACGCGCATCGATTCAGGCGGTCGTGTCGCCGGCGATGGGCGGCGTGATCGCGGGGCACGAAATGGGTCGCGCGCTGGGTGTCGAGGCGATGTTTCTCGAACGGCCCGAAGGCGTGTTCGAACTGCGCCGCGGCTTCCGGCTGGAGCCCGGCACGCGCGTGTTCATGATGGAGGACGTGGTCACCACCGGCCTCTCGTCGAAGGAAGCGATCGCCGCGATTGCCCGCGCTGGCGGCGAGACGGTCGCGGCGGGGGCGCTGGTCGATCGCTCGAACGGAACGGCGGATCTTGGGGTGCCGTTCGTGCCGCTGATCCGGCTCGACGTCCCGACCTACGCCGCCGACGCGCTGCCACCCGAACTCGCCGCGATCCCGGCAATCAAGCCGGGAAGCCGGGCGGCATGAAGACGCTGCTGTTCGCCGGGCTGGCGCTGATTGCGACGCCCGCCATCGCCGAAACGGTCGACCAGGTTGCCGCGCGCTATAAGCTAGCGGGCGAAGTGCTGGTCGCGAAGGGCGGCGAGGTTCTGCTCGATCGGGCCTATGGCACGATCGCCCCGACGGGTGGTGCACCTCACAAACCTGGCGAACGCTGGCGGCTGGCGTCGATCACCAAACAGGTCACGGCGGCTCTGGTCGTCGGCGGGATGGCGGCAAACCCCGAAATAGGCTCACCCGTGCGCGCAGTTCTCGAACCTGTGGTGGCAACGTCCGCACCGACGTCCGCACCGGTAAGTAAAAGCAGCGCTTTGGCGGCGTGGCTGGACCGTATTTACCCTGCCTCGGCACTGGCGAACGCGAACCTCGGTGCGCTGACGATGCGTCAATTGCTAACGCATCATTCCGGCCTGGCCAATTTCGACGACACGCCGGCCGAGGCGGATGGAGTGCCGGGCGCTTACAAATCGGCGAAGCCCGATATCGGCTACTGCCTGTCCAAGCCCGCGTCTCCTGGCGCGGAGTTCCGCTACAATAATTGCGATTATATCGTGGCCGGGGACGTACTGCGTCTCGCTGCCGAAAGCCGCGATGGACATCTGCCGCCACCGATCGTCTGGCCCAAAGGCTTGGCGATGGCGCGACCGGGCGAAAAGGGCGTGCCGGGCTTTGTCGGCGGCCAGCCGGAACCGGCCTTCGAACTTGCGAGCTGGGGCGCATCGGGAGGATTGATGGGCAGTGCAAAGGCGGTGTTCGATTTCGATCGTTCGCTGATGACCGGCAAGCTGCTCCCGTCATTTGCGCGCGATGAGCTTTGGAAACCCGAAGGCGGGCGCAGCTATCAGGCGCTTGGCCAATGGGTTTTCCCCGGCCAGTTGAAAGGCTGCGCCAAGCCGAAGCGCATCGTTCAGCGCGACGGTGAAATCTACGGCGTCCAGGCGCGCAACTTCATCCTCCCCGATGATGATATCGTCGTCATCGTCTTCGTCAATCGCGGCTCCGACGACTTCGCGATCGGCGAAGTGTGGCAGCAATCGGGTTTCGCTTACGACCTTCTTTCCACGGTGGCTTGCTCATGACTTTGAGACTCGGCGTCAATATCGATCACATCGCGACCGTGCGCAACGCGCGCGGCGCGGGCTATCCCGATCCGGTGCGGGCGGCTTTGGTCGCGGCGGAGGCCGGCGCGGACGGCATCACCGCGCATCTGCGCGAGGACCGGCGGCATATCACAGACGACGATATCGCTCGCCTGTCCGAACAGCTGACCATCCCGCTCAATCTCGAGATGGCGGCGACCGAAGAGATGCTCGCCATCGCGCTGCGCCACCGCCCGCATGCCGCGTGCATCGTGCCGGAAAAGCGCGACGAACTGACCACCGAGGGCGGGCTGGACGCGGCGGGGTTGCACAACCGGCTGGCGCCGTTGGTCGGCGCGTTGAAGAATGCCAATATCCGCGTTTCGCTATTCATCGAGCCTGACGCGCGGCAGATCGAAGCGGCACTCCGGCTCGGGGCGCCAGTAGTGGAATTGCATACCGGGAAGTATGCTGACCTCATCGGAGCAGCGCGCACGGAAGAATTGCGCCGCCTGACCGATGCCGCCGCGCTGGCCGCCAAGAACGGCATCGAGGTCCATGCCGGCCACGGCCTGACCTATGATAACGTCGCCGCGATTGCGGCGATTCCACAGGTGCGCGAACTGAACATCGGGCACTTTCTGATCGGCGAGGCGATGTTCGTGGGGTTGGCCGAGGCGGTGCGACAGGTGCGCGATGCGATGGATGCGGCGCGGTGATCATCGGTCTCGGCTCCGACCTCTGCAATATCGAGCGCATCCAGGCATCGCTCGATCGCTTTGGGGAGCGGTTCGAGAACCGTGTCTTCACCGAGACCGAGCGCGTCAAGGCCGCGCGTCGCCCCTTCACCAAAGCGGGCACGCTGGCCAAGCGCTTTGCCGCCAAGGAGGCATTTTCGAAAGCGGTCGGCACCGGCTTTCGGGCCGGCGTGTTCATGAAGGACATCGGCGTGGTCAACGCCAAGTCCGGCGCTCCGACCTTGCTGTTGACCGGTGGCGCCAAGGCGAGGCTTGACGCGTTGGTGCCGGACGGCCACGCCGCGCACGTACATCTGACGATGACCGACGATCATCCTTGGGCGCAGGCCTTCGTGATCATCGAGGCCATCCGGTTGAGATAAGGCCAGTTGAGTTAAGGATAACGAATGACGGCGGAAAATCCGGCGCTGGATGACCCCAAGGCAGCACCTGAAATGGCCACCATGCCTGTGCCCCCCCGGGCCAGATCGACCTGGTGGGAGGAGGTGAAGGGCATCTTCTGGCTGATCCTCGCCGTGCTCGGCTTCCACAGCTTCATCGCCAAGCCGTTCTACATCCCGTCCGAATCGATGATGCCGCTGCTCCGCACCGGGGACCGGCTGGTGGTGACAAAATACCCCTATGGCTGGTCGTTCATCTCGCCGACCATCCCCAATCCGGCGGCGATCTTCCGTGGGCTGGTGCTGCATCAGCCGGAGGAAAGCTGGGGGGTGCAATTGCCGTTCGTCCACGGGCGGTTGTTCGGCCGCCTGCCGATCCGCGGCGATGTGGTGATCGTCACCCCGCCGGGGCGCAACACCGATTACATCAAGCGGCTGATCGGCCTGCCGGGGGATCGGTTGGAGGTGCGTGGTGGCATTCTGTCGATCAATGGCCGGGCGGTCGAGCGCGGCCCGCTGCATGACGTGCTGGTGCCGGTTGATACCAACCTCCCCTGTACCGACAGCGAATATCCCGGTGCGCTCGAAACCGGCAAGGATGGCCAGCAATATTGCCGCCTGCCGATCGTCACCGAGACGCTGCCGAACGGTCGTCGCTACGATACGGTGGAACTCGGCTACAGCCAAGGCGACAATTACGGGCCGATCACCATTCCGGCGAACCATGTCTTCCTGATGGGGGACAATCGCGATCGGTCGTCGGACAGCCGTTTCCCGCTCGGTGAGCCGGATCTGGGCCTAGGCGGCGCGGTGCCGTGGGAATATGTCGGTGGGCGCGCCGAGTTCATCACCTTCTCGCTCGACGGGAACGCGACGTGGAACCCGCTGACGTGGTGGGGCGCGTTGCGCCCCGGTCGCGCGGGTAATTCGCTGCATCCGGAGGAGACCGCCAAGTGAAACATGACCGTGAGCTACAGGTCGTCTCCGGTGCGAGCCCGAACGAGGTGCGCGATCCCGCTGTGCGCGCGGAGCTGAAAAAGGCCAGTGTCTGGTTCGGCCTGGCCTGCGCGATCGCGCTGGTCGTGCTGCTGGTGCAGCCGCTACTGATCATTTTCGCGGGCCTGGTCTTCGCCGCGATGCTCGACGGCGGCGTGCGCCTGCTCGGCAAGGTGCTTAAGATCAGGCGCGGTTGGCGGCTGACGATCGTCGTCCTGCTGACGATCGCCTTTCTGATGGGCACATTCTACCTGACCGGCGTGCAGGTTTCGCAGCAGGCAGCGCAGCTCAGTGTAACCTTGCAGACCCAGTTTGATCGCGTCACCGGATGGCTGTCCAGCAAGGGCGTCATGCCGGGCAAATCAGACATGAGCAGTATGGCGCAGCAGGCGATGGGGTCGGTCGGCAAGATCGGCTCGTATCTCGGCATTGCACTTGGCGCGATAACGAGCCTGTTCATGGTGCTGGTGCTCGGCCTGTTCATCGCGATGGAGCCGCGCCTGTACGATCGCGGACTGCAATGGATGATACCGGAGGCGAACCGCCCCGAATTCGCTTTGACCCTGCAGCGCATGGGCGCCACGCTCAGGCGGCTGCTCGCCGGGCGGTTGCTCGGCATGGCGCTGGAGGGCGTACTGACCTTCATGATCCTGTGGTTCTTCGGTGTGCCGATG
The DNA here is from genome assembly GCF_025363195.1 of Sphingomonas sp. Lineage (GTDB taxonomy): Bacteria > Pseudomonadota > Alphaproteobacteria > Sphingomonadales > Sphingomonadaceae > Sphingomonas. Next base: position 7,856 of record NZ_JANYEK010000188.1, read on the forward strand.
GCGCTGGTACTAGGCATCATTGCCGGGATCCTCGCCTTCATTCCCAATGTCGGCGCGTTCATCACCGGCGTGTTGATGACCGCGGTCGGCTTCAGCGCGGGCATGCATACCGGGGTTGCGGCGCTCAGCACTTATTTCGTGGTGCAGATGTTCGACGGCTATGTCGTGATCCCGATGGTGGCGAAGAAGACCGTCGACCTCCCCCCGGCGCTGACGCTCGGCGCGCAGATTCTTGCGAGCACATTGTTCGGCGTCCTCGGCCTCGCGCTGGCCGATCCGATGACCGCGATGATCAAAGTAGCCCTCCAACGCAGTTCCGAACGGGCTGAGGAGGAGGGGCAGGCGGACGATAAAGTCGCAGTGGCGTGATCCGGCTCTACGATTACTGGCGCTCGTCCGCAGCCTATCGCGTGCGGATCGCGTTGCACCTTAAAGGCGTACCGTACGAATCGGTCGCGATCGATCTGCTCGCATCCGAACAGGACGGGCTCGAAAACCGCGCGCGCAACCCGCAGGGGCTGGTGCCGACGCTGGAGGTTGGCGGCACCATGCTGACGCAGAGCCTGGCGATCATCGACTATCTCGATGCGACCTATCCCGATCCGCCGATGGTGCCGCGCGACGCCTTGGCACGGTCGAAAGTGCTGGCGCAGGCTCTGGCCATCGTGGCGGACACGCACCCGTTGAACAACCTGCGTATTCTCAAGCGGCTAGAAAGCCAGTTCGGCGCGGACCAGGCGGCGAAAGACGATTGGTATCGCCACTGGGTGCACCTCTGTTTCGACGCGCTGGAAACAACAGTCGGGGTCGGGCCGTTTTTGGGCGGCGATACCCCGAACCTCGCCGATGTCTGCCTCGTGCCGCAAATTTACAATGCGCGGCGCTTCCACATGGATGTATCGGCCTGGCCCAAGCTGGCGGTTGCGGATGCGGCGTGCGCGGAACGGCCTGCGTTCGCTGCGGCGCATCCTGACCGGTGGAAGCCGCAACATCCTTAAACGCTCGCGACACTCTCGAACACCGCGATATATTCTTCCGCCGCACGCCCGCCCGGCTCGGGGACGGGCACCGGGCGGGCCCGCCCCGGGCTCAGCCAATATTCGAGCGCCGCGATCAAAGCCGGTTCATCGCCCGCCGTTACGATCGTGCCCAGTTCCGCCCCCGTCACGATCTCGTGCACCGCAACGCTCGAATCGGTGGTGACGACCGGCGTGCCGAGCGCCAGCGCCTCGCGCAGCACGCCGGGCACGCCCTCGAAATCCGATACGAGCACCACCGCCGCCGCGCGCGCGATCGCCGGCAGCGGGTCAGCCGCATGTCCGGGCAGAGTGACGCGTCTGGTCAGTCCAAGTGTCATGATCTGTGTGGTCAGCGCCGCCCGCGCATCGCCCTCGCCCAGAATCACCAGCGCTATGTCCGGTTCCGCCAGCAACGGCAGCGCCGCGATCAACCGGTCCCAGCGTTTCTGCGCCACCAGCCGCCCGACCCCGAGCAGGAAACGCCCCGCGGGTAATGTTGGCAGCGCTGCACCGGTAATGGGCATTGCGGGTGGATTGGCGATCACTGCGATCCGTTCGCGCGGTATTCTCATGGCAGCCGTCACTTCGTCGGCCATCGCCGGACTCATCGCCACGACGTGCGCGATGAAATAGGGGTGCAGCCGCAGCCACCATCGATAGGCCAGGGCCATCGCCCGGCTTTGGTCGGGGCGCTTTAACGCGTTGGACACTTTGACGACAATCGGCGGGCAGACCCGCCCCAGCCGCAATCGCAGCCAGAAAGCCACGCCGGTGTAATGGTTGCCTGGACAGAAGATCACATCCGGTCGCATCAGCCGGACCATGCCGGGCAGGGCGACCATCAGCCGCACCAGTCCCCGCCTGCCCAGCGCGACGATCTCCACCCCCGGCGGCACTTCGCTTGCCAACGGGCCGTTGCCGTCGCCGATTATCAGAGTCACGCGGCAGCCTACCGCGATCCACCCGCGCGCGAGACGCAATTGCGCCCGTTCCACCCCCCCGCCACGCCATGATTCGGCATAGGTCAGGATATGGCGCGGCACGGGCTTTGTTGCTGAACTGATCATAGGGTCGATGTGCCCCTAGATCGCCAAGCGACGCAAAGGGAGGTATTTCGGTCTGTCGCGCGACATCTCGCCTTGGCGCAGATTTCTTGCGACATGGCAACACTGCGGTTAAGGGCCGCGTTCAGCCCTAGCAAACCGTGTGGCAATAGCGGATGTATTTCGCCAGGTGGACACCCCGAAAACCGGAAATTTAATGAGCACCACGATTGCCGATGCTCCGCACCCGCTTGCGCCTGATATTGCCGGGCTCGAGCCTTTGACAACGATGCGCAGCCGCTGGCCGATGATCATCGGCGCGATGTTGACGATCGCGATGGTGGTCGGGCTCGGGCGTGAACTGCTCGGCTCGGGTCTCGCCGGTCTGAACCGCGCGGTGCCGACCGACCCGGCGTTCTACCTGGCCTTCACCCTGCTGTATTTCTCGGCGCCGACCGGCGACTGGATCATCTTTCGTCGCTTGTGGGGTATCCCCCTCATTGGCGGCATGATCGCGCTGGTGAAGAAGCGCATCGCGAACGAAGTTGTGTTCGGATATTCGGGCGAGGCGTATTTTTATGCCTGGGCGCGCAGTCGCGCCCGGATGGTCGCTGCTCCGTTCGGCGCGGTGAAGGATGTCAGCATCCTGTCCGCCATCGCCGGCAATATGATTACGCTGGTGCTGTTCGCCTTCGCCGTGCCGCTGGGGTACAAGCTGCTCAGTTCGGCGGGTTATTTGAACGGCGTATTGGGATCGATCGCGATCGTGATGTGCACGTCTCTGCCGTTCCTGATCTTTTCGAAGCGTGTCTTCTCGTTGCCGCGCGGTACGTTGTGGTGGGTGTTCATGATCCACTGTCTGCGCCTTATCGTGGGCTCGACGTTCATCGCCTTCGCCTGGCATTTTGCGCTGCCCACCGTGCCGGTCGGTATGTGGCTGTTCCTGACCGCAGCACGCCTGTTGGTCTCTCGTCTGCCGCTCGTGCCCAACAAAGACCTGCTTTTCGCCAATTTTGCGATCCTGTTGATCGGGCAGGATCAGGAATTGTCGGAGATGCTAGCGCTGACGGCTGCAATGCAATTGTTGTTTCATGTGGCGTTGATCGCCATGTTTGGCCTGTATGAGCTGGCGAAAAGGAAGAAAGCGGCATGAGGCCTGTTCTGGCGATCGGCGCCCTGATCGCTGCGGTATCGACCATGGTTTCGGCGCAGGGGGGCGTACTGGGCGGCGATGCAATCGCATGCTCGACCGGTGGGCCGGCGATCCGCGTCCACGTGATCGGCCTCAAGGATCGCAGCGGCGAGTTGAAGCTGGAACTGTATCCCGCAAACGAGGAGGATTTCCTCAAGGACGATCACGATTTGATCAAGCAAGGCAAGGTGTTCCGCCGCGTGACCGTGCCCACACCGGCGTCCGGTGACCTCACGATGTGCATCCGCGTGCCGCATGCCGGGCGCTACGCACTGCTGTTTACGCACAATCGCGATGGTCGCAACAAGTTCAACTTCTGGTCCGACGGTGCCGGTTTTCCGAGCAACCAGCGGCTCGGTCGATCGCGCCCAAACCTGTCGCAGGCGGTGATCGATGTTCCAGCAGGCGTTGTCACCACCAACATCCGCGCGCAATATCTGCGCGGCCTGGGCGGCTTCTCCCCGATGAAGGCGAATTGATCCGATGCGCATCGTCGATGTGAACGAATTCTATTCGCCGACCGGCGGCGGCGTGCGCACCTATATCGATCGCAAGATGGGGCTGATGGCCGATTTTGGCCATGAGTTGATCGTCATCGCGGCGGGTCGCGAAGACAAGATCGAGGAACGGCCCGGCGGCGGCAGGATCATCTACGTCAAGGCATCGCGCCTGCCGTTCGACAAGAATTACGGGCTGTTCTGGGATGCCGCACCGATTACCGCGTTGCTGGATGAACTGAAGCCGGACCTGGTCGAAACCTCGTCGCCGTGGCGCCCGGCGTGGATCGTCGGGCAGTGGCAGCCGAAGGCTGGTCATGATCCGGTGCGCGTGTTCTTCATGCACAACGACAATGTCTCGGCCTATGCGCTGCGCTGGTTCGAGGGACTGGCGCCGCAACAGCGCATCGAACGCGCCTTTGCCTGGTACAGCCGCTACCTCAGCCGCTTCCTCGGAAAATATGATGCCGTCGTCACTAATGGCCCGGCGCTTGAAAAGCGTCTCACGGCACGCGGCGTGCATATCGACAAGGCGATGCCCCTTGGCATCGAACGCGGCCATTTCTCATCCGATTATCGCAGCGAAACCTTGCGGGCGGCATTGCTCAAGCAATGCGATCTGCCACCGGAGGGGCATTTGCTGCTCGGCCTCGGGCGGCATCATCCGGAAAAGCGTTGGGATCTCGTCACCGATGCGGTGGTTCAGGCCGGGCAGCATATTCCGGTCGGCATGATCCTGCTCGGCACCGGCGTCGCCAGCAAGAAGATCGATCGGCGGATCGCGGGTTCGCCCCATATCCGCATGTTCCAGCCGGTCTATGATCGCGAGCGGCTTGCGCGGATCATGGCCAGTTGCGATGCGCTGATCCACGGCAATGAGGCAGAGCCGTTCGGGCTGGTCGCATCCGAGGCGATGGCGGCGGGCCTGCCGCTGATCGGGCCCGACACCGGCGGGGTGGCGGAGATCGCCGATCCGCTGAGCTCTGAGCTCTACACCGCGCGCGATCCCGGTGCGTGTACTGCGGCGATCCGCCGCCTGTTCGCGCGCGACCAGAGGGTATTGCGGCGCGCGGCGTGTGTCGCGGCCGCCCGGGTGCGCAGCGACCGCGAGCATACCGAGGATCTGATGACCTATTATGCCGGGCTGGTCGACGCGAAGCGGGCCGGGCGGAATGTCAACGCGGCCTGATGTAGAGACGGAACGAGCCGCCGGGCACGAGCGTCTCCCGCCAGCCGTTACGCTTCGCCCAATCGCCCAGGACGCCGTCGAGTGCCGCATCGCCGCTGGTCGACGCGCCCTCGCCGCCGGTCAGGATCGCAGCGGGCGGAATGCGGAAATGGATGCCGATCGTGCCTTGTGCGATCACGCCGACCACCTGTTCCTGTTCAGCTTCCAGCAATTGGTGGCTACGAAAATAAAAAGGCCCCGTGGCGAAACGCGGATCGGGTAGCCGCCCGGTTGCGGGCAGGAATTGCGGTGAAAGCGTGGCCACCGGTCCGGCGACGCCGGCCGCGTCCATCGCTGCGCGCACGTTCGCGCTCTGTTGCATTGCTGCGACCATTGGCAGGCCGGGCAGCGCGCGGATCAGCGCCTCGACCGAGGGGGCGAGACCGGCGCAGGCGAACACCACCAGCGCCCTCCGCGCCTGACGCCCCGGCCATACGGACTGCCAGCCGATCGCGAGCCGCACGAACACAGGCGGCAGCATTGGCAACAGATATTGTCGCCAGGTCGGCGAGGGCAGCAGTGCCGCGATCAGCCCGGCGCACAACATCCAATCGATTGCCCGCCCGCCTTTCGCGCGCCATCGAAAGCGGCTCGCCAGCGCAACGCACAGCAAGGCCGGGCCGAGCGCGAGGAACTTAAGCACATCCAGCAACTTGGCCCACCAACTCAGCTTCCACGCCTTGCCGAGGCCGCGGTAATATTCGTCCGGAGCGCGTGCGGGAAAGTCCAACACGCCGAAGATGAACCCCTGCGGTGCGCAGAGCATTGTTACCGCGACGAAAACGATCACCGGCACCGCACCGATCATAAGCCACAGCGGGCGATGACGCCGGTCGTACAGCGCGTAAAGGCCATAAGCCAAGGCCGGTAGGGCATAGGATAGCTTCGCCGCCGCCGCTCCGGCCAGCAGCAACCCGGCAAGCACGCCGCCCCACCGTGTGCCCCGCGCATTCGCCGCCCGGACTACCAGTGGCAAGGCGCTCGCCAACAAGGCGACGGGCAGGGCATCGTTGCGCGCCGTGCCCACGCTGAACAGCAGGATGTCGCAACACGCGAATAGCGCGCAGGCAAGCAGGGCCGGCTCTGCCCGCGCGCCGCCCGCCCGCGCCGCGCGGTACACGCCGTGTACCGCAACGACGCCGAGCAGGGCGTTGACGATGCGCAACCCTGGCCAGGCCCCGCCGCCGAACAGCCATGCGAACGGTGCGAACAGGAATGGCTGGAGCGGCGTCTGGAGGTAGGCGAAGTCGCGGTACGGCATCTGCCCCTGCGCGGTCAGCACCGCCGCCGCGACATATTGGCTCTCGTCATGATCGAGCGGGCGGATCATCGCGAGCGCGACGAACGCCAGCGTCAGCGTGGCAAGCCAGAACATCGGCGTAGGGCGAAGGCGTTCCATGATCTGAGCCTTTCCCGGTCCCGCCATCGCGAGTCGAGCGCTTTGTTCGGCTCCCCCATCTGCGAGGCGTCGGCAGGAGTCGTGCCCGCTTCGGGAAGCGGGCAATACGGGTGTAACAAAGACGCCACACAAGCGGCGCAAGCGCACGATCTGCATCTGGAGAGCCCTTATGACATTCACCGTCGATCGCCGTTCGCTGCTGATGACCGGTACGCTCGGCCTGGGCGCATTCGCCGTGCCCGGCTTTACCCAGGCGCTGAGTATCGCCACCGCGCGCGGCTTCACCCATGCCGTGGCGAGCGGTGAGCCGGCGAGCGATTCGATGCTGCTGTGGACACGCTACGTGCCGACCGATGGCGGCGCGGTGGAATTGAAAGTCGAACTGTCCGAGCATGCGGATTTCGCCAAGGTTGCAGGCAGCGGTGCGCAAATCACCGGGCCGTGGCGCGACCACACCGCGAAGATCACCGTCGCCGGCCTGCGCTCCGGCACTCTGTACCATTACCGCTTCGTGGCACCGGACGGCACTCAGTCTCCCGTCGGCCGCACTAGAACTTTGCCGGAGGGCGAGGTCGACCGCTTTCGTGCCGCAATCTTCTCCTGCTCGAATATCGCGTTCGGCTATTTCAACGCCTATGCGCATGCCGTTGCGCGCGACGATCTCGACCTCACGGTCCATCTCGGCGATTATTTCTATGAATATCGACCGGACGTATATCCGACGCTCAAGGAGTCGGTCGCCGGGCGCATCCCGGAACCGCGAGGCGAACTGATCCACCTCGCCGATTATCGCCTGCGTTACGGCAGCTATCGTGCCGACCCCGATCTGCAGGCGCTGCACACCAAATTGCCGATGATCGTGCAATGGGACGATCACGAATCCGCGAATGACAGCTGGGAAGGCGGGGCGGAGAATCATCAGCCGGACGAGGGCGACTGGAATGCGCGCCGCGCCGCCTCGATCCAGGCGTATCGCGAATGGATGCCGGTGTCGGACGAGCCCTGGAAGGCCTATGATATCGGCAGTCTCGCAACCCTGTTCCGCACCGAGACGCGCGTGCTGGCGCGCACCAGGCAGCCCGATGTCGCGGCGTTGTTCAAGGAAAAGGATCCTGCCGCCGCCTTGCTCGCATTCCGCAACGGCGCGTGGATGGATCCGGGCGTGACGATGATGGGGTCGCAACAGGAAAATTGGCTCGACCATGCGGTGCGCGCTTCGGTGAAGGCTGGGCAGACGTGGCAGGTGGTCGGCTTCGGCACGGTCATGGGCAATACGATAACCCCGCCGGATGCGCTGGGCTGGCTCGCGCCGGATGCATCCAAGCGCGTGCGCGAGTATGTCTCGTCGGGGTTGGCGGCCGCAAAAATCGGCCTGCCGAGCAATTACGACAGCTGGGGAGGCTATCCTGCGGCGCGCGCCCGCTTCCTGAAGGGCGCGCAGGGGGCTGGTGCGAACCTCGTGGTCATCACTGGCGACAGCCACAACGCCTGGGCCTATGATCTGGGGCAGGATGGTCATGCGGCGGGGGTCGAGTTCGCCGGGCATGCGGTGACCTCGCCCGGCTACGAAAACGCTCTGGCGCGCGATCCCAAGCTGGTCGCGGCCAGCCTGGTGAAGGCCAATCCGGAGCTGAAATGGTGCGACACGTCGCAGCGCGGCTACATGGCGCTGACGATCACACCGGATCGGGTGAGCAACGACTGGCTGATGTCCGACAATGTGAAGATGAAGTCGGCGCGCGCAAGTGTCGGGCATATGGTGACCGTAAAGCGTGGCCGGAACGTGATGGCCTGAACCCAACCTCCCCGGAATGCCTGTTCCGGGGAGGGTCAGCCGCGCACCGCCGTCACGAAATAATCGAGCTTCAGATCGTCGCTCAGCACGAAGCCCTTGGCGGCGGAGAAACTCAGCCCGCGCGTGTCGATCACCTTCAGCCCCGTCGCCTCGACCAAGGCGATCAGCTCGTCCTGCGTCAGGAATTTGTCCCAATCGTGGGTACCACGTGGAATGCCACCCAGCGTCTCGCCGATGCCGATCATCGCCAACCGCGAAAGCCCGGTGCGGTTGGGCGTGGAGATCACCAGCAGTCCGTCTGCGGCCATTGCCTCGGCCAGTCCGCGCACGAACGCTGCGGGATCGCTGACATGTTCGATCACCTCTAGCGCGGTAACGAGGTCGAACGTTTCCGCATGCAGCCCCTCGACGCTGCCGATGCGGTAATCGATTCCCAGGCCCGATCGCGCGCAATGCGCCCGCGCCGCCGCGATATTCTCCGGCGCCGCATCCAGCCCGGTAACGCTGGCACCCATCCGCGCGAGCGGCTCGCACAACAGCCCTGCACCGCATCCGACATCCAGCGCACGTTTGCCCGACAACGGTGTGAAACTCGTCTCGTCGCCCCGCCACTGAGTATCGATCCGCTCGCGCAGATAGCCAAGCCGCACCGGGTTCAGCCGGTGCAGCATGGCGGATGACCCATTGGGATCCCACCAATCGGCGGCCATCCGGCCGAAATGCGCCGCTTCGGCGGGGTCGATAGTAGTTCCGGATGTCGTTACAGGTGCGCTTGCCATCGTCATTCCGCGTTCCTATCAGCACGCCCTCCAAGCCAAAAGGACATAACCACACCCAATGTCCCGTATCGTGATGAAATTTGGCGGCACCTCGATGGCCGGCATAGAGCGCATTCGCAGCGTGGCGCTGCGCGTGAAGCGCGAGGTGGAGGCCGGCAATCAGGTCGCGGTAGTCGTCTCGGCAATGGCCGGCGAGACCGATCGGCTCGTGAATTTCTGCCGCGAAGCCAGTTCGCTCTACGATCCGCGCGAATATGACGTGGTCGTCTCGGCGGGCGAACAGATCACCAGCGGCCTGTTGGCGATCGCGCTACAGGCGGTCGGTGTGCAGGCGCGCAGCTGGCTCGGCTGGCAGTTGCCGATCCGCACCTCGGACGGCCATGCCTCGGCGCGAATCGGCGATATCGACACGACTGCGCTGAATGAAAGTCTCGCGCGCGGCGAAGTGGCGGTGATCCCCGGCTTTCAGGGCGTGGCGACTGGCGAGCGCGTGACAACCTTGGGTCGCGGCGGTTCCGACACTTCGGCGGTGGCGATGGCAGCGGCGATGAAGGCCGATCGCTGCGACATCTACACCGACGTCGATGGCGTCTACACCACCGACCCGCGCATCGTACCGCGCGCGCGCAAACTGAAGCGCGTAACCTATGAGGAAATGCTGGAACTGGCGAGCGTCGGGGCCAAGGTGCTCCAGACGCGCTCGGTCGGGTTAGCCATGAAGGAACAGGTGCGCATTCAGGTGCTGTCGTCCTTCACCGACGTTGACGCACCGATGGCGGATACATTGCCCGGCACGATGATCGTGGGGGAACAGGAGATCGATCTTGAGGAGATTGGCGTGGAACGACAATTGATCACCGGCATCGCACACGACAAGAATGAAGCGAAGATTACCCTGACCAGCGTGCCGGATAAGCCCGGCTCGGTCGGCGCCATTTTCACGCCCCTGGCCGATGCCAACATCAACGTCGACATGATCGTCCAGAACGTCGCGCATTCGACCGGATCGACCGATGTCACCTTCACCGTGCCCGCCGCCGATCTGGCACGCAGCCTCGAAGTGCTGGGCAATGCGAAAACCACGATCGGGTACGCCGAACTGGTTCACGACACGCGCGTCGCCAAGATTTCGGTCGTGGGCGTCGGCATGCGCAGCCATGCTGGTGTCGCGGCGACGATGTTCGAGACGTTGGGAGGGCGCGGCATCAACATCCAGGCGATCACGACGTCGGAAATTAAGGTCAGCGTGCTGATCGAGGAGGATTACACCGAACTCGCCGTGCGCGTCCTGCACACCGCTTACGGGCTGGATGCGGAGGACGTTCCGGCCTGATCTGACAGGCCCGGTCGGTCGTAAAAGTCCCTGCGGTCGGCATCGCAGCGCGGACCGCAGGGAACAACGTCGAGCCCGCTTGAGCTCGATCAGGTCAGCATTTGCCGAACGACTTGGTGATGACCACGTGGCCGAGCGCCGAAATCGTCACCTTGACGCCGGTCGGGATGCCCCAGGTGGTGCAGATGCTGAGGCAAGCCTGCGCGGCGGTTCCGTTGGGAATGAAGGCAGGAATCGGCAAGCAGACCTTGCCGATACCGAGCGGCAGGTTCAAGCAAATCTTGTGATTTTCGACGCTGATGCTGATGCATTGCGCTGAAGTCGAAAGCTCGCCGCCACCTGTCAAGTTCATCTTGTGATTGGCGCCCGTGACTCCCATTAGTTCATTGTGGGATGCGGCGGCTTCCAAAGCGTGGTTGATCGCTTCCTGGCTGAATTCATGATACGTAGTCATGGGCCCACTCCTGTTTGATTCGCCATTGTTTGGCTGAATAATATTAGATCATCTTAGTCATATACCGAGTCCATTTGTATCCAGTTAGGATGGAACTGCATTCGTATTGGATTATTAAAGATTGAACTGAAATGACTCTTGGCCGATCTCATTTTTATTATCTATTTGTAATATGACTTTAAATGGTAGCCGGATGGACGGCGGCCTTATGCTTCACACGTCGATGAGCCTTGCCCGCACCATCCCGCGGCGGCTAAGCGGTTGCGCATGATCACTGTTTCAAACGGCGCCCAACGCCTCCAGCGGCGCATGGCGCGCGGCACAGAATTCCTTGGCAGCGAGGTCGCGATCCTGTGCGGCGCGATGTCGTGGGTCAGCGAGCGCCACCTCGTCTCCGCCATGTCCAATGCCGGTGGCTTCGGCCTGATCGCGTGCGGCGCGATGACGCCGGACCTGCTCGATACCGAGATCGCCGCGACGAAAATGATGACGCCGAAGCCGTTCGGCGTGAACCTCATCACCATGCACCCGCAATTGTTTGATCTGATCGCGGTGTGCGCCAAGCACAAGGTGACGCATGTCGTGCTCGCCGGTGGCCTGCCGCCCAAAGGGTCGCTCGAGGCGATCAAGGAGACGGGCGCGAAGGTCATCTGCTTCGCCCCCGCCTTGAGCCTCGCCAAGAAGCTGATTCGCTCCGGTGTCGATGCCTTGGTGGTCGAGGGCATGGAGGCGGGCGGGCATATCGGCCCGGTCTCCACCTCGGTCCTCGCCCAGGAAATCCTGCCCGAAGTGGCGGATCAGGTGCCGGTGTTCGTTGCGGGCGGGATCGGTCGGGGCGAGGCGATCGCCGCCTATCTCGATATGGGTGCGGCCGGCGTACAGCTCGGCACGCGCTTTGTCTGCGCGCAGGAGAGCATCGCGCATGCCAATTTCAAGAAAGCTTTTATCCGCGCCTCGGCCCGCGATGCGATCGCCAGCGTGCAGATCGATCCGCGCCTGCCGGTCATCCCGGTGCGCGCGCTCAAGAACGCGTCGAGCGAATTGTTCACCGCCAAGCAGCGGGAGGTCGCGCAATTGCTCGACGAAGGCAAAGTCGCGATGGGCGAGGCGCAGTTGCAGATCGAACATTATTGGGCCGGTGCATTGCGCCGCGCGGTGATCGACGGCGATGTCGAAAATGGTTCGCTGATGGCCGGCCAGTCGGTCGGCATGGTCACCAGGGAAGAGCCACTCGCCGAGATCATCGCGTCGCTGATGGCCGAGGCCGCACAGGCGCTGGAGAAGCGTGCGGGGTAACGCGTTATTAACCATGATCGGGCGATGCAGGGGCTCAACCGGAGAGCTTGATGATGCGCCCTATCCGCGTCCTGATCGCAATGAGTCTGCTGTTCGTATCGGCCTGCGCCACGCAGGTTCCGCCGCCGCCACCCTCTGTTGCCGCTTCCGTCCCGATCCCGCAGCGCATGCCAATGCCGATGCCGGTCGGCACCTATGTCGGAATGCCGGTGCCCGCGCTGATGCCGGGCGGGGACTATGCGACGCCCAATGTCGGCCTCTCGTCGGCCGCGGCGATCTGGCATTTACGATCGGGGTTGAATTTTGCCGCTCTGGCCTGTCGCGGGCCGGAGGAGGTGGTGATCGTCGCGCGGTACAATGCGTTGCTCGCCGCGCAGAAACCGGTGTTTGCCGGGGCCGAGGTGGCCGTGCTGGCCGAATATCGCGCGCAAGCCGGTGTGGAGTGGCGCGATGCGTATGACGATGCGATGACCCGATTGTACAATTACTATTCCTTCGCCGGCGCACGCACCGCCTTGTGCGCGACCGCCGAACGCATGCTCGGCGAAGCGCAAGCGGTGCCGCAGGCGAGTTTCGCCGATTTCGCCGTCACGCACCTGCCCGAACTCGATCGCGGCTTCACCGATGTGTTCCGGGCTTACGAGGCGTGGCGCGATCAGCACCCGCTCGTCAGCTTCCCGAGCTACGGCATCACCTATGCCGCCAACGCCGCGACGCCCCAGACTGGACTGAACGGGGCGGCACCCAAAAAACCGTGGATCGCGGTCGATCCGGTCGTGCTGCGTCTGCCCTAGGACGGAAGCGATACTCGGCCCTTATGTTTCTCCTAGTGTTTCCGCGAAGGCGGGGACCGAGACTGGGCTCCCGCCTTTGTGGGGGAACAAAAAGCTGGGCGATACGCTCCTTTGGCGCCTCCCATTCTGACGCCCTAACGTTGTATCGGCGCGCCGATCGACCACATGAAGCCGAACGGGTCGCGGATCTGGCCGTAACGGTCGCCCCAGAATTGGTCGGTGACCGGCATCGTCACCTCGGCCCCGGCCGCCACCGCGCGCGCCACCCACGCATCGGTATCGTCGACCTGCAGGTGCAGCGTCGTGCCGCTCGGTGTGCCGTCATGGCGACCGTCATATTCGGGGAATTCGTCGGACAGCATCAGCCAGCCATTGTTGATCCTCAGGCTCGCCTGCATCAGCCGTTGGCCGTCCGGGGCTGCGTTGGTCTCGACCAGGGTTGCGCCGAACGCCGCCTGGTAAAAGGACAGCGCCTCCCGGCCACGTTGGTCGCGAATGGTCAGGAACGGGGTGATTCCATCAACGGGGCGGTCGGCCAAGGCGTCCTCCATCTGTCGTGTCGATGCGGCATCATATCGTAATGGTCAGCGCGCCGCCAGCATCGCGGGGGGTACGGGGTTCCTTCCCGCGCCCGGCTCCGCTAAAGGAGGGTGAATGCCATCATCGTTACAGGACCAGCCCGCCGAAGGCCGCTTCGCAGGGTCTGAACATCGTTTCCCGGTGCGGGTCTATTTCGAGGATACCGACCTGTCGGGAATGGTTTATCACGCCAATTACCTGCGGTATATGGAGCGCGCCCG
>NZ_JANYEK010000197.1 GCF_025363195.1 Sphingomonas sp.
CGTCCTATGGCCTGTCGATCACCGAACTCGCCGACGCGCTGGAACGCGCCAACCTTTCTGCCGGCTCGAACTATGTCCGGCGCGCCGGCGAGAGCTTTCTCGTCCGTGCCGATGCACGCCTGAAGTCGATCGACGAGATTCTGGAGGCCGTGGTGGCCACCCGCGCCGGCGTACCCGTCCGCGTCCAGGATGTCGGTCAGGTCCTCATCGGCGGCGCGGTCCGCACGGGATCGGGCAGCCGGATGGGTTCGGAAGCGGTGATCTCCACCGTCCTGATGCGGGTCGGCGAGAACAGCCGGATCGTTGCCACCAGCGCTGCGCAAAAGCTCACCGCGATCAACCGGACACTGCCACCCGACGTTTTCGCCGAGCCGGTCTACAACCGCTCCAAGCTCGTCAATGCCACGATCGCCACGGTCGAGAAGAACCTGACCGAAGGCGCGCTGCTCGTGATCGTCGTGCTGTTTCTGCTGCTCGGAAACATTCGGGCAGCGCTCATCATGGCGATGGTCATTCCCATCACCATGCTGATGACGGCGGCGGGCATGAACGGCCTCAAGGTTTCCGGCAATCTGATGAGCTTGGGCGCGCTCGATTTTGGGCTGATCGTCGATGGAGCGGTGATCATTGTCGAGAATGCGCTGCGGCATCTTGCCGAACGGCAAGAGCGCGAAGGTCGCGTGCTCACGATCGAGGAGCGGCTCGAGGTGACGATCGTTTCCGCCAAGGAGATGATCCGACCGACGGTCTATGGTCAGCTCATCATTTTCCTCGTGTTCGTGCCGTTGCTGACGTTCCAGGGTGTCGAGGGCAAGACCTTCGCGCCGATGGCGATCACGCTGATGGTCGCGCTGGCGTGTGCTTTCGTCCTGTCACTCACCTTCGTACCGGCGATGATCGCCTTGCTTGTCAAGGGCAAGGTCAGCGAGACCGAAGTGAAGCCGATACGTTGGTTCAAGAAGCGATACGCGCCCGCGCTCGCGCGCGCTGTAGCGCACCCGCTGCCATTCATCTTCGGCGGCGTCGGTATATTCGTCGCGGCGGTGCTGTCGTTCGGGTTGCTCGGTGAGGAGTTCATGCCGCAGCTTGACGAGAAGGATATCACCATCACCAACTTTCGGCTGCCATCGGCGTCGATCGACCAGTCGACCCTGATGCAGCTGCAGATCGAAAATGCCCTGAAGTCGCTACCCGAAGTGGCGCTGGTGTTCTCCAAGAATGGCAATGCCGACCTTGGAACCGACCCGATGCCGCCCAATGCGTCGGACACCTACGTCATCCCGAAGCCCGAAAGCGCGTGGCCGGCGGAGGTGAAGACCAAGGCCGACATACTTCGCCGGATCGAGGAGCGGATGAAGTCGCTGATCGGCAATCGCACCGAAATCCAGCAGCCGATCCAGATGCGCTTCAACGAGTTGATGGCCGGCGTTCGCGCCGACGTTGCGGTCAAACTCTATGGCGACGATCTCGACCGGATGACCGTACAGGCGAAGCGGATCGCCGGCGTGCTGCGGACCATCCCCGGCGCCGGGGACGTGAGCGCCGAGCAGACGTCGGGCGCGCCGACGTTCGACGTGAAAATCGATCGTCAGGCGGTCGCCCGCTACGGCCTGACGATCGAGGAGCTGGCGAACACGGTCGCTGCCGCCCTCGGGGGCCGGGAGGCGGGGCTACTCTTCGAGGGGGATCGGCGCTTTTCGGTCGTCGTTCGCCTGCCCGATGCGCAACGCGACGACCTTGCAACGCTTGGCGCGATCCCGGTCATGCTGCCGTCGGCCGTCGGAACGGCGGCGCGATCGATCCCCCTGCGCGAGGTTGCGCGGTTCACCTACACGCAGGGGCTGAACCAGATCAGCCGCGAAAACGGCAAGCGCATGGTCGTCGTGCAGGTCAATGTGCGCGGTCGCGACCTCGGCGGTTTCGTGGCAGAGGCGCAGTCCAGGATCGGACAGCTCGATCTTCCGGCTGGCATGTATACCGACTGGGGGGGCACGTTCGAGAGCCTGCAGTCGGCACGGCTTCGGCTGATGATCGTAGTGCCGATCTGCTTCGCAGCAATCTACGCGCTGCTCTATATGGCGTTGGGCGGGTTCCTTCCGGCGGCAATCGTGTTCAGCGCGGTGCCGATGGCGCTCGCCGGAGGGGTGTTCGCCTTGCTGTTGCGGGGCATTCCGTTCTCGATCACCGCCGCGGTCGGTTTCATCGCGTTGTCGGGCGTGGCCGTGCTGAATGGCCTCGTGATGATGAGCGCGATCCGCCAGCGTCGCGAGAATGGCGAGAGTGATGATCAAGCGATCGTCGGTGGTGCGATGGAGCGTGTTCGGCCGGTGTTGATGACCGCCTTGGTCGCCAGTCTCGGCTTCGTTCCGATGGCCCTGGCGACCGGCACCGGCGCGGAGGTCCAACGACCGTTGGCGACGGTGGTGATCGGTGGTCTCATGACATCGACCGCACTGACGCTGCTGGTCTTGCCCGCCATCACGGCGTTTGCGGCGCGCATCATCGGGCGGCGTGCGCAGCGTCTCGCCCATGCTGAAGGCGATGGCGAGACTGCAACGGCGACCCTGTAATCCAACGATGGATGGGGTCATCGCTCCATCCATCGTCCGCCCTCAATCACAGCCGAGCGATATCATATCCGCTGGTGGCCCGATGGCGTCGATGGTCAGGATGATGCGGGCGCAATGCTCGCCGATCGCCTGACTTCGACCGTCAGATGGGAGATCGACGGAAGCTGCTGCAAGCGCTTGCGGTAATAATCCACGTCGTGTGCGCTGGCCGCATCGATTGATACGATAGCGCCGAGATGCCCTGGCCCGAGCCGCCAGATGTGGAGGTCGTCGACATGGTCGCCCTCGGCCTCGACGGTCTGGCGGACACGCGCCGCCAACCGACGATCGGGGTTCATGTCGAGCAGGATCGCCCCGGTGTCACGGACCAGCCCGTAGGACCAGCTCATGATGACGACTGCACCGATCAGGCCGGCAATGGGGTCCATCCAGAGCCATCCAAAAACCTTGGCAAGGAACAGGCCGACAATCACCAGAACGGAAACGGCGGCATCGGCGATGACGTGGATTACGGCGGCCCGCATATTGTTGTCGCGGCTATGGTCGCCGTGGTCGTGCTCTTCGAACGTCAGGTCATAGGCGGCCGCCCCGACCATGACCTTGGCGGCGAAGGCATGCGGCTCGGGGATCTCGTCCCGGCTTTCCCAATAGCCGTCGCGAGCGGCCATTGCGAAAGATTGCCTGCGGCCGTCCGGGCGGATCGTTTCGATCTGCAGATCGAGGTCGCCGACAGGCGAAGACGCCAACCCCGACAATCGGAAGCGTGGAGGTACACCATCTTCGAAGATCGCGATCGAGATCTGCCCGCTTGGGGTGTCGATACGCTGCGCCTCTTCGCCGTGATCTTCACCTTCTCCATCGTCGTGACTGTTTTCGTGCCCGTGCCCGTGCCCGTGCCCGTGATGGTGGTCGTGGCCGCCGCTCAGCAGCCAAGCGCTGGCTAAGTTGACGCATAGTCCCAGGACGGCGATCGGAATGGCTTCGCCAAAGTGGATCGGTACGGGGGCCAGGAAACGCGATACCGATTCGTAACCAATCAACAGGGCGATCATCACGAGAACGATGGCGCTGGTGAAGCCGGCAAGGTCGCCGAACTTACCAGTGCCGAAACCAAAGCGGTCATCGTGCGCATATTTTCGGGAATAGGTGTAGGCAAGCGCCGCCAGCAGCAAGGCGCCGGCGTGCGTCGACATATGAAGGCCATCCGCCACCAGCGCGATCGATCCATACAGCAGACCGCCGACGATCTCGATCATCATCATGATGCCGCACAGGACGATCACGAACCAGGTCCGGCGTTCGTTTCGCTCATGGCCTTCGCCAAGGAACACATGGTCGTGCGCAGGAGCGCGGCGCGTTTGCTGGTTGTCCATGAGCAGCTCTTTTCGTTTTATGGCGGCTCGCGACGAGGTCGAAGCGAGCTCTGATTCGTCGGGGTCGGGGTGGCTTCAGAAAATTGACAACAGCGGCGCGGCGACGTGGAGATCGATCGACCGCATGCCTGAGGACCATGCTGAACGTGGTGGTCGCCACCCGAACAACGCGGGCATACTCATGACGGACGCTCCCTGTCCTGCAACTTGCGCAGCCGCGGCGGCAGTTCGCTGGACAGCTTGCGCAGATCGCCGGGCGACGCGTTCTTCCAGCGACGCGCCTCGACCTTCGTTCGGCCGCAGCCTCGGCACCATCCGGTGCGGCCGTCGAACAGGCAGATATCGGTGCAGGGCGAGCGCATGATGGGGCTAACTGGCATAGCGGCGGATCGCCGCGATCAGTTCCTCGGCGCCGGCGCGGCGCGCATCGGGCGCGAGGTCGGGATGCGCGACATGTTCACGCACGTGTTCCGCGACGATCTCGTCCATCAACCCGTTCATGGCGCCGCGGGCAGCCG
>NZ_JANYEK010000224.1 GCF_025363195.1 Sphingomonas sp.
TGCTTCTCGTCGCCGGTCTTGACGCCGATCACCTGGTCCTCGAACCCCGGAATCAAACGACCGGTGCCGATCTCGACCGCCATGTCGCTGCCCGTACCGCCCTCGAACGCCACGCCATCATCGACCGTCTTGCCGACGAAATCGACGGTGACGAGATCGCCCGTCTTCGCCTTGTAGGTCGGCTTGGCATCGTCCCACGACTTCTGCTGGTCGGCAAACTTCTGCAGTTGCTCCTGCACCTTAGCTTCATCGACGGGCACGGTCAGGCGCTCCAGCTTCAGCGCGTCGATCGCCGGAGTCGGCACGTTGGGCAACACTTCGAGTTCGACTTTCACCTGGGCGTCCTGGCCGGGCTCATAGTCGTCGAGGCTGACCGAAGGCTGCATCGCCGGGCGGATGCGCTGTTCTGCGATCAGCGCCTGAATGCCTTCCTGGATCGAGCTGTTCAGCGCGTCCTGCATCAGCGACGGGCCGTGCATCTTGCGGACGAGATTCGCCGGCACCTTGCCGGGGCGGAAACCGGGCATGCGCACTTGCGGCGCAACGCGCTTCAGCTCGGCATCGACCTTGGAATCGATATCCTTAGCGGTAATCTTCAGGGTGTAGGCGCGCTTCAGGCCTTCGTTCAACGTCTCGACAGTCTGCATTTCAACTCTCACGCCTTTTCAGGAATATTTTTTGCTCAGGCCCTCGCGAAGAACGCGAAGGACTGGTGCGGGCGAAGGGACTCGAACCCCCACATCTTGCGATACTTGGACCTAAACCAAGCGCGTCTACCAGTTCCGCCACGCCCGCACTCGGACACCGCAGGTCGGCGGCGTCTATAGCAACAGGTGGGCCGGGGGCAAGCCGCATCGCGCACGAGCGTCGACAGCGGCTTTCTCTGCCCGTCGGGCAACCCTCCCGACCTCGGCGCGTTCAAGAGGCCGAGGAGACTGATGATGGCAAGCAAGCCCCCCACCGAACTGCCCCCCTTCCCTGGCCATCCGGCGCAGCCGGAGACCACCCCGGCGCAGCCCGATCCCGCGCCGACCGAACTGCCCACGCCGCAGCCCGACATCGACATCCCCGATCAGACGCCCGGTACCAACCCCGATATCGCGCCGGGCCAGCCCTATGACCAAGCCCCTTTCTCCCCCACCGCCTGAGGAACCGACCATGGCCGAAGACCCCAAGACCGACGCCCGGGAGGACGGGAGAAGCGATCTCCAGCAGGAGGTAGAAGCGCGCAAGGACGCGGTAGAACGCGGCGAAGGCGGGCAGGAGCCCGATACTTTCACCTCGCCCGGCCTGCCGGACGGTGTCGGCGGCACCGGCGGAGAAACGAAGAACCAAGGGGACGACGCCCAATAACCGAAGGGCCGTAACAGCCCCGATTACTTCCCGCCTGCCACGGCCGCGATCGTCGCGCTGGCGACGATGGCCCGGTAGGCGGACACGTCTCGCGCGAAATAATAAACGTCAGGCGCTTCGAAGGTGATCATGTACAATTTGCCATCGATGATCGCCGCGGATGCCTCCCCCTTGCGACGGACCTCCTCGTTCAAGCGCGAAAAGGTGAACGAGAATTTGACGCCCTTGGCACCGAGAAACGTCGTCGGCTGGACCGAATCGATCTTCATCACCTGGGTATCGAGTGCGATGCTGTAGCTGTTCTCGAACAGCGCCGCGATATCGGTGAGCAGCATATTCGATGCGAAACGCGGCAACGGCTTGGCCCGCTTGTTCACCTCGCGGAACAAGGTGCTGTCGTTCGCGATCCCGCCATAGAAAGTGACGTCGTTCAGGCCGTCATCATCGATCGTCCAGGTTTCCGAATTGCGCCCCGGCCGGGCACCCATCCTGTTCCATTCGCGATCGGGATTGACCGTCAGCCCCGATTTGGCGACCGCGACCTTCACGCCTTGCGGAACGAGTTTGTTGCCCGCCCAAACCGGCGTTGCGGCCAACAGCGCGGCCGTCGCCAGAGCGGCGCCGCTTTTTCCCATCATCGTCATCTATCAACTCACTGCAAAAGAGTGGAAATCATCGCTTTGTCATCCGCATTGGGCTTCATCGCGAGATACTGGCGCAGGGTGTCGCCCGCCAGCGGATCGCTGCTGCGCAACTGGGCAAGCCCCATGCCGCGATAGGCGTCGGCATTGGTCGGATCCTGCGCGATAGCCTCGCGGTAGAATTCAATCGCCGACACCAGATCTCGCGGATTGCCGCGCGTGCGATAGAGTTCGCCTCGGGCAAACAGCAACGGCGCGGTCCATTGCGCGCCCGCCAGCCCG
>NZ_JANYEK010000227.1 GCF_025363195.1 Sphingomonas sp.
GGAGCCAAGGATCATCGTTTCCTCGCGCCCTCGGGCGCGCAGGATGCGGTCGGTGAACACGTGCCCGCGCTCGCGGTCTGCGCCCAATTGTGCCTCGTCCACGCCGACGAACGCCAGATCCTTGTCGAGCGGCATGCTTTCGGCGGTACACAGGAACCAGCGCGCATCCCTCGGTACGATCTTCTCTTCGCCGGTGATCAGTGCAACCTGGTTGGCCCCTTTGATCTTTACCACGCGGTCATAGACTTCGCGCGCCAGCAGCCGCAGCGGGAAGCCGATCATCCCGCTGGAATGGCCGCACATCCGCTCGACCGCGAGATGCGTCTTGCCGGTGTTGGTCGGGCCCAGCACCGCGGTGACCTTGTCGGCAGATGGGCGATCGTCAGGTGGGCGCATGTCGGAAAACAACATTGGCATGGCGAACGCTTGGCGCAACCCGTCAGTTTTCGATTTGCCCCGGCAAACGCCTCGAATCCTTAGCAGTTCCTGCAAGCCAATCGCTTCGCCGCAGCATTTGAACACTTCGCCCGATGCGAGTCGCCAGCCGGGCCCGGTTAATTTGACTTTAGGATGTGTGCCCCACAGTGATCCAACCCACGCCGGGGGGATCGGCGGATGAATTGACCCGGGGGGCATTTCCAGATTGTTCTTGCGCACCGATCATGGACACGATCAAGCTGGCGGTACCGCCACCTTGTCGTTCGGTCGTGCGCTCGTCATTCCCGCACAGCTTTCCACGCTCGACCGCGTTCGCGCGCGCATCACCAGCACCGATTGGGCGCCGGACCTCGGATCGCGCATCGGCTCGGCCGAATGGTGGCGTGGTGCAGCGACCTGCACGGCGCTGATCGCGGCGACCTGCGCATTGTCGCCGGGCCTGAACCGCACGATTCCAGGTAGTGTCGCGCCCGCGCTGGCGGGCAGCGAATGGGATGAGGCGCGCGCGCAATCGATCGCGCCGCTCGCCTGGGGCGGATCGACCGGCCGGCGGATGGCGGCGAACGATCTGGTCGCGCCGCTCGCCGAGACGCCTGAACGCCCGACGCTGGAAATGACCGCGACCTTGGGCGCAGGCGACAGCTTCACCCGGCTGCTGCAACGCGCCGGGGTGTCGGCCACCGATGCAGCGCGCGCCGCCGATCTGGTCGCGGGTGCGGTTTCGCCGGACGATATCAAGCCGGGCACGCGGATCGACCTTACGCTCGGCCGGCGCCCCAATCGCAGCGTGGCGCGTCCGCTCGACAAGCTGGCCTTCCGCGCCCGGTTCGATCTCAACCTGGCGCTTGCGCGAACTGGCGATGCGCTGGCGATGACGCGGCACGCGATCGCAATCGACAACACGCCGCTCCGCATTCAGGGTCTTGCCGGCTCCAGCCTGTACCGCTCAGCGCGCGCCGCCGGTGCTCCGGCCAAGGCGGTCGAGGCCTATATCAAAGCGATCGCCAGCCACATCTCGATCGGCGCGGTATCACCGTCCGACACGTTCGATTTCGTGCTGCGCCAAGCGCGCGCCGCGACCGGTGAAGTGCAATTGGGTGACCTGATGTTCGCCGGGCTCGACCAGCGCGCCAAAAAGACCCAGCTCGTCAAATGGGATGACGGCCAATGGTATGAGGCGAACGGCCAGAGCCAGCGGCAGGGTTTCATGGGCATGCCGGTCAGCGGGCATATCACGTCCAATTTCGGCATGCGGATGCATCCGCTGCTCGGCTTCATGCGCATGCACAAGGGCATCGATATCGGCGCGGCCTGGGGTTCGCCGATCTACGCCGCGATCGACGGCGTGGTGCAATTCGCGGGACGCAGCGCGGGGTATGGCAATTTCGTCAAGTTGAACCATGCCAACAACATCGCCAGCGGATACGGCCATATGAGCCGCATCCTCGTCCGCCCCGGACAGCATGTCGCGCGCGGGCAGCAGATCGGCGCGGTCGGATCGACCGGTATGTCGACCGGCCCGCACCTGCATTGGGAAGTGTGGAAGAACGGCGTCTCGATCAACCCTCGCGGCTTCTCCTTCTCCAGCGTCGCGACCTTGTCGGGCGAGAAACTCCGCGCGTTCAAGGCGCGGGTGGCGGCGTTGCTCTCGGTGAAGGTTGGACAGCGCTGAAACTTTCTCCGAGCCGTCGCTAAACTGCCATCATCCTGAACCAAGTCGAGCATGACGAGAGCGAGGCACTGCCCTTCCTGTCGCCTACCGCCCCTGCGAGCGCCAGCGCTTGATCGTCCGCTGAATGATCTGATCCTCGTCGCCCGACTTACGCCACAGTTCCGAGAACAGGGGATCGTCCGACGCCGGACGCTTATTGTCTTCGAGCCCGTCGAACGAGACGCGGATGGGGATCGCGACGCCCTCGCCGCAGATAATGCATTCGCGATTCCGTAGCGCCGGAATAGAGTCGAGGAAGCCGCGCGCGCCTTCGGGCATCGCGGCACGGACAAAGGCTTGATCGCGATCGTTGTTGAGGCGCATCGAAATGATCGTGCCGCATTGCGACAGCACACCTTCCGCCAGATCGGACGGGCGCTGCGTGATGAGCCCGAGCGACACGCCGTATTTGCGCCCTTCCTTGGCGATGCGGCCGAGGATGCGACCGACCGACGACGAATCGGCATTACGCTCGTTCGGAATGTAGCGGTGCGCCTCTTCGCAGACGAGCAGGATCGGGCGTTGCGGCTCGCCGCGAGACCAGATCGCGAAATCGAACACCATGCGGCTGAGCATCGCGACGACCACCGATGTAATCTCGCTCGGCACGCCCGACACGTCGATGATCGAAATCGGCTTGCCGTCACCCGGAAGGCGGAAGATGCGGGCGAGGAAATCGGCCATCGTATCGGCGACGAGCATGCCCGAGAACATGAAGCCGTAGCGCGGATCGGCCTTGATCTCGTCGATCTTGGTTTTCAGGCGCAGATAGGGCGCAGTGTCGCCCGCGCGGTCCATCTTGCCCATTTCGAGCGCGATGATGTTCGTCAGGTCGCTGAGTAGATAGGGGATCGGAGCATCGACCGTCAGCTTGCCGATTTCCTGTCCGAGACGGCCTTTGCTGCGTGCGATCAGCAGGCATTTGGCGAGGATGTCGGCATCGATCTGGTTTTCGGATCCATCGGAGGTGACGAACACCTCACAATGTTCCTCGAAGTTCATCAGCCAATACGGCATCTGCAGATTGCCGACATCGTAGATCGCGCCGTTGGCCTTGAACGCGGCGGAATATTCGCCGTGCGGATCGATCATCACGATATGCCCCTGGGGGCTGAGTTCGCAAATGCGGTGCAGGATCAAGGCGGCGCTGGTCGACTTGCCGGTGCCGGTCGATCCCAGCAGCGCGAAATGCTTGCCGAGCATGGCATCGACATATAGTGAGGCTCTGATGTCGCGCGTCGGATAGACCGTGCCGATCTCGATCGTAGCGCGGTCTTCGGCGGCGTAAATCTGTTTCAGGTCGGCGGTCGAGACCGGGTAAATTTCGTTACCGGGATTGGGATAGCGTGTAACGCCACGGCGGAATTTGTAGAGCTTGCCGGTCAGGCGCTCCTCATCGCCCTCGCCGAGAAAGTCGACTTGGGCGACGATGCGGTCATCAGTCCCTTCGACCAGGCGCAGCGAGCGGATATTGGCGATCAGCCAACTGCCGCCGACGCGCATCTTGATCTGGCTGCCGACCGATCCGGCGCTGGCGACCACTGGGTCCGGGCTGGTCGCCGTGTCTTCCAGCGCGCGGGCATCGATCATCACCTGGCTGCTCGAGCCGGCGATTTCCAGGACGATGCCGATCGGTGCGCCGGTCAAACTGGTCGGGGCGGTTCGGGCGAATGCATCGCTGCCCTGCATTTCGGTCATCAGGCATATCCCCACGATTAGCCGCGAACATTGCCCGACAGAGGTAAAGATTGCGTTTCGCGCGAAGGGTTTAACATGCGCTGCGCCGGCATAGTGGGTTGCCGCGCTACACGCGTCTGGCGACCCAGCCCGCTGCCCAGCCGAACAGGACCGACAGTGCCACCGCAATCAGCCCGTACAGAATCGCATGATTGTCGGCCGATCGCGCGACAAAGCGTTCGAAGCCGGATTTGCGGATATCGATCTCGCGGGTGGCCGCGGCCAGCACCCGACCGTCTCGGATGAGGAAGGTTTCCGCGGTGAAGCGCCCGACCGGCACGCGCGCGGGGATCGTGACGCGGGCGCGGTACAGCACACCATCGGTGATCTCGACCGCGTGCGGCGCCTCGTAATAGAGGCCCGAGCGGCGCTTGAGATCGACCAGGCCGCGCGCGAAGCGATCCTGTTCCATCGGCGGTGCGCTGCTCGCGGGCGATAGCTGCAGCGAATCGAGCCCGAGTTCGTAGATCGCCTGGGTACGATCATCGACCAGCCTGGTGATCGGCCGTGACGAAGCGATGGCGTAGAAGCTCGGTGCGGATTTGTAGCGCAGCCGTGCGGCGTTGACCCAGATGCCCGCGACCTTCTCCTTCTCGCGCACCAGAATCGACTGGACCGGGCCCTTGACGACGATCACCACGTCGGTCGGCTTCTCGCCGTTCGGCAAGCGCCCGCCGGGATAGAGGATCGCGCCGAACAGCAGCAGTTCCGCACCGGTGAAGGAATAGGCGATCTCGATATTGCGCTGCGACACGTCGGGCACCAGCACCGGCTTGGCCTGCGCCATCAAGAGCGGCGTGAAGCCCAGCCACAGGAGCCGTTTCACGATAATTCGACCGAATAGATTTCGTCTGGCCGCCAGCCGAGGCCGATACCGATGCGGATCGCCAGCAACAGGACGATCACCGCCAACCCGAGGCGGAGATAATCCGGCCGCACCTGACTGGCGAGCCGCGCGCCCAATTGCGCCCCGACCACCGAGCCGAGCAACAGCAGGGCGGCAAGCACGATATCCACCGCCTTGGTCGTGGTGGCGTGGACCATCGTTGCGACGGCGGTGACGAACAGCGTCTGATAGAGCGAGGTGCCCACCACCACCGACGTTCCCATGCCGAGCAGATACAGCATAGCCGGCACCATGATGAACCCGCCGCCGACGCCTAGCAGGATCGTGATGATGCCGGTGAGAAACCCGAGCAGCAATGGTGCGAGCGGCGAGATATACAGGCCCGAGGCGTAGAAACGTGTGCGCATCGGTAATGCGGCGACCAGCGGATGATGCCGCCGCTTCCTGGCGCGGGGTGGGGCGCCGGACCGCGCGGCGGCGATAGATTGCAGTGATTCGCGCGCCATCAGGCCGCCGATAAAGCCCAGCATCAAGACATAGATGACCGCGATCACGACATCGATCTGGCCGCTGGCCTGTAACAACCGGAAGATCCAAGCGCCCGCCAGCGATCCGGCCATGCCCCCCGCGACGAGTACGCCGCCCATCTTGAAATCCACGCCGCCGCGTCGGACATGGGCGAACACGCCGGATACGCTCGCGCCCGTCACCTGGCTGGCGGCGGAGGCGGCGGCGACGGTCGGCGGCACGCCGTAGATGATCAGCAGCGGCGTCGTCAGGAACCCGCCGCCGACCCCGAGCATGCCCGACAGCATGCCGACCCCGCAGCCCAGCAGGACGATGACGATCGCGTTGATCGAGAGATTGGCGACGGGCAGGTACAGGTCCACAGCCCCGGTTAACCGCTTCGAGCGGCGGGCGGAAGCCGTTAGAAGTCCGCACCGAGGGTAAAGACCAGACCCGAATCCGGCTTGGCATTGCCCGCGACACGCTGCCGCCAGTCGAGCGAGAGGCGGATCGGCTGATCCGCGAGCGGGACGTGCGCGACGAGTGAGGGGCCGAGATCGATCCGCGTCGCGCCTTTTTGTGCCGCGGCCCAGGTGCCGACGCCGAGATCGAACCGGACCTTGCCCAGACTGGCAACCGGGTGGGCGATCCGGGCGGCACCATCGGCAAAGCCTTCGCCGCCATCACGCGCGATGACGCCGCCTTGCGCATAGCCTTCCAGGGCGAAACCGGCGGCAACGCGCTGCGGCCCGAACCCACCGACCAGCCCGAGCGTCGGCCCGCCGCGCCCGTTGAGGGGAAGCCGCTGTTCGACGATTACGCGCACCGGAAGGCGGGTCGGTTGCCATTCCAGTCCGAGCGCCAGTTCCTGCGCGCCAGGCCCGAGCGGCGTGCTGACCCGCGCGGCAATCGCGAGGCGGCGGTTGTTGGTCAGCGCATAGGTCAGTCGGGCCCCGGCCTGCGATCCACCGAGTTGTGCGCCCAACACGCCGCCCGGTGGCCCGCTGCCGGCCCGCGCAACGAGCCAGAAGCTGCCGGCGAGGCGGGACCGGGGATATACCTGTCTTGATGGCATCGATGCGCGTGCAGGCAATCCGGCGATAATTCCTGTTTCCGGGGCGTCTGCGACACGCGAGGTAGCCGCAGTTTCGGGTGTCGAAACCGCGATGGCCAACCGCGTCTCGCGCTTGTTCGAAACGAATCCCGTGGTTTGGGCTTTGGCAACCCCCGACCACAGTCTTGAAGACTTACCCGACCGGGACGCGGGCGCTCGAGAAACGGGAAGCGCGGTCGCCAACGGCTGAACTCCGCGCAGCGGAGCCGCATCGACGGTCCACCACAGGATGGTCACGCGCATGGCGATCCAACCCCCGACGATCAGTCCGAGAAAGCGGAGCGGTCGACCGACGATCACCCGTGTTCGGCCTCATGCGGGAAGACATGCGCAGTCTTGTCCCACCTTGGCGCCGCGCCGCGCAGCATGCCGACATAGCGGAACAGCGCGCGCTGGGCCGCGGCCAGCGCGATGAAATTGCCCACCACCGCGCGCGGTAGCGATAGCAGTGCCTGTCGCCAGCCATAGACCCGGGCGGTGAATGCGGCACGCACCGCAAGTCGCCAGATCAGCAATCCTGAATTGACCGTCAGCAACACCGCCATGCCGAACGAAAGACCGCCCGGCGCGGTCCCGCTCACCGCATGCAGCGTCGCGGAGATCGCCCAGGACAGCGCCGCCAGATACGCCGCGATCAGCACGAGCACTGCGATCGGTGCGCGCCGGTCGCGCATGCGCATCCAATGTTCGCGCCAGTCGCGCGCTCGGCCCCAGCCAACCCGGTCCCAGCCCGCCAGCGCGATGCCGATCATCCAGCGTGTCTTTTGCCGCACCGCCGCGTCGAGCCGTGCCGGGAAGAGCGCGCGTACGGCGACCGTCGGCCCACCGGGATATTCGGTGACGCGGGCGAACACGCTGCCCCCGCCCAGCGGGGCGATGTGCAGACCGAGTTCGTAATCCTCGGTCAGGCTGTCGGCATCGAATGGCGCGCCGTCGCGCAGGTCGGCGATCCGCCCGAGGCACGCACGCTCGATCGCGCACCCGACGCCGGCGAGAGGAAGGCTCGCATCGAGCACCTGCCGCACCACCAGATTCTTGTTATGAGCCTCGGCGAACTCATCGGCGTAATGGCCGGAGACGAATCGCGAGCGCGGATCGATTAGCGGGTGGACCGGCAATTGCACCACTAGATGCGGCCCGATCAGCGCGTCGAAAATGCGCAATTCGCCTGCATGCAAGACATCCTCGGCATCATGCAGCACCACCGCCTTGGCCCGAGCGGCCTCGTCCGCCTCGTCGCGCAACAGCGCGCGCCAGATGACGTTGAGGCAATCGCCTTGGTCGTCGGCCCGTTTTCGCGCCCGGTTACCAACCGGACGCGCGCATCGTGCTCGACCACTTCTGCGACCGCATCCATCGTAGCTGGATCGTTGGGATAGGTGCCGACATAGATACGGAAATCGGGATAATCGATCCGGGCGAGTGCGCTGCGCAACATCGCGCCGATGACGTTCGCCTCGTCCCACGCGGCGACGAAAATCGCGATCCGGCCCGGCGTTTGGCACACCGGAAATTCATCGAGCGATGGCCTGTGCGCGCGTTTCGCGCGGTGGCGCAGATAGACCAGATCGATCGCGATATCGTCGATCCCGCCGATCAGGAAGCCGATTGCGGCGAACAACATCGTCTCGCGCGATAGCGTGTCGACGGCGGCAATAATGCTCCCCCAGCCCATCCGTCGCCTGCCCCCAGTCGCCTTTCACACGCTTCGTATGTAAAATACATATCACATGTAAAATTTGTTGGACATATCGATGGTAGTGGAATCCGAGCGTAGGAGCGGCAGGACAAGTACGAAACTTCGCTGGATTGGCGGCGGATAAGCCCGTAATCTGTGTCCAATCAGGGGAGTGATCGAATGAAGCTGGCATGGCGCCTTGCACTGCTCGGCCTCGCGATCGCCCCCGTCGCGGCATTCGGCGATAACAGCCCACAGGTCTTAATGGCCACGCCGGGCATCGGGGCTGGCGCGATCGAGCGTTTCACGGTGCGGTTCAGCCAGCCG
Source organism: Sphingomonas sp. (assembly GCF_025363195.1). Taxonomy (GTDB): domain Bacteria; phylum Pseudomonadota; class Alphaproteobacteria; order Sphingomonadales; family Sphingomonadaceae; genus Sphingomonas. The sequence goes on from NZ_JANYEK010000227.1 coordinate 8,360, forward strand.
ATGGTGCCCCTGGGCGACCCCCGCGCGGCAGGCCCGTTCGACGTGACTTGCCCAATCGGTGGCGAAGGACGCTGGGTCGATCCGCAGACCTTCGTTCATGAATTCAAATCATCCTTGCCCGGCGGCACGATGTGCGAATTCAAGATCAAGGCCGGGCTAAAGAGCGTCGGCGGCTACGCGGTCAGCGGGCAGCAGGATTTCAAGGTGGATGCGGGCGGGCCGGTGGCGCGCGCCGTGCTGCCCGCGCGCTATGACGGTCAGATCGAGGAGGATCAGGTGTTCCTGGTCGCCGCGAACCTGCCTGCCACGTCCGCCTCGGTCGCGGCCAATGCGTATTGCGCGGTGGATGGGCTGGGCGAGAAGATTGCCGTCGACGTGCTGCCCGCCGATCTGCCGGGCAAATTGCTGGGCGAGATGGGAACGCAGAGTTGGACGGTGCGCAGCTTCCTGCAAAGCTCGGGCCTGCCCGAGAGCGTTCCGGCCAGTGCGGCGGACCGGCAGAAGGCGTTTGCCGGTATTACCGCGCTGAAATGTCGCCGCCCGTTGCCCCCCGGACGCGAAATGGCGCTCGTTTGGGGCGCGAAGATCGCCGGGGCCGGGGGCAAGCTGGCCGGGGCGGAACAACGCTTCGACTATACCGTGCGCAAGCCGTTCACCGCGCGCTTCGAATGCAGCCGCGTCAACGCGCAGGCGGGCTGCTCGCCGGTCGAGAAAGCCTATGTGCGCTTCACCGCGCCGATCGCGATGTCGGATGCGCAGAAGATCAGCATCACCACGCCCGACGGCAGGACAATCGCGCCCAAATTCAGCGACGACGACAAGAAGAAGGCGACGATCGGCGATATCACCTTCGACGCGCCGCTGCCGAGCGCGACGACCGCCAAGCTTGCCATCCCGGCGGGGATCAAGGACGAAAGCGGCCGCGTGCTCGCCAATGGCGAACGCTTTCCGCTGGATGTGCGCTTCGACGAGGCACCGCCGTTGGTGAAATTCGCCGCCGGGTTCGGCATCCTTGAAGCCAAGGAAGGTGGCATCCTTCCCGTCACGGTGCGCAACGTCGAACCGGCATTGCGGGGCCGCAATCTCGGAATCGCGGGACAATCGCTGCGGGTCGACGGATCGGATGGGGATGTCGCCAAATGGCTGCGTATCGTTGCCAAGGCGGATGATTATAAGAGCCACGAAATCCAGCGCGGCAAGGAGACGGTGCGGATCAACGACACCGGATCGAGACCGATCCTGACCGGGGCATCGATGAGCGCGGGCACGCCGTTCAAGCTCGGCCTACCGGGCAGGGGCAAGGATTTTGAGGTCGTCGGCGTGCCGCTGGCCAAGCCCGGATTCTATGTCGTCGAACTGGCTAGCCCGGTGCTGGGACAGGCGCTGCTCGGGCGCAACGCGCCGCGCTACGTCGCCTCCGCCGCGTTGGTCACCAATATGGCGGTGCATTTCAAATGGGGCCGCGAACGCAGCCTCGCCTGGGTGACCGCGCTCGACAGTGGCAAGCCCGTCGCCAATGCCGAGGTCCGCGTGACCGACAGTTGCACCGGCAAGCTGCTTGCACGCGGCACGACCGACAAGGCCGGCGGAGTGTTCGTGCCGCCAGGCCTACCGGAAGTCGAGATCTATGGCAGTTGCGAGAATGGATCGAGTGCGCCGCTGATGATCTCTGCGCGCTCCGGCGACGATTTCAGCTTCACGCTGACCAGTTGGGGCGAAGGCATCCGCCCGTATGATTTCGACCTGCCTTACGGCTACGATGCCCGCGACGAGATCCTCCACACCGTGTTCGATCGCGCGCTCGTCCGGCAGGGCGAGACGATCCATATGAAGCATATCGTGCGCAAGCCGCTCGGCGCGGGCTTCGCGCTGACCCCGGCCTTTTCGGGCACGCTCCGCCTGTCGCATCGCGGATCAGACACGCAGTTCGATCTGCCGCTGACGATCGATGCGAACGGTATCGGCGAATCGACCTGGGTCGCGCCGCCCGGTGCGCCGTTGGGGGATTACGACCTGCAGGTGATCGTGAAGAATGCAGGCGGCGAGCGCACGATCTACACCTCGCAATCGTTCAAGGTGGACGAATATAAATTGCCGACGATGCGCGCGAGCGTGGCCGGGCCGAAAGAGGCCGCGGTCAGGCCGAAGGTCCTGCCGCTCGACCTGTTCGTCGGCTATCTGTCGGGTGGCGGCGCGTCGAACCTGCCGGTCGATTTGCGCGTCGGCTATACGACGCACGACGCTGCGCCGACGGATTACGAGGCGTACAGCTTTGGCGGCATCGACATTGCCGAGGGGGTGAAGCCGCTGAACGGCGATGGCGAGGAAGACAAGACGCCTTTGCCACCTACCCAGACCATGCCCTCGAGGCTCGGCGGGGACGGCACCGCGCGCACCACGCTGGACGTGCCGCAGGGCCTGGCCAACACCACCGACATGCTGGTCGAGATGGATTATCAGGATGCCAATGGCGAGGTGCTGACCGCGTCGCATCGCATCCCGATCTTTTCTTCGGCGGTGCAATTGGGCGTGAAGACCGACGGCTGGCTGATGAAGCAGCACGATCTGCGCTTGCGCTTCGTGGCGCTGGATACTGACGGCAAACCGCGCGCCAACCAGAAGATTTCGGTCGCTTTATACAGCCGTCAGGTGCTGACCGCGCGGCGACGGCTGATCGGCGGCTTCTACGCCTATGACAACCAGATGCGCACCACGAAGCTGGCGGGTAGTTGTTCGACCACGACCGACGCGCAGGGGCTGGCGCTGTGTGCGGTCGACCCCGGGGCATCGGGCGAGGTCTATGCCGTTGCGACCACGACCGACGCAAACGGCAATGTCGCGCGGGCGACGAAGTCGGTGTGGCTGGCCGGTGACGACGATTGGTGGTTCGGCGGCGACAATGGCGACCGGATGGACATCGTGCCGGAAAAGACCGCCTATAAAGCGGGCGAGACGGCGCGCTTCCAGGTACGCATGCCGTTCCGCGAGGCGACCGCTTTGGTGACGGTGGAGCGCGAGGGCGTGCTGTCGAGCTTCGTCACCGATCTGTCGGGCAAGGACCCGGTGGTCGAAGTGGCGATGCCGGGCAGTTACGCGCCGGACGTGTTCGTATCGGTCATGGCGGTGCGGGGCCGTGTACAGGGCGGTTTCTGGAGCTGGATCAGCGGCATCGGGCAGAAGATCGGGCTGGTCGATGGGCCGCCACAGGTGAACGAACCGACAGCGTTGGTCGATCTTGCCAAGCCGGCGTACCGGCTGGGCATCGCCAAAGTGAAGGTCGGCTGGGAAGCCCACCAATTGCAGGTCGCGGTGAAGGCCGACAAGGACCGTTATGCGCCGCGCGACACCGCGCAGGTCGATGTGCAGGTGAAGACGCCGGACGGCAAACCGGCCGCCTCCGCCGACGTCGCGTTCGCGGCGGTGGACGAGGCGCTGCTGCAACTCGCGCCCAATGAATCGTGGGACGTGTTGAGCGCGATGCTGGGGCAGCGCTCGCTCTCCGTGCTTACCTCGACCGCGCAATCGCAGGTGGTCGGCAAGCGGCGGATCGGACGCAAGGCGGTCGAGGCCGGGGGCGGGGGCGGCGGTGATTCGTCCGGATTGAACCGGGAGAATTTCCAGCCGGTGCTGCTGTGGAAGGGCCGGGTCGCGCTGGATGCGCAGGGCCGTGCACGGGTCGCGGTCCCGCTGTCGGACGCCTTGTCTTCCTTCAAGCTGGTCGCGATCGCCACGGATGGCGCGCAATTGTTCGGCACTGGCATGGCCGATGTGCGCACGGCGCAGGATCTGTCGATCTTTGCGGGTATGCCGCAATTGGTGCGATCGGGCGATTTCTATGCCGCCGGGTTCACGCTGCGCAATGGATCGACCAAGCCGATGAAAGTGACCGCCAGCGTGGATGTCTCCCCGCGCGTGGCGCGGGGTAAACCGCTGACGGTGACGATCCCGGCGGGCGGAGCCGCGCCGGTGGCGTGGAACCTGACCGCGCCGGAAAATGTCGCGGGCCTGCGCTGGCACGTGAAGGCGGTGGCCGAGGGCGGGCAGGCCAAGGATCAGATCAGCGTGTCACAGGAGGTGATCCCGGCGATTCCGGTCGAGGTCTGGGCGGGGACGCTCGCGCAGATCGGGCCGAATACGATGATCCCGATCGTGCCGCCGATGGGCGCTTTGCCGGGACGCGGGACGGTGGATATCCGGCTGAGCGATACGCTTGCGCCACCGCTGGCGGGTGTGCGGCTGTTTATGGCGGCCTACCCCTATACCTGTTTCGAGCAGCGGCTTTCGACATCGGTTGCGCTGGGCGATGCGGCGACGTGGACCCGGCTGGCGGGCGAGATCCCGACCTATCAGGCGCCTGATGGACTGTTGCGTTACTGGCCGTCGCAGAGCCTGGCTGGGTCGGAGGCGCTGACCGCTTATGTCCTTTCGCTCACCGCCGATGCCGGGCTGGCCATCCCCGAAGGGGCGCGCACGCGGATGATCGAGGCGATGAAGGCGGTGCTCGACGGGCGGCTGCGGCATGAGGATTATGGCGATGTGCGGCTGCAACGTGTCGCAGCTTTTGCGGCACTCGCGCGGCAGGGCGCGGCAACGCCGGCGATGCTCGGGCAGATCGGCATGACGCCGAACGATATGCCGACTTCGACGCTGTCCGACTATCTGGTCGCCCTGGATCGCGTGTCTGGCCTTGCGAACGCTCAGGCGCTGAAGACCAGTGCCGAGGCGGTGCTGCGCACGCGGCTGGTATATGAAGGGACGCGGCTCGATCTTTCGGACCAGAACACCGCCCCGTGGTGGCTGATGTCGTCGGGTGACGAGGGCGCGATCAAGGCGGTCATCGCGACGCTCGGGCGGCCCGGCTGGCAGGACGATGCGCCCAAGATGATGGTCGGGGTGAGCCTGCGCCAGGCGCGCGGTCATTGGGACACGACCACCGCCAATGCCTGGGGCACGATCGCGGCGAAGAAGTTCGCCGCGCTCTATCCGGCGAGCGCGATCAGCGGGCCGACGACGATAGCTTTGGGCCGTGCGGCGGTCAGCCGGGCGTGGCCCTTGGCGGTCAATCTGCGGCAGGTGAGCTTCCCGCTGCCGGCGATACAGTCTCCGCTGCACCTGTCGCAGGCGAATGGGGCGGGGCCGTGGGCGACTGTCTCGGTATCGGCCGCCGTACCGCTGACCCAGCCGCTGTTCGCCGGATACAAGATGGCCAAGAAGACGGAGGTCTTGCAGGCGCGGACGAAAGGCGTGCTGACGCGCGGCGACGTGGTCAAGGTGACGATCACGGTCGAGGCGAGTGCGGAACGCAATTGGGTGGTGGTCAACGATCCGATCCCGGCGGGTGCGACGATCGTCGGCGATCTTGGTGGGCAATCGAAGCTGCTCAATGCCGATGCCAAGGCGGGCGATGGCAAGGAGTTCCGCGCGATCGATGGCGATGGCAAAGCGTGGGATGTGCAGGTCGGGGTGCAACCGGCCTATATCGAACGGCGCAACGATTCATGGCGCGGCTATTTCAGCTGGGTGCCGCGCGGGCGCTTCACCATCGTCTATGTCATGCGGTTGAACGGAGCAGGGCGCTTCTCGCTGCCGCCGAGCCGGGTGGAGGCGATGTATTCGCCCGCAATCCACGCGGCGGTGCCGAACGCGGCGGTGACTGTGGCGCAGCGGTGAGGACATGGGTCGTGTGAAGCCATTCTGGCGGCGCCTGATGCTGTTCCCCGGCGGTCGCCGGGGTCCAATCACACAGGTCGATGAAACTGCGGACGGCGCGTGGTCCGCGAGTGCGCAGCAACTGGACCCTGGCGTCCGCCGGGGAAGCGTCAAAAGAAAAATAGTGATGGGCGGAATGGCCGCCGCCATCCTCGCCTTTGCCGGGGTCGATTACGCCACGCTGCCGCCTCCGCTGCCCGGTTATGCCCAGACTCGCGCGCTCTGGCATCCGTCCGAGGCGTGGCTGTACGATCGGCACGGCCAGCTGATCGATTCAGCGCGGGTCAATTTCGCCGCGCGGCGGTTGGCTTGGACGCCGCTCGACAGCGTGTCGCCGGTGACGCGTGAGGCGATCGTTACCGCCGAGGACCACCGCTTCTACAGCCATTCGGGCGTCGATAGCCTGGCCCTGCTCGGCGCAATCCGCGATCGTATCCGGGGGCGGCATCATCGCGGGGCGAGCACGGTGTCGATGCAGGTCGCCGGGTTTCTCGCGCCCGATCTTGCCGCGCCGGGTGCGCGGGGTGTGTGGGACAAGCTACGCCAGATGCGTGCGGGCTGGGCGCTCGAAAGCGGCTGGAGCAAGGACCAAATCCTCGAGGCGTATCTCAACCTCGCCGGGTTTCGCGGCGAGGCGCAGGGAATCGGTGCGGCGGCTTTGGGGCTGTTCGGCAAGACGCCGGATGCGCTGTCGAGGGACGATGCGCTGATGCTCGCGGCGTTGCTGCCCGAGCCCCAGGCATCCTCGTCGGCCGTCGCGCGCTGCGCTTGCGCTGTATCGCGCGAGGCGGATTGCACGCGCTTCGCCGGGGAAGCCGCGTCCATGCTCGGTCCGGCGCGCAGTCTCGCGCTCGATCCCGGGCTCGCGCCGCATCTCAGCCAGCGTTTGCTGATCAAGGCGGGGTTGAAGGTCACCACCACGCTTGATGCCGATATCCAGCGCGCGGCGATCATCGCGCTCAGGCGACAGTTGCAGGGGCTGGGCGGTGCTCGTGCACGCGACGGCGCGGTCGTCGTGGTCGACAATGCCAGCGGCGATGTGCTGGCCTATGTCGGCGGGATCGGCGGTGCATCCACCGCCGCTGCTGTCGATGGCGCGAACAGCTACCGGCAGGCGGGATCGACGCTGAAACCATTCTTGTACGCGCAGGCGATCGAGAAGGGCTATCTGACCCCCGCCTCCATCCTCGATGATTCGCCGGTTCAGCTCGACACCGCATCGGGCCTGTATGTGCCGCAGAATTATGACCATGCCTTCAAAGGGCCGGTGTCGGCACGGAATGCGCTGGCGGGGTCGCTCAATGTGCCCGCCGTGCGCACCCTGCTGCTCGTCGGGGTCGAACCGTTCCGCGACCGGTTGTGGGACAGCGGCTATCGCGGGTTGGTCGAAGACGGGCAATATTACGGCTTCAGCCTCGCGCTCGGATCGGCCGAGGTGACGTTGCTTGAACAGGCGGATGCGTACCGTGCGCTGGCCAATGGCGGCGGGTGGACGCCGCTGCGGCTGACGCGGGAGGATCCGCGCCCTCAGCCGCGCCGCATCACCAGCCCGCAGGCGGCGTGGATGGTCGCCGACATGATCGCCGATCCCGACGCCCGCACGCAAACCTTTGGGCTGGACAGCGCATTGCGCTTACCCTTCTGGGCGGCGGTGAAGACCGGCACCTCGAAGGCGATGCGGGACAATTGGTGCATCGGCTTTTCCGACCGCTACACGGTGGCGGTGTGGGTGGGTAATCTCGAGGGCGATCCGATGCGCGCCGTCTCTGGCACCAGCGGCGCGGCGCCAGTGTGGCGCGACCTGATGCTCGCGCTGCACGCCAGCCGCGCCGGACAGGCACCGAAGCGGCCCGAGGGCATCGAGCAGCGCGCGATCAGCTTCGGTTCGGGCAGCTTCGGTTCGGGCAGCTTCGGCGCAGGGATCGAACGCCCGCGTCGGGAATATTTCCTCGCCGGCACCGGACAGGCGCAGATCGTCTCCGCCCCGCCGGAAGCGCGTCGCCCGCGCATCGTCAATCCGGTTTCGGGCAGCGTCTATGCGCTCGACCCGGATATTCCGATCGAGCGGCAGCGGCTGGCGATCGGCGTGTCGGGGGAGGTGACAGCACACCGGCTGATGCTCGACCGGCGCGATCTCGGTGCGGCCGACGGCAAGCCGCTGATTCTGGCCGGGCCAGGGCGGCACCGGCTGCGGTTGACCGATGTCGCCGGGCGGGTTGTGGATCAGGTATTATTCACGGTGCGGTGACACGAAGGCTGGCGGACACGAAAGACCCGGACGGATCGCTCCGCCCGGGCCAGGAATTCTACCGGGAGCTTACCAGTAGAAGTTGCGGATCACGTCGAGGACGATGCCGCGGCGGGTGTCGACCAGCAGCACGTCGTTATAATGCCGGACCCAATGCTGGTTGAAACCCGGATTGGGCAGGCGATAACGCCACGGATCGTTGATGAAATATTGTGATCCGAAATAATTCGGCGCGATGCGAATGCCAGTGCGGAAGCTGGTGTAGCGGAACGGCGCGCGCCAATTGCCGCGCGCGTAGACGTCGCGATTCTGGTCGCGATAGCCGCGCCAGTCGTTGCGGCCCCAATTGCGGCGCGCATCGTCATTCCGGCCATCCCTGCGGTCACCACGGCGATCCCGCACGTCGTTGCGCAATTCCTGTCGCGCACCGCGCACGTCGCGGCGTTCATCGCGGACATCCTGACGGTCGCCACTACGCTGGGCATCATCCAACTGGTGTTCTTGCTGGCGTACATCCTGGCGGTCGCGCCTGATTTCGCCGTTGGATTGCGCGCTGGCGGCGATTGGGGCGATGGCGGGAAACGCGGTCGCCACCATCAGGGCGGTGAGGATCAATTGACGCATCGGACAAACTCCATTTCTGTTTGGCGGCGGATCGTTGGAAACCACCGTCTTCACACAATATGGGGCAGGCCCGCTGAACGCAGGGGGAACGCGCTAGTCAGGAGATTGTAAGGTGCGGTCCGGCGAGCGTCACGGCGTGTCGCGGCCGCCGCCCTGGCCGCCGCCGATCGCGCCGACCGTTCCGATATTGCCGAACAGTTCGTCGAAGAAGCCGCGATGCTTTCCAAGCGTCGGAGTGGTCTTGCCCCACGGTCTGATCGCGGAGATCTGATCGACATCGCCCTTGGCGATGCCCGTGACGACGCCCGACGGGCTGAACGAGATGCGGAGCGTCAACTGTGTCTTCGCCTTGGGATTGTTGTAGGCGAAATTGCGCGAATCGCGGGAGATGTAATACCAGTCGCCCTGATTGAACTGGCTGGTGAAGCTCGGCTTGCCCAAGGTCTGCAGCACCGAGGCGCGATTATCGACGCCGGGCTGGACCGAATTCACCAGATCGGCATCGACGATATAGCCCTGATGCGACTTCAGCGGAGTGCAGGCACCGGCGGAGATGCCCGCAAGCCCAAGGGCGGCGATCGTCATCAGCCGGTTCATCGTGACGCTCATCGAACAATCTCCAAGGCCGGTGGCAAGACTACACATTGCACCGGCGCGCGATCGCCTCAATATGCCGGGGATCGCGGCCAAACAAGGGCAAGCGCGGGGCACGGAGCACGTATGGGTTGGTTGGCGAGTATTTTAGGACGCAGGAACGAGCAGGCGCTGCCGCTCTACACCGCCGTGGTGG
>NZ_JANYEK010000253.1 GCF_025363195.1 Sphingomonas sp.
TCGGCGGGCGTCGAGCGACACGCTCATTCCTGGCAGATACGTCTCTTCGACGATCCGCACCTTCTCCTCCGGTGTCCATCGCCTCCGGCGCTGAACACCGGAGAGGATTTCGCCTTCATTGTAACGCCTGGTCGTACCGTCAGTCATGTGCCTCACTCTTATCCAAGAGCGGGGACCTGTCAGGTCATTTAGGGGGCCACCTCACATAGCGAAAGCCGATGCCTCTTCGTCGGCCACTCGTATAAGATAGAGACACGGCTCCGAGACCATTTCGGTTTCGGCGCGCATCGCACCAGCTCCAGCGGCGTGAGGGGATCCAGCATTCGCTGGCGACCGATCGTCGGTCGGCTTGGGGTGGGCCGGTGGAGCGTTCGGAACGACCAGGCGTTCTCTCGGCGAAGAGGATTTTTCATGATCAACAGTGTCGCCGAACTCGATCGCGTCCGCGCCGAATGCCGGAAGCTGGTCAATACCAGGTCCATGATGGCCGCCGGCGCGGCGATCGTCCCGATCCCCGGCGCCGATATCGTGGCCGACATCAGCCTCCTCGCGACCCTATTGCCTGATATCAGCCGGCGGTTCGGGTTGGATCACAATCAGGTCGAGAAGCTGGAGCCCCACATCGCGGAGAAGGTGCTCGTCCTGGCATCCAGCATGGGTAACAACGTCATTGGGCGTATGATCACGAAGCACCTGGTCGTGGCGCTGTTGCGCCGTGTCGGTATGCGGGTCGCGACAGCGTCGGTGGCGAAATATGTCCCGTTCGTCGGGTCGGGAATTGCCGCGGCGGTTGGTTTCGGTGCGATGAGGCTAGTTGGCAACTCGCACGTAGAGGACTGTTATCGCACTGTAAACGCGCTGCTGGAAGGTACGCTCGGCGGGGTGGTTCATAATGAGCGTGCGGAAGGGGCTTGAATCGCCCCGGGCCATGGCTGCATCGAACGCCATCGTTTGTCGGCTCCTATGCGGTACCGACGATTCAGGACCGAGATCTCGACTGATTGATCAGAATACCTGCTCGCCCAGATAATTCCCTGCGCTGCTGTAGCGGCAGACCAGCACGTCCTCAGCCGCACCCGTCGCCTGGGCGCAGCCGACTTCGTGCGTCTGCCGCCACATCAATTGCGTGTAATGCCCGACATCGGCGACCTTACCGGTGACGCTGTTGTCCGGGAATGTGCCGTGCCTAAAATATTGCTTTTCGCGGATCCAGGCGTTGATCCGTGCTTCGAGCGAAAAATAGCCTTTTGTCCCGGCCCATAGGTTCTCGCCTTGCGGATTGCTGGCACGTTCGGGCGCGTGTTCGAATGTGCCGCTGGCGGCGAGGTGGTCGGCCCAGCGTTGCGCCGAAACTGCCAATTCAGGATTCCAACGTAGCGGTCCGACGCCCTGCGTGGCGCGTTCGCGATTATGGACCGCAAGAATGCGGTCACCGAAGAAGGAGTCCAGATCGGTGGCACCCATCATTACCGGTGCAGCCAAGACCATCAAGGATAGCGCAATGCATGACCTTACCTTCAGCCGACCCTTCACGTTCCATCTCCCGTCGAATACGGACGGTGTGACAGAGACTACTCTCGGCGAGGTTGCGGGCCGTGGTTAGCATCGGGTTAGCCAAGTTCATCGGTGTGGTGTAGCGGACCCTTTATTGAGGCAAGATGACAACTTGATCGCCGCGCTGCACCTGCTTGAACAGTAAGCGCGCGAAATCAAACGGGATACCGATACAGCCATGCGTCGCGGACCCCTGACGAACGGTGCTGGCGTGGATCGCGACGCCATCACCGGTCAGCCGCAGCATGAACGGCATTTCGGCATCGTAAAGCGACGAGCGATGTGTTTCGGCCTTTGCGAGGACCGGGAATATGCCGGTCGGTGTAAGCTTGCCGTCGGTGCCGAACAAAACCACCGCCGATCCGATTTCATGGCCGTCACGGAAAACCGACAGCATCTGCCGCGCAAGATCAACCCGCACCCAGACGGACCCGGCGGGGATGCCTTTGTCGTTCCAAACATAATCCCCGAAGCGCAACGGCTTGCGCTCATTCAGCAAGCTTTTGACCGCGTGAGTGCCGCCATCGGGGGACGACAGGATCGGATAATGCCCCGCGGGATACCGTATCCGGTCACCGGGCGGCGCGACCAGTGGTGCTTGAACCATAACGGGTTTTGGCTCGATCGCAATTTTCCACGCGACGATCAGGCCGAGACAAAGGGCCACCGATACAAGTGTGTATCGCCAGATCACCTCAGGTCCGCCCGATTATTGAGATCATCCCGAGTGCGACATAGCCTTGATGGCGACCATGGTCGGCCGTGCACGCAACGCGGCACCGACCGCAAAGAGGCCAGCAATAACCATCAGCCACGTCGTTGGTTCAGGAACGGCCGGAATCGGGGGTAACCCCGGGGTTATAGGCACGCCGCCACCGCCACCGCCACCACCGCCGCCGCCGGGCAGAAAGCCTACTCCGCCGGGGTTGAAGGGTGATATGAAGCCCCCGGTGGGCGCCCCGCCGCCGGGCAAACCTCCAAAATCGGCGATGGTCCCGTCGCCAATCGAAGACACGGGTGTCGTCAACAGCGCATTGGTATATTGCTCGGCGCCGTCCGGAATCACGGGCGCCCTGGTGCGCACGTTACTTAGCACGCGCTCCTTTGGAAAAACGTCGGCCAACTCCTGCGCCCGCTGCGGATGCGCGGATTTCGGCTTTTTCGTCTGGTTCAGCGCCGCGGAGGAACGGGCACCAGGTGAACGTTTCGAAAGTACGGACAGGGGATCAGCCAGCGCTGCTGCGATAAAGGCGGCTGTCTTCGGCGTCGACAGACCATAGCCCAGACCCGCAGTCAGCGACATGGCTACCAGGACGACCAGAGATTTTCGCAACGCCCTTTGGCCCCGAGCTGATTTATAATTTTTCCCCATGGACATCTAACGAATTGCTCGCTGTAAAGTTGCAAAGAGCCCCTGCCAGGATCGGCGCGATGAATTTATGGCACGCTTCCAATCTGCGGACCGTGCGACCGTGACGCTTAATCGTCCTGCGCTATAACCTAAGGAGTCAGTTTGCGCGATAGAATTTCGAGGAGCAGCGCCTCGGCGCGCACGCCTTTTCCCCCACTTTGTTCGAACGCCGCCAACAGCGCATCGTCAGGCATATCGACCAATTTGCCCCGTCGTTCACCCTTGCGCCTTTCGGGACCGAAATAATATGTCTGCGAATCCCGCCGATCTGATGAATGTCGATTGTCCCTCACCATGATCCTCCGTTTTCGATCTGCGCTGAAGCGGCGCTTTAATGTGCAGTCAGTACCTCGATGAACTCAAAGTGCCCCGCCCAAGATTTTCGGACGAGGCCCTCTGCTGTCCATGAGGTATCTTCCTCGCAGAGAGCCATACCTACAAAACATGGATAAAACGTAACCAAAATAAGGCGTTGCCGGTTTCCGCGGTGGGCGTTCGGACAGATGCCGACGGAAACGTAACAATAAAATCCCGTCGCCCAGCCGAAGAGTTACGCGAATGCTCTCAGCGCCAGGGCGCTTTTCTCCGCCGGGCCATGTTGGTGGCTACCCAAGGCGCAACATCATGCTGGCCATTCTTGGCCCATTTGATGCGCAGGCCGCGTGGCAAAATGAGCCAGCCGCCGCCTTTCTGCCGGATGAGGTTGTTTTCGCACCGGAGGCACTGGGAGAAATACAGGCCTTCATTGAAAATACCTTGGTCGGCCACGTCATGCCCCACCAACCTACAAATTATCAACATCGACTTACTCCCGATGCCAAATTACGGATTATGTCTTAATTTATATGACTATAGATAGTTATTGAAATAATGAGCAGAATGCGAAATTGGTCTTACGGGCTTGGATATCCTCCGCTGGCCGTCAACCAATACGGTGGTTGGTTTTCGATCCCGCGAAAGGGGCGGCATAGACCCCCACCGATTGAGCGGTGCGTCTGCTTTACCGACCACGCGTCCGGTGCGCTGGTCCCACTGCGGTTCAACAATTCTGTCAGATCGGCAACCGCTTTTGTGAGTGTCAGCACTTCCTGCTCGCGAAGCTGATCGAGCTTATGATGCAGAAGTTCGATTTCAAGCTCGGCTTTCACGTTGATTCTATAGTCTGTTTCAGCAGCGCTACGATCGATATCTTGTTGGCGGTTCTGGCTCATCATAATAATCGGCGCGGCGTAGGCCGCCTGGAACGACAACGCCAGATTCAGAAGTATGAAGGGATAAGGATCCCAGGATTTGATGACGGCAGTTACGTTTAGTACGACCCAAACAGCGAGGATCGCGGATTGAATGATGATGAAGGTCCACGATCCCATCGTTGCAGCGACCTTGTCCGCAATCCGCTGACCGGTCGAGAGATTGGGCGCGGCGGCGGCCTCATCTCGTCCGACGCGGACCTCACGCCGAAGCTCGCGCAATTCCTTGAGCAAGACCGCTTCGGTTTCGTGGATCTCGTGCTGCAGGTCCATGATACTTTCCTCATCGCGTGGGGTTTGGCAGGCCGGAACATCGGAGGCTAAGGTCTTCGAGCGCCAGATTCAATCAACACTGGACGGTTCCGCGCGCGCGTCGCATGGTGTCGCCATGCTCATACGGTCACTGCTTTTGCTAGGCTTTCTGGGAGTTGGTGCCCAGGATCAACCACCGACGATCCCTCTGCCGGTATTGGAAACGGCGAATACCACCAACTTCGTGTTCGCCAGCGTTCGGCTGCGAAGCCATGGTGATGATCTTCGCTTGTCGGGTTCGCTCTGCCGACGGCCCAACCGCAGTGTGATGTCCGCATCGCGCGCCGAGATCGACAGGCTGTCGGCGACGGGCGAACTGTTGGCGACCAGCTACGCTTATCTGCCCCGCCTGTCGCAGCGCGAGGATCAGCGATGCGGTTCGTTCGGTGCGACGTTGAAAGCGTTGCCGATGCCGGTAGACCGTATTCGCGTCTGCATCGCGCAGGGCCGCGGTCCCTGTCGCACACCGCGATAGTCATTTGGCTGCTTGCCGCAATTTTGCGGCGATCGATTTCGTCAGCGTGAAGCTGAACCTGAGACCGATAACAAAAGCCGTTGGCAGTTTTCCGGCGGGATGGAGGACAATCTGCGTATCGGGTTGCACCGCCAGCCAGTCGGTAGCATTGTACCGATACGTCAACTCGAACGCCGTTTCAGAACTGTGCTGCGGCCGTAGTGGATCGGACAAGGACGCCGCATTCACGACTGCGTGGTTGATCGCGAAGCCGATCTGATCCTGCGGCCGACGTTCGAACGGCCCGGTGTAGACGATGCCGCCGCCCAGATAGCCAGAAATTTGTTGTACTTCCGGGTCGCCGACGCCGACGCGGATCCAGCCGCCGAGACCGCGTTCGCCATCGGTGCCGCGTTTCAGCAACGGTGCCTCGATCAGGGCATAGGCGCCGCGCGAGCGCTGTAGTCGCAGCGGGTCGCCGTTTGCGTCGGTGCGATTGATAGCATCGAAATACGCGGAATATGCCCACGCACCACCCTCTATCCGCAAACCGGAGTTGAACCGTTGCTCGACCTGCGCAATGCCGAGCACGCCGTCCTTACCCGAGAGGCGGATCGCAAAAGCACCCGGATGATAGGGTGTGCCGGCGGTCCCGTCGAACAAACCTGCGCGGAATGTGAGCCCGGGCCCGGTACGCACATACCCGGTTATTCCCAAAGCGGTGGTCGGGTAGATTGATGGCCCATTGATGCCGGAATGGCCAAGCTCGGGCCCGATGCCGTCCGAACTGTTGAGGAACAGCGCGCCGGTTTCCTGGGTGTCGAAATCCACGTTGAGATCGATGAGGCCCACCTTAAAGCCTTTGGCACCATCGAAATCTCTAGCGACCCATGCCTCGTACAAACGCAGCGCCCCGATAGCCTCTATATTGTCGAGGCCTTGAACGTCGCCGACGGCGTTGCCACTGAGATGGCCGCCATGAGTGAATTGCGCGCTGGTGAGCGCGCTCCAACCCGGATGGTCGTCATTTGAGCCGTCATATGCTGCAGCAATCACGAACTTGCTCAAGACCTTCGTGGCGGGCGTTATGCCACCCGCGGCGTTATCCAACGCATCGATGTTGGCCAGCCCTGTAAAACTCCATGGACCGGCGACGGCGAATGTCGGGGGCGCGGGTGGCGGAGGTGCAGGCGCCCCTGTCGGAGACGGCACGGTCTGCGCGGACGTCGAGGACGCTACGCTCAAAAAAACCAGCAAGGTTGTCGTCAATAAAACAAGGCGCATTAGCTGACGTCCTTTGGCGGCGCGGCAACCTCTGGTTCGTCGACATGGGCGACCATCTCGTCATGGCGTTCCCTAATCGCTTCAAAAACGGCCTGCGGGTCGGCCGCCACGGACAAAGCCGCCGCTTCGGGGTCATGTCTATCGGTGAGATGCGGACTGTCGCGGCGGATCTCTTCGAGCAACTGAATGATCTTCGCGTTTTTCTGTTCGCTCAGGATGGCCAGTTCGAGCGTCAGTTGCTCGCGGTGACCGAGCAGCTCGTTCTCGCGGCGCTGGAATATGAGGATGAGCACGGTAATGTAGAGACCAAGCAGCTCCCCCAAATCCTGCAGCGCCTGGAACGGAGCACCATCAAACGCGAGATTGTATCGCGACAGGACGAGATTGAGGGAGATCCATACAATCACGAACAGCGTTAAAAGTGCTATGAAGCGCGGTTTTCCGACCAGCCTGACCGATCGTTCGACGACGCGCTGGATCGGCGTGGCCCGACGATGGTGCTCGGCATGAAGGTCCGCGATCGCGCTGATTGTCTCTTCGATATGAGGCGGTAAAATCGGCCCTGCCGTGCGCTCACGGATCACGCTTCGTCCTTCCCCTGCGATAGCGTTTTATCCCCAGCCGGTCTTACCGGTCTGGCACGCTTTGTCCTTATCATAGGTTATTTGCACCGGCCTGTCTTCGGAAACAATCGAACTGAGATTGGATCGGTGCCGCACGATGAAGCCGCACGGTGCGGACACCGGCCTTGGTCTGTCGATGATCGATGGCGTCGTGCGGCAATCAAGCGATAAAGTCCGGACCGACTTGGTCATACACAATGCACCGGCCGGTGGCGAAGCGCCATCAGACGGGCTGGATGTCTCGTTCCCGGCTGGTTGCAAACCAGACGGTCGGGATTCAACGCGGGGAATCGCGCGGGATAGATCGGCGTGACGCCCAAATCTGCCACACCTGCGCAGACAGGCTGATGTTGTAGGAGGCCGCGCAGGGAAGCTTCTGAGCCCTGCGGCGGCGACGCCGACGATCGGCGAAGTCTGCCGCAAGGCTGGGCTCAGCGACGCGACATTCTATGGACGGCGGGAGGAGTATGCCGGGTTGATGCCGTCGGCGATGCGGCCGCTTCGGCAGCTCGAGGATGGGAAGGCGCAGTCGAAGCGGCTGGTGGTGGACCTGTCGCCGGGCAAGGCGATGTTGCAGGATCGCAGTGCTGGACTGCGTCTGTGCTGAGATGGGCTATCTCCCATCGGTCCGGGTAGCGAGTTCGTCTCCCAAGACCTCGACCTGTGGGTGGACGTGCGGATGTCATCGGGCAGCAGCTCATGCTTGATCCATAATAAGTGGCATGACAAACCCGTAGAAATTAACCGTCTCGTCTTTGATCTCCACTGCAAAAAGTTTGAAGATAGCGTGGAACGAAATATCGGCTGAGCGAATTGTAACTTTGTCCGAAACTCGGCCGGTTTTTTTGAGTCTTCGCTGCACGTGTCGCTGCGGCTTACACCTTCAGATTCCACGATATCGTCAGGGTCCAAAAACTCTAGATGGCATGAAACATGCTTTGTTGCCCGCGTGTCTGGAGCGTGGCCCATCTCGCGCCTCGCGAGGCGACTGCGATCCGGAACGCGAAAAAATAAATTGAGGAGAAATATTTTATGAACAAGCTCATTTTGGCAGCTGTCGCCGCCACCGTCGCATTTGCCGCTGCGCCGTCGGCTCAGGCTGCTCAATATCTCACGATTACCGGCCCCAGCGGCACCTTCGGTGATGACAGCGTGACCTGCGCGAACAACGGAGTCTCGTGCTCGTTCAACCGCACATTCACATTTACGACGCCTGCAGGCTTCAACCTCGCCAGCGCCGATATCTCGTCGGTTTTGACCGGTAACAATCAGGCGACCAACCTCGACTTCTCGTCGGTCACGCTGAATGGCGTGAACTTCAACATCCTGTCGACGGGTGTTCAGGAATTCCGCAATTTGTTGAACCAGGCGCTGATATCGGGCGGTACGAACACGTTGCTCGTTTCCGGAACGGTCGGCGCTGAGGGTTCGTCGAGCCCGGCCAACGCTTCGTT
>NZ_JANYEK010000014.1 GCF_025363195.1 Sphingomonas sp.
GTCGATTCGCTGGTCGCCCTGGCCTTTGGTGCCTCGCTCATCTCGATCTTCGCGCGACTGGGCGGTGGCATCTTCACCAAGGCCGCCGATGTCGGTGCCGATCTGGTCGGCAAGGTCGAGGCGGGCATTCCGGAGGATGACCCCCGCAACCCCGCGACGATCGCCGATAACGTCGGCGACAATGTCGGCGATTGCGCCGGCATGGCCGCCGATCTGTTCGAAACCTATGTCGTGACCCTGGGCGTGACGATGGTCTCGATCGCGCTGCTGGTGAAGGCGGACTCCGCCGAACTGCTCAAGCTGATGACGCTGCCGATGCTCGTCGGCGGCGTGTGCATCATCACCTCGATCATCGGTACCTACATGGTCCGCCTCGGTTCCAGCCAGTCGATCATGGGCGCGCTGTACAAGGGCTTCTGGACCACGGTGATCCTGTCGATCCCGGCGATCTACTTCGCCACGCAATACGTGCTGGGCGACATGCACGCGGTGATCGGCGGCGCTGGCTTCCTCGATGCCAGCTCCGACAATCTCACGGTCGAAGCGGCAGCAGGCGCCATAAAGTCGGCATCCTTCACCGGCATGTCGCTGTTCTGGTGCATGATGATCGGCCTCGCGCTTACCGGCGCGCTGGTGTGGATCACCGAATATTATACCGGCACCAATTATCGCCCGGTCCGCTCGATCGCCAAGGCTTCGGAAACCGGCCACGGCACCAACGTCATCCAGGGCCTCGCCGTCAGCCTCGAGAGCCCGGCCTTGCCGACGCTTGTCATCTCCATCGCGGTCATCGCCACGTACCAATTGGCCGGCGTCATCGGCATCGCCTTCGGGGCCACCGCGATGCTGGCGTTGGCCGGCATGGTCGTGGCGCTCGATGCTTACGGCCCGGTAACGGACAACGCCGGCGGCATCGCGGAAATGGCCGGTCTGCCCGACGATGTTCGCCACCGCACCGATGCACTGGACGCTGTGGGCAACACCACCAAGGCCGTGACCAAGGGCTATGCGATCGGTTCCGCCGCACTCGCCGCACTCGTATTGTTCGGCGCCTACACCACCGACCTCACCGAGTTCTTCCCTAACCTCGCGGTCGATTTCAGCCTGTCCAACCCATATGTCATCGTCGGGCTGTTGCTCGGCGCGCTGCTACCGTTCAGCTTCGGCGCGTTCGGCATGACGGCGGTGGGCCGTGCGGCGGGCTCGGTCGTCGAGGATGTCCGCGCCCAGTTCCGTGACGATCCGGGCATCATGGCCGGCACCAGCCGTCCCAATTACGCCCGCACCGTGGACCTGGTGACGAAGGCGGCGATCAAGGAAATGATCGTCCCCTCGTTGCTGCCGGTGCTTGCGCCGATCGCGGTGTATTTCATCATCACCGCCGTCGCGGGCCAGGCCTCGGGCTTCGCCGCCCTGGGTGCGCTCCTGCTCGGCGTGATCGTTTCCGGCCTGTTCGTCGCCATCTCGATGACCTCGGGCGGCGGCGCATGGGACAATGCCAAGAAATATATCGAGGACGGCAACCACGGCGGCAAGGGTAGCGAGGCGCACAAGGCCGCCGTTACCGGCGACACCGTGGGTGATCCCTACAAGGACACGGCCGGCCCGGCGGTGAACCCGATGATCAAGATCACCAACATCGTGGCGCTGTTGCTGCTCGCGGCGCTGGCGGCGCATTAAGCGCGGTCATCGCCACCATTTTGGAGCCTGTTCCGGTACCCAGCCGGAACAGGCTCTTTCGTTTATCGCCATTACGGATCAGGTCAGGCTTTCGCGCGGGGTTTAGCACGCCATCCTCGGGCGATGGCAGAATCAGGTAAGAATCGGCTCTATTATGGTGACAATCTCGACGTGCTGCGCAACCCCGCGGCGTTTCCGGATGCCTGTGTCGACCTGATCTATCTCGACCCACCGTTCAACTCGAACGCCAATTACAACATCCTGTTCAAATCCCCCACCGGCGATGGCGCCGATGCCAGCATCGCGGCATTTGACGACACCTGGGCGTGGGGCCCGGCGGCATCTTCCGCGCTGATGGACATTACCGAAAGCGGCAATCACGCGCTCCATGCGCTGATGAAGGCGATGCGCATCGCGATCGGCGAGAACGCGATGATGGCCTATCTGGCGATGATGGCGGTTCGGCTGGTCGAGATGCACCGCGTGCTAAAACCGACCGGCAGTCTTTATCTGCACTGCGACCCGACGGCGAGCCATTACCTGAAGCTGGTGCTGGATGCCGTGTTTGGCGCCAAGAATTTTCGGAACGAGATTTACTGGCACTATTACAACAAGATGCACGATCATCGGAAGCGGTTGTTCGCCAAGGCGACCGACAGCATCCTGTTTTACGTCAAGGATGTGGACTCGGATTTCGTCTTCCACACCCTGCGCGAGGATCGTGACGAGCCGGTCCGGCAGTTGAAGCGCGTCAAGGTGGGAGGAAAGCTGGTCAATGCGCGCGATGCCGATGGCGCGCTGCAATATCAGGTCAAACACGACAAGCACATCGACAACGTCTGGCGACTGTCCATGTTGCAACATGCTTCGCCGGAGCGGCTCGGTTATCCCACGCAAAAGCCGCGGGCCTTGCTCGAACGGGTCATTTTGGCCTCGTCCAATCCCGGCGATGTCGTGCTGGATCCGTTTTGCGGCTGCGGCACGGCGATCGACGCCGCACAAAAGCTCGGGCGCCGCTGGATCGGAATCGACGTGACCCATCTGGCCGTCGGGCTGATCGAGAAACGGCTGCGTGAAGGATATGGCGCCGCGGCCAGTTTCGAAACGCTGGGCGTGCCGCGCGACCTCGCCTCCGCCCGTCGCCTCGCGGCCGAGGATCCGCATCAGTTCCAGGCCTGGATTACCCTGAAGCTCGGTGGCTGGCCGTGGCGCGACGGGCAGAAAGGTGGCGATCGGGGCGTCGACGGATATTTCTATTATGTCGGCATTGGCGGAGACACGCAGACCGGCGTGGTTTCGGTCAAGGCCGGTGGTCATCTGAACCCCGCAATGGTGCGTGACCTGGGCTTCGTCATGAAGCGCGACAATCATTTGCTCGGTCTTTTCCTGTGCGCCTCGACGCCCACACGAGGCATGCGTGAGGAAGCCGCATCGCAAGGGTTGATCGAGACCGAATTCGGCCGCTTCCCGGCATTGCAAATCTTTACGCTGGAAGAATTGTTCTCAGGACATTCGCCCAAGCTCCCCCCGCTCGTCAGCCCCAACCGTCGCGCGCCGCGCGTCGAGACGCGGACCAGCCACGCGCCGGGCTCGCAGGGGGCGTTGTTATAAGCCGTTGTGCCCATCTCCCCTGTCCTACACGCCTAACGCCTGATAAGCCCTGATGCGGACCTTCTGCTCTTTCCCATCGCCGCCACCAGACAGCATCGCGCCCGGCCAGGCTTCCCGCCGC
>NZ_JANYEK010000032.1 GCF_025363195.1 Sphingomonas sp.
GAGCCTGTCGAGCGTCAAGTCGCCGACCGACTTCTTCAAGCTGCAGAGCGATTATGCGCGTTCGGCCTTCGATTCGCTGGTCGCCCAGACCTCGAAGAATACCGAAGCGATGCTGAAGCTGGTTGGCGAAGTCGCCCAGCCGATTTCGAACCGCGTTGCGGTTGCCGTTGAGAAGGTGAAGATCGCCGCGTAATTCTAGCGTCGATTAGCGTTTAGGGAAGGGCGGCTCCGCAAGGGGCTGCCCTTTTCGTTTTGGACGCTGATTTTGAAAGGGAATGGCCGAAATATCGGGCGGCACCCGAGGCCCATTTGGTTGCCCTGCGCCAGTCGGAGGGCCGGTTTCCCCAGACGCGATCTTCTGGGGAGAGCCGTCCTGCGACAGGCTCAGCACCAACGGGGGCAGGGCTTCAGGTGCTGGCGCATCGCCTACCAGCACTCCGCGCTCCGCACGCTTATTGCAACGTTACCGATTCCTCGCCGTCATGCCGGCCAAAGAACTGCATCAGCTGGATGATCAGTTCCGCGCGGTCCTCGATACCCTCCGCTTCCAGCAGCGCCTGCTTCGCCGCCACGTCGAACGGCGCGATCTGGGCGATGCCGTTGACCAGCGCTTCGTCGTCGAGGCGCGTCACCGCCTCCCAATCGACCGCATAACCCTGCGCATCGGCAAAGCGCCGCGATTCCATTTCCAGCGAGGAGCGGCGCGACAGCGACAGCGTGTCGTTTTCGGCCATGATCGGCAGCAGCTCCGCCTCGACCTGGCGAAAGGCGGTCGTGACGTCGAGTTCGCGCATGACGCGGAACAGCGACAAGCCTTCCAGGATCAGATTGTACCGGCCTTCCTCCAGCGCCTCGAACTCGGCGATCTTGCCGACGCAGCCGATATCGAACAGGGGCGGGGGCTCGTTCGGGGCATAGGCACCGGGGCGTGGCTGGATCATGCCGATCCGGCGGTCGCGTGCCATCGCATCGCTCATCATCGCGCGATATCGCGGCTCGAAGATATGCAGCGGCAGGTGCATGCCCGGAAACAGCAATGCGCCGGGCAGGGGAAAGACCGACAGGCGTGCCATGCTGTTAGGGGGCGTGATCATCCGAACAGGATCGCTGACAATTTGCGCCGCTGCCCGGAGACCCACGGGTCTTCGAGCCCGACGACCTCGAACACCTTGAGCAATTGCGCGCGGGCTGCACCTTCGTTCCACGCGCGATCGGCCGCGATGATCGCCAGCAGCGATTCGGCGGCGGCATCGCGGTCGCCTGCCGCCATCTGGCCGCCAGCGAGTTCGAAGCGTTTGGCATGATCGTCGGGGTTCGCGGCAACCTCGGCGGCGAGGCCGGACAGGTCATCGACCGGCTTGGACTCGCGGGCGAGCGCCAAAGCGGTTTTGGCGCGCTCGATCTCAGGCAGCTTTGCGATATCCTCGGGCAAAGCTGCGAGCGCCGCCTCGGCCTCGTCCAGCTGATTCGCCGCGACCAGCGCGCGGATCAGCCCGGATTGTACGGCGGCATGGTCGGGCGCCATATCGGCGAGCTGCGCGAAGACCGATAAAGCGCGGTCCGCCTCTCCGTCGGCCAGCACCTGTTCGCCCATCGCGATCAGTGGCTCCAGCTCGGCCTCAAGATCCGCCGCCTCGCTCGGTACGGGCAATTTGGCGAGAATTTGGTCGATCATCGTCTTCAATGCCGATTCGGTTCGTGCCGGCGTCAGGTCGGCGACCAATTGCCCCTGAAACATCGCATAGACGGTCGGGATCGACTTGATCTGGAATTGCGCGGAAATGAACGGGTTCTTGTCGGTATCGACCTTGGCCAGGATCACGCCCTTGTCGGCATACTCCGCCGCGACCTTTTCCAGCGTCGGCGTCAACGCCTTGCACGGTCCGCACCACTCCGCCCAGAAATCGATGATGACGAGGTTCGTCATCGACGGTTCGACGACATCGCGGCGGAAGGCTTCAACCGCTTCGCGTTCGCCTGCGTTCAATCCCAGGGTGGCCAAGGTCAACTCCGTCCGTTTGGGTAAAATACTCAGATGAGCCTTATGTGGGGCGCCGGGCCCGCACGCCAACCCTTTTCGTATCTGCGATAACGGGCTTGCCTGCCCGGCATGTCGCTGCTAATGGCCCCCCTCCCCGCCCGGTGTCACAACCGGTGCACGGCGCCAGAGCGGGCGTAGCTCAGGGGTAGAGCACAACCTTGCCAAGGTTGGGGTCGAGGGTTCGAATCCCTTCGCCCGCTCCAGTTTTTAGCGGAAGTCAGTAGGTTAAGAAGGCCTACGATATTCCTGTCCAGGAATTCTACCGTATCGTATTCGGATGCGGAGTTTGAATAGTCGGAAACGGGTAAACCGGTTGATGATATATTTAGGTTAGATTTGGAAGATTCCAAAAATGACAAATCTGCCCAAAAAGGCTTGGTGAAAGTTTCAAAGACGTTCCGTGAGGAGCTGATTTATCTTTATTCGAGTGCCTACTATCGCCAGCCAACGTCGCTGTGCGGAGTCAATGTGCCGGGAACTCAGGCAATGTAACCCGCAGCGCATGCACCGGAGACGAACATAAGGTTTTCAAAGTAACCGACGACCTTTACAATCAACTGCTCATTAAATCGCTGAGGGGATTCGGTGACATTCGCGACGGACGAATATCAATCGGTCACGTCAGCCCTCTCTCCTAACTGCTCAAATCAGAAACCTCCACAGGTCACCGCGTGGGTCCCGCGGATTCGAGCCTCAAAACATTTGTACGCCTGCCAGCTCCCGAAACTCTTAATAAAGCCGCTTGGCTGTTTTGGAACGCCAGCAACAGATTCCGGACATTAATTAAGTTAGCTGGCAGTAGCTTCGAAAGCCGGCCGGGATTGGAATATGGGCTGGCTACGTTCGGGCGCTAAGATAGGGATAACGGTGGCTATTGACTGAAATGACGCTTATTTTCGGAATAAGTGCTCTCGTCGTTCGCGCTGTAAGCGCACATCCCGAGCCCTTGAAAACCAACTTAAGGAAAAGTTTGCCCGCGCCGGGTTGGATTACGCAGGTTCTAGTAGCCGCAGCGATCCTTGTGCACAGCCTTAACGAATGCCATCAGTCTTGATCGCGATTGTATAAAGCGCGTACTAAAGGCCCGACCTAACATTTCAACACTTTCCGAGCGCTCACGTCAAGCGACGGAGGAAGCTTGGTAATCGTATGAAGCTGGAAGATCGAAACTGCGTATTCCGCAGGTCACGGCCGCCTGCGTGCGAGGCGGTTGCGGTTCATATCTCGCCTTGCGAATTCCAGAACGGCCCTGTTCGGTAGCAGGCATCGGCGGTGAAGGGGATGGCATCGAGTTGTACGAGCCCGCGAAGAAGCGAAGCGAGCCAGTCGAGAAAGAATCGGTCGGCAAGGGTTTCTGGGCCGGCACGCGTCAGTATCGCTCCCAGCTGCGCCACGCGGTCCCCGAAGCTATCTATTGCCGCGTCGGTTGCCCGGGCAATGAGCGTATCCGCTAAAATGCGACCCATCTTCTCCAGATCGTGCTGCCGCCAGTGCAGCGCATGGATCTCATGCAGCGCGACAGGCTCGCGCACATTAACGATGTCGAACCCCAGCGATCTCGCCTGAAGCGGGAGCCACAGATCCCACCAGGGCGCGCCAAACACCATACCGCCACCCGCAATTTGCGCCGCCCGACCGGTCCGAAAGAGAAACCAGTCATAACCGAAGAGATATATTTCCGATGTCGCGGCATCCACGTCCAGACGCTCAACATTTACCCGGTTGCCGAAAATAAGAGCGTGCTCCGCAAGCGCGAGTGCGCGTATCACCACAGCCTCCGCATCCGCTGCAAACACAATGTCGGAATTGATTATCCCGCCGATCCGGCAGGCGTTCCCGGAGAGAAGCTCAAGCATCTCGTCCACATAGATTAATGGTCGTCCGAACAATTCTTTCGCGTCGCGCCGCGCGGTATGGAACGTCATATCAGGAAATTCGGACCGCAGGGTGTCAATCTCGTCAGCCGAATTAAGCGACGCGACATTGAACCCCAACCTGCGCCAAGAGGCGACAGCCGCCTTCTGGACCTCGAATCGCGCCGGCATCAGCGACGTCACCAGCAGCGGCGGACGGTCCTCGCGCGACACTTCGAGCTCGGCGGATTCGAGCATCGCAGCCCGACCAAATAGCGCGATTGCAGCTTCTGCCCGGCCGAGCGCAAGATAGCAGGTGCTGGCAATCGCGCAGAGGTCGCGCATCACATTGGGCGCCGCAACGTCTAATACGTGGGGGACGTGAGAGAAGCTTCGAACGGCACCTTCCCAAGCCTCGTTCCGCCGGAATTCCTGAAGGCAAGCCAGGAAGATCGGACCGGTTTCGACCGCCAAGGCTCGGGCAGTAGCGTCGTCGAGCGCCGACAGCGTCGCGTCCGCGATCGCCCAGTCTCCGCCTGCTGCTGCGGCATAGACAAGCAGTCGGGCCACAGCGACGGCATCATGGTCCGCCATATCGCCGGCTTGACGGGCAGCCAAAATTGCGTCGTCATATCCCTTTCGATCGAGCGCGATCCAACCCAGTAATACACGAAGCGTCGCATTTTTGGGCTCGAGATTTATGGCATCTCGGCAGAACCTCTCGGCCTCGTGATACCGTCCCTCGGCGCGCGCCGCGCCGATCCCTATAATTAGATCGGTTAATTTGCCGGGCGAACTCATATCGCAATCTCTCTGGCGATCATTCGCTGTCCGAGCCTTGATGACGAAACCACTGGAACTGAACGATTTTAAGCTTCCCTATCATGACTTGCGGGTTGAGCTTGGTACTGCACGTCACGAAATTCTCCGCCACAAAGGCTGGATCGACCTGATACATGTTGTCCTGGAAATACGAAACATCTACAGTATCAAACAGGATTGGCCCGTCCTTTTCTGCCAGCCCACACGGTTCGGACAGATTCAGCGAAGTGCTCTCTACGATCTGGCGGTCGGTCGACTTCAGCATGTTCATCCAGCCCGGACGGATTTCGGCTTTGAGTTCTTCAACATCATTTTTA
>NZ_JANYEK010000035.1 GCF_025363195.1 Sphingomonas sp.
ACATAGCTGCCCAGTTGCCGCGCCATCGCCGCGCGCGTCGCCTCGGCCAGCCCGGGCGTCTTGCCGACGCCTCCGCCTAGCACGATCCGCCAGGGCGAAAGCATCAAGACGAGATTGCCGCAAAGCTGGCCCAGGTAATCGGCAACCAGCGCAAATTCCGGGCCGCCCGGCGCGAACCGGTCCAGCGGGTGGTCGAAGCGCGCCATGATGGCGGGGCCGGCAACCAGTCC
This sequence comes from Sphingomonas sp., assembly GCF_025363195.1. Classification (GTDB taxonomy): domain Bacteria; phylum Pseudomonadota; class Alphaproteobacteria; order Sphingomonadales; family Sphingomonadaceae; genus Sphingomonas. Next base: position 231 of record NZ_JANYEK010000035.1, read on the forward strand.
TTCGGCGCAGGTCTCGTGAAAATTGCACTGCGATGGCGCGTGGTCATCATCGCGCCGGTGCAGGCCGACATGGCCCATTTCGGGATGAAGCAGCGCGGGCAGCAGTTCGCCATGGCAGACGATCGCCCCACCGATACCGGTGCCGACAGTAAGGTAAACCCCAAGATCGATGCCGCGCAACGCGCCGAGCCGGGCTTCGCCGATCGCAGCCGCGCCGACATCGGTGACCAGCCGGGCGGGCACCGGAATCGTGCCGGCCAGCGCGCCAATCAGGTCGAACCCGCTCCAGCCGTGCTTGTTGGTATCGAGCAGATGGCCGAAATCAGGCGCTTTGCGGTCCACCACCACTGGGCCGAAGGCGCCCACGCCCAGGGCCTCGATCCGCGGTTCGCTGGTGGTGAAGAACGCGCCGGCATCGGCCACCACCGCTGCCGGATCGCGGGTGGGCAATGTTTTGCGCAGCAGGATCGTGCCGCGGTGATCTCCGATAGCGAACACTGTCTTGGTTCCGCCCAGTTCGATCCCTCCGACGCAGGCCTGATCAGGCATCGAAATTCCCCGTCTTCATCTGCGACATCACCCGCCGGACCATCGGCCGCCCGGCCAGCAGCGCGATCACGGCCAGACTATACAGCGCGGCCATCATCGCGAAACCGGCCGCCAGACCGGTGTGCACGGCGATGGCGGGCAAGGCGATGGTCGAAATGCCCGCGCCCAAGAAGCCTGACATCGTCATCAGGCCCGCCGCTGTGGCACGGGTTTGATCGGGCATGACATCGTGCATCGCGGCATAGATGCAGCCATCGAACAGGCCCTTGCCGCAGCTGGTGCCAAACAGCAGCAATCCCACCACAATCACCGACCCGGCCCACGGAAACGGTAGCAAAAACAGCGCCGCCAGCCCCAGCCCGAGCGCCAGCACCGTGAACCGCCCGGTCAGGCTGCGGGCGGCAAACCGGTCGGACAGCCAGCCGCCGACCAGCACGGAGAAAAAGCCCGCCGTGGTGATCATCACCGGGCCGACCAGCGCGCTATCCGCCAGGTTCAGGCCCAGCACATCATGCGCGTAAGTGTTGCACCAGTTCAGCACCGCAGACGACGCCGCCGTTGCAAGGAAGAACACCCCGCACAGCAGCAGCGCCGCCGGATTGGCCAGGATCAGCTGCATCGGCTCGCCCGCTGCGCGGCTCTGGCGGGCCTGCGTTTCCGGCGCATCATCGCGCAAGGTGCAGAACAGCACCGCCAGCACCACGATGCCGATTGCGGCGAACACCACGAACGGCATCGACCAGCCGTGGTTATCCGCCAGCCTGCCCGCCGCCCAACTGCCGAACCCGCCCCCGGCGAACACCGCCGTCTGGTGGACAGCCAGCGCGCGGCTTCGCCTTGCTGGCTGGTGCCAGGCGCCGATCAGCGCGGTGGCGGCGGGGTAATAGGTGGATTCGCCCACCGCAACGAGCGTGCGCATCCCCAACAACATTGCAAAGCCCGTCGCCACGGGCATGAAACCGGTGGCCGTGCTCCAGAACAGCAGACCGACCAAGATCATCGTGCGACGGCGTACGCTGTCGCCGATGCGGCCGAACAGGAATGCGCAAACCGCATACGTCCAGAAGAACACGGTATCGACCAGACCCAGCTGGATATCGCTGATCCCAAAGGCTTCGCGCAGCAGCGGCTTGACCGCGTTCAGGATGGCGCGATCGGCCGAATTGAGGAACGAAACCATCCACAACAGGCCAATCAGCAGCCACGGATAGACGGCCGGCGCGGGTTTGCCGAACAGCCATGCCGGACG
>NZ_JANYEK010000058.1 GCF_025363195.1 Sphingomonas sp.
CTTCCTTTATGTTCATCAATATACTTCATATTCATATAACTATTTGATTATTAGACTGTACCTTTGTTAAGAGAAAGAACATAAATTTTATAAAAACACTTATGTGAAATAAAAAGGTCACCCAAAAAGACACCCAAATATTTAAACATTTAAGTTATTACTATGACAAAAATAAGCATTTTATTCCGAAAAGATAAGCTAAATCAGCAAGGAAAAGCACCTATAAATTTAAAAATCACAAATCGAGGTAAAAGAAAATACATTGCCACTGGATATTCAGTAAAGTTAAATGAATGGGATTTTGACAAAAATCAAGTAAAATCATCATATAAAAATAGTGCGAGAATGAATAATACTTTACGAAGTCTATTAGTTGAGTATGAAGCCAAATTATTAGAAATTGAATCAAAAGATAACTACAATTCAGTAAGTACAATAAAAAACAAAATGGTCTCCAATAAGGCAATGAAACTATTTCCTTATGCAGAAGACTATAAATTAACACTGAAACTACAAGGAAAATATGGTACATATAAAAGAGGGGTGTCAGTAATTAATAAATTAAAGGAATTCTTAAAAGATGATGATATATTAATTGAAGAATTTAATCAGGATATGGTAAAAAAATATGATCTCTATTTAAGAGAAACATATAAAAATACCAATACAACAATTCATGCTAATATGAAATTTCTTAAAACAATTATTTTAAAATATATCAAAGAAGGGAATATGTCTTATGATAAAAACCCATTTATTAACTATATAATTAAACCAGACCAATCAACTAGAGCCTATCTAACTTCTGAAGAATTATTGGAAATTGAAAACTTAAAATTAGAAGAAAATACTAATTTTTACCATCACAGAAACATATATGTATTTTCCGCCTATGCAGGTGGTTTAAGGATTTCGGATGTACTGCAATTGACTTGGGGAAACTTTCAAGATGAAAAACTCAGTTTAAAAATTCAAAAAACTAAAAAATCCATCAATATTCGTATTCCACAAAAAGCAATTGATATAATTAATATTTATGCAAATGAAAATACAAAACCCAATGATTTAATATTCCCACTTTTGAAATGCAAAAATATGGGCGACAGCATCGAAGTATTTAATGCAATTTCATCAGCTACAGCTTATACGAATTCTGATTTAAAAGAAATCATTAAATTAACCAAAATTAAAAAGAGCATTAGTTTTCATACCGCGAGGCACACATTTGCGACTACTGCATTACAAAAAGGCATGAGGATAGAGTATGTTTCAAAATACATGGGACATAGTGATATTAAGGAAACACAGATTTATGCAAAAATCATAAATCAAGAATTAGATAAAGCAATTGAAATTTTTAATTAATAACATATGAAAAATAATTATAATTACCATAATCTACTTACAATGGATTTAAAACCAATTTTCGATTTAGAGAAAAACGAAGAATTAACAAATATTAATGTTACAAATTTACTTGAACAAGTATCCAAAGATTTAGATATAGATAAAGAAAATATTGTTAAAAAAATAAAAGAAATAAAAAGTAAATCAGCTCTTCTCGATTTTATATATTTTCATAATTATAGAGTAAATGATCTTAAGCTCCAGTTTTCGAAAAAAATTTCAATGAAGAAAAAAATAGTAAAATCAAGATTTTTAAAAAAAGAAAATATAAAAGAAGTTGATAAGGAGTTTATTCATAAAATTAGTAATAGATTTAAATTTAACATTTTAGAAATTGATTCAGTAGAATATGGTTTTGAAATTTTACATGAAATAAGAAATATAGTAGATAATTTATTGGACTTTATCAAATTAGAAATAAAAAAAATAATCAAGAATTTTTACCAAGCCGAAAGAATTCATACCGACCTTGAAATAACATTACAATTTATAAATATGTTAAGAACCTTAAAAATAGCTAAGAATGAAAAAGGCAATGATATTAGTAAATCTGAAATGATTAAAATCATGAGAAAATCATTTATTTTGAGAAAATCAAATGGATATGAGTATTCAGAAAAATCAATAAATAAAATTATATCCGATACATACGTACATAAAAAGAAAAAGAAAGAATTGGATGAATTCAGAAAAAAAGTTCACGAATTTAAATTAGTCATGTATAAAAACACATATATTAAAGGGATTAGGAAAGATTTAATAAAAAAAATTCAAAATTAGGTTTAAGTAATATTTGAAATTTAATTTGCATTTATAATCTTTTAAATAAATTAAAAATACTTATTATGCAAACAAATTCACAGTCTAATCCATTTCAAGAAACTCCATTGTTGTATACAACGAAAGAAGTTGCTAAAATTTTTCATGTATCCGAACGTACAATTCAAAATTGGCGTGATAATCGCGAAATTAGTTTCATCCAAATAAATTCAGTTATTGTTTATCGAAAAGACGATGTCGACGAACTTTTATTGGAGTACCGTCAAAAACGAAGGGTAAAGAAACAATAAAAGCAGCTATTGGCGTAGCTGCTTCTTAATTTTTTATTCCTAAACTCTTACCTAACTTATGGACAAAGATAATGAAAATCTTCCCGCTAACAGCGGGTACTCAGAAACTATTTTTCAAATCACAGAAAAATACTTAAATAAATACTTCAATATTCGTTACAATGAAGTAACAAATGAACTTCAATACAAAAAAATAGGTGATAAAGAATCACTATATAAAGAGATCAATATCGATGAACTCTATGTCAGGCTCCAGAATGATCGGATTCATATTTCAATACAAAAACTAACCTCATTATTAAAAGCAGGTATTATGGAAAACTATAACCCATTTAAAACCTATTTTGAGAACTTAAACAAAATAGACAGAAAAAAAGAATTTGATTATATCGAACAATTGGTATCATATATTAAAACAAAAAACCAAGAACGATTTAAAAAACATTTTAAAAAGATGCTCGTTCGAAGTGTAGCATGTGCTATTAATCCAAACGTAGTAAATAAACAAGCTTTTATTTTAGTACATGATAAACAGAATAGTGGTAAAACTACTTTTTTAAACTGGCTATGTCCAACAGACCTAAAAGATTATATAACAGAAAGTATTGGAACTGATAAAGACAGTTTAATTGCTTTAGGCGAAAACTTTATTATTAATATGGATGAATTAGCAACTTTTAACCGTTCAGAAATTAATGCCCTGAAAAGTATGTTAAGTAAAGCTAGTATTAAAATACGTCACCCATTTGGTAGAAAAGCCATTCTAACATCTCGCAGAGCCAATTTTGTTGGTTCTACGAATAAAGATAGCTTTTTAAGCGATGAAACAGGCTCTGTAAGATGGCTTTGTTTTGAATTGGAGTATATTGATTGGAACTATACAAAGGATGTTAATATTGATTATGTATGGGCTCAAGCCTATGATCTTTATAATAGCAACTTTCATTATGAACTTACAGCACAAGAAATTGAAGAAAACGAACTGGAAAATAAAAAACATCAAATTCCAAGTATTGAAATGGATCTGATTCAACGATATTTTTTTCCTGGAACTAAAGAAAGTAATAACGGTTTTTATACTGCCACTGATTTTTTAAAAATCCTTCCTGAGAAATTAGGGATGCAATTTAATTCGACACCTGAGAAAATGGGAAAGGCTCTAAAAACTCTTGGATTTGAAAGAAGCTCAAAAACAAATGGCGTGCATAGTATTAAAGGCTATTTTATTAAGATGAATTTAGCATCAGAGCTTACTCACTTACCTGATTCTGATTAATCCCTTTATAATCAATATATAATACTGAGTAAGTAAGTTCAAAATATAAGTTACCTACCTACTTCAAAAAAATGAGTGAGTAAGTAAGTGAGTAACTGACAATTTTAAATAAGTGAAAGAACAATAGGGAAAAAACCAGTATAATATAACTGAATATAAGTGAAACTGATTTTTCCCCACCTCTTTTGAAATTTGTATAAATCAACATCTAGTGTGTAAGCTTCGGGTTCTATTTTACGACGAAGTCTAACACACTAGACTTTTGCAAAAGTCGTGTGCAAGGGGAAATCCCCTTAACCCCTTAGAACCAATAAAATTAATAAATATGTATGCTGTTATAAGAATAGAAAAAAGAAAAGGTGCTGCAATTTCTGCTATCGAAAAACACAATGCAAGAACAGAAGAAATATTTGTGGATGGGTCAGTAAAAAAATGGGCTGAAAATGCTGATTCGAATCTTTCACAAAATAATATTACCAAAAAAAAGTTCAATGACTTAAACTTGAGTCAATCTATTAACCAGCATCTTAAAAACATTGGCATAGATAAAATTAGAAAAGATGCCGTAAAAGCAGTTGAAATATTATGTACAGCATCTCCGGAATATTTTAATGGCAATAGAGTGGATCAAAAATTAACTGCCTTTAGCCAGCGAGCTATGGAATTTGTTTCTGAACGATTTGGCAAAGAAAATATTATGAGCCTAGATATCCATTTAGATGAAAAAACACCACATATTCATTTTGTAATTGTACCAATTACAAAAGATAAAAAACTATCGGCTAAAACGGTGTGTGGTAATAGAAAAGATTACCAAAATTTACAAGACGACTTTTCGGAGAAGATGAAAGACTTGGGTTTAAAACGAGGCATAAGAGGTAGTAATGCTAAACATATAGAAATGAAGGAGTTTTATGGAGCATTGACAAATGATGTTATCCCAATCAATGAATTTTTAGAAAACAGAAAAAGTTCTGAAGTATCAAAATTAAACCAAGAACTAAAAAAAGCAAAAATAATTGCCCATCATGCTTATGAATTACTAAAGAAGAATAACTTCACCATAGATGAAAAGACCTTGCAACCAAGAAAATTAACTACTGAAGAAATTGAAGCTTTAAAAATGAAAAATGAACAAAATAATAGACACAAATTGTAATTTTCCCCTATTGATAGGTCGAATGGCCAATAATACGAAACTCAAATTTAATCTGATTCAATTTTAATCAGCACACTAATCCAAAAAGACAATTTGTGCAAAAATGTGAAATAGTGGGCGTTGCCCAATGTGGGAAAAATTATAGCAGTAGTTATTTAACTTTACTAATATTAAATATCATAAAAAAGTTTATTGTGGGGATGATTAATATAGATAATCTTCATACCATTCTTTATCAAATGGAATAAATTCGTTTAACATATCATTCTTTCCATTTTTTCTTCTAAATAATAACAATGAGAGAATTATTTAATCTGATATCTATTGATAGTTTAGTTAAAGGTAAACGAAAATAGTACAAAACAGATTGTAAACTATTAGCAAATGATTTTATATGGCATTAAATCTCCCGATATTAGTTTAAAAAAGCCATGAAAAAAAACACTAGCATTAAACCCCTTGTATCAAAGGTTTTTAAAAGAAACACAAAATGGGCAACGCATTCAGCCTAACGGTAAAATAATTCGAAGTTCAACTATCGATAATTATGTCGTTTTGTTTAAACACATCCAAAGTTACCAAGTAAACCGCGATAAGGTTTTGCGAATTAAAGATTGGGAATATTTAAACACCCGCGAAAAAATGGCTGAAAATAAGTATTGGAAACGTTTTTACTTTGATTTTACTAATTACTTATTTTACGAACTCAACCATTTCGATAATCATGTTGGTAATCAAATGAAACTACTTCGCGCATTTTTTATGTGGTTGGAAAAAGAACTCATTATAATGCCAGGTTCATACTATCATCGCTTTTATAAAACGCACGAAGATATACCCGTGATTGTACTTACGCCTGAGCGCTTGAGTTTTTTAATTCATAACAAAGCCTTTGAACAAAGCTTAAATAAGCGCTTACGGAAAATGAAAGGCCTATTTGTGTTTGGTTGTACCACTGCATTAAGGTTTTCCGATTTAACTTCCTTAAACTCTACTAATATCGAAACCATAGGCCACAATAAATATGTAGTTATTAACTCACAAAAAACAAATACCAACTCACGAGTTTATTTACCAGATTATGCCAAGGATATATTACATAAATATCGACGACGCAAAGTGTCTTTATTTCCACCTATATCAATGGTGAACTTTAATAAAGCCATTAAACAAATAGCACTTTTAGCAGGTTGGACCGAAGAGATCACAAAAACGCGAAGCAAACAAGGAACACCCTTTGTACATTATAAAGATGCCGCTAAAAAAACAAACTACCGGTTTTGTGATAGCATTAGTTCCCATACCATGCGTCGCACTGCCATTACTACTATGCTAAGTATGGGTATGCACGAAATTAATGTACGGCTTATATCAGGCCATAAAGCAAATAGCACTTCGTTTTACCGTTATGTAAATTATTCTGATGCATTTATTGATGAAGAAATGGATAAATACTACGCAAAATTAAATAGTATACCACCTTCATTATAACCATTTTAAGCTATAACCATTTTGGCCATTTAATGTAAAATAATTGCTATTTTTGGTTACAATAAAACATTTCCAAATGCCTAGTGGTTATAGCTTATCTTCGTTTTGCCGTTATACTACGTTTGGTAGTGTAGCCAAAGGCCGCTCTTTCTCTAGCCAAGCATACCGTTACGGCTATCAAGGATCCGAAAAAGATGATGAGATTGCTGCTGCTGGAAATGACTACACTACTCATTATAGAGCTATTGATACTAGGCTTGGAAGATGGTTTAGTTTAGACCCTATAAATAAGTCTTATGAATCTCAATATAGCTCAATCAGTAATAACCCAATTAGAGATTTTGATAAATTAGGAGATGATTTAGATGCTGGTAATAATAAAGAATCTAAATCAGACGTTAAAAGTCTTGCGAAAAATAAAAATCAAGATTATATCAAAATCGACGACAAAACAGGAAAAGTTACTTTAGATTTTGGTACAAAAACTAAAGATGAGGTTTCAAAAATTTTAAAGAAAGACGAAGGATTAAACCTAATAAATGATTTAGTCAAATCAGACAAGAAATTTTTATATGAAGCGACTGATATTTTCTTGGGGAAAAATGGAGATGGAATGAAATTTGGCAGGCCTCTATATTTAGAAAACGATAAAATAATTAATGCCTCTGATAACGGCACAGATAGTAATAATGGGCATACTTTCCTTCCCAAAGAAGGGTACAATGGACAAGTTGCAATTCATAAAGATGCAACTTATGAAGAAGAGTCAGGATCGGGCATGATAGTCAAAAAATCGCGCTCAACTGTAGTTTTTCATGAGTTAGCTGAAAGCTACGAAAGAACTAATAATGGAGTAAGTTATAAGGGGGACGCAAAAGGAAAAGGGGCACATCAACTTTCAATTGATAGAGAAAACGCATGGTGGAACACATCTTCTGAGCCTGGTGCAATTCGCAATCCTTACGCACCAACACCACC
>NZ_JANYEK010000063.1 GCF_025363195.1 Sphingomonas sp.
TTGTCAGGCCGCGCCCGGACCGGTAGGATATCATTATGGCATCCCTAGAAAATGCGCCGGACGGCAAACCACCCGTCAAATGGCGCTTCCCCGAAATGCACCCGGAAGGGCGCAAATATGTTCTCATCGCACTGACGATCACGCTGCTGTGTACGTGGCTGATCTCGAAAGTGCTGTTCTGGCCGTTGCTCGGCATCACTGCCTGGGTGGTGATGTTCTTCCGCGATCCTGTGCGCGTCAGCCCGCAGGGAGACGATCTGATCATCGCGCCCGCAGACGGATTGATCACGATGATCCAGCGCATGCCGGTGCCGCGCGAATTGGCGGGCGAGAAAGGGCTGGGCGATGCGCCGCTGGTGCGCGTGTCGATCTTCATGTCGGTCTTCGACGTGCATATCAACCGCACGCCGATTGCGGGCACGATCCGGCAGGTCGTCTATATTTCAGGAAAATTTCTGAATGCCGATCTCGATAAGGCGTCGGAAGAGAATGAGCGCCAGCATATCGTCGTCGAAGGCAAGGGTGGACGACGCGTAGGCTTTACGCAGATTGCGGGCCTGGTCGCGCGACGCATCCTCGGGTTCGTCAAACCGGGCGATATGGTCGCGACCGGTCAGCGGGTCGGTCTGATCCGCTTCGGCAGCCGGGTGGATGTGTTCCTGCCCGACGATGTCGCCTGCCAGGTGTGCCTCGGCCAGCGCAGCGTCGCGGGCGAGACGGTGCTGGGCCGCGGTGGTGCCGTGGTACCGAGCGGCGTTTCGCAGTGACCCGGTTTTTCTTGCCGATTATCGTTCATGCTTCCCCGGCGGACGCCGCGTACCAGTCGCACCTCGGTACGTTGCAGCGCTTGCCCGCTTTCCAGCAAAACCTTGGCCGCCGGACCCCGCTCTTCGCCGGGGAGGCGTGAAAGAATCAATGTTCAAAAGCGGGATCGCGCTTCCAGTGACATTCCCCCGATGAGGGACGCGTTGCCAAGGGTGCGGCGCGGGCTCCCGTTGCGCGCGGTCGCGCCGAATGCGGTGACGGCGCTGGCCTTGTGCAGCGGGCTTACCGGCATTCGCTTCGCTATCTCCGGGCAGTTCGAGATTGCGGTGACGATGGTCGTGCTGGCCGGGATATTGGACGGCCTCGACGGGCGCATCGCGCGGATGCTGCACGGGGAAAGCCGGTTCGGGGCTGAACTTGATTCGCTCGCCGATGCGATTTCGTTCGGCGTTTCTCCCGCGTTGATCCTGTATCTGTGGTCGCTCAAGGATCTACCGCGCATCGGCTGGCTGTGTTCGCTGGTGCTCGCGGTGTTCTGCGCACTCCGGCTGGCGCGCTTCAATGCACAGATCGATATCGAGGAACAGCCGCACAAGTCGGCCGGTTTCCTGACCGGTGTTCCCGCGCCGGCGGGTGCAGCACTGGCGATGCTGCCCTTGTTCTTCTGGGTGTGGACCGGCGAGGAAGTGTTTCGCTCACCTTATCTCGTCGCACCATGGGTCGCGGTGATGGCGACACTCATGATTTCGAGCGTCGCCACATTCTCCTGGGGATCGCTGAAATTGCGCCGCAACATCCGGTTCGAAGCATTGGCCATCGTCGTGCTGCTCGGGGCGGCGCTGCTTTCGGCACCGTGGCACACCATATCGGCCCTGTCCGTCGCCTATATCCTGTCTATTCCAATCAGCGTCGTCAGTTATGCCAAGGTCAAGCGACTGCGCGCTGCATCACCTGGGATTGTGCAGCCAGGCGCATCCGCGGGGCGGGGCGTCGATCCCTGAGCACGAGCTGCGGCGTGGCGGCAGCATCATGATGACCCGAGAGGAGAGCAATGATTCGCGGCATAGCCGGGGCCAGCGTATGCACGATAACCGTCAGCGAGATTGCCAGAGCGGTTCCGAAAACCAAGAAAGCCACGATCGTCATCCTTGCCCAACTCCCTGAATGTGGGCCACAGTTCGAAACGCTCAACTCGCACCAGCGCATTCGGTTCCGTGTCCGCCTTGTGAACCCTTTATGTTCCACTCATGTTCCATCTGTCAACGCTTGATTTGCGCAATAAGCTGCTTTAAGGGGCACGCCTTCACACCGCATGGGAAGCATTCATGACCGGTGTCCTGGGCTGAGCCCGATGGATCACTCGCTTCCCAGAGGAATAACCGGAAAAGGAATTACCTATGGCGGCACCTGTCGTCTCGATGCAGCAATTGCTCGAAACTGGCGCGCATTTCGGACACCAGACGCATCGCTGGAACCCGAAGATGAAGCCTTATATCTTTGGCGACCGTAACGGCGTTCACATCCTCGATCTGTCCCAGACCGTGCCGTTGTTCGCCCGCGCGCTCGAATTCGTCGCCGCCTCGACCGCCGCTGGTGGCAAGGTTCTGTTCGTCGGCACCAAGCGCCAGGCGCAGGAGCCGGTCGCCGATGCAGCGCGTCGTTCGGGCCAGCATTTCGTCAACCATCGTTGGTTGGGCGGCATGCTCACCAACTGGAAGACGATCAGCAATTCTATCAAGCGCCTGAAGACGCTTGAAGAGCAACTGACCGGCGACACGCACGGCCTGACCAAGAAGGAAGTGCTGCAGTTAACCCGTGAAAAGGACAAGCTGGAGCTTTCGCTCGGCGGCATCCGTGACATGGGCGGCATTCCGGACGTGATGTTCGTGATCGACGCCAACAAGGAAGAGCTGGCGATCAAGGAAGCCAACACGCTGGGTATCCCCGTCGTCGCGATCCTCGATTCGAACGTTTCGCCGGATGGCATCGCATTCCCGGTGCCGGCGAATGATGACGCCAGCCGTGCGATCCGCCTGTATTGCGAAGCGATCGCGATCGCCGCGACCCGTGGCGGCCAGGAGCAGCAGCAGCGCAAGGGCGTCGATGTCGGCGCAATGGAACGCCCGCCGGTTGAAGAAGCGCTGACGGTCGCACCCGCTGAAACGGCGGTCGAGGCTTCGGCTTCGGTCGCTGCCGATACGTCGGTGACGGAAGCAGATTTCGCTCCGGTTGCCGCAGATCCCGTAGCGGCGGATCCGGAAACTCCGGCAGCCTCGACCGAGCCGGAAACGGCGGTCGAGGGCGAGCGCCAGATCGACGCATAAGCGTAACCTCGCTGGCCTAATGGGCTGAATTACCGGGCGGGGCAGGGCGAACGAGCCTTTCCCCGCCCGCATCACATTTGCAGACCGAACAAAAGGATTAGAGACATGGCCGACATCACGGCAGCAGCGGTGAAGGACCTGCGCGAGAAAAGCGGCGCGGGCATGATGGATTGCAAGAAGGCGCTGACCGAAACCGGCGGCGACATGACGGCAGCGATCGACTGGCTGCGCGCCAAGGGTCTCGCGTCCGCCGCCAAGAAGTCCAGCCGTACCGCGGCCGAGGGCCTGGTCGGCGTCGAAGTGTCGGGCACCAAGGGTGCCGCGGTCGAGGTCAATTCCGAAACCGATTTCGTCGCCAAGAACGCGCAGTTCCAGACGTTCGTGCGCGACGTGACCTCGGTCGCGTTGGCGCTCGGCGATTCGATCGATACGATCAAGGCGACCTCGCTCGGAGAGAAGACGGTGGAGGAAACGCTGACCAACAACATCGCCACGATCGGCGAGAACCAGAATTTGCGCCGCGCCAAGCGGCTGGAAGTCAGCGCTGGCCTGGTGGTCCCTTACGTCCATAACGCAGCCGCTCCGGGTCTCGGCAAGATCGGCGTGCTCGTCGCGCTCGAGAGCGAAGCGGGTGCCGATGTGCTCGAGCCGCTCGGCAAGCAGATCGCGATGCACATCGCGGCCGCTTTCCCGTTGGCGCTGAACGAGGAGGACCTGGACCCGGAAGTGATCGAGCGCGAGCGTGCGATCGCCACCGAAAAGGCTGCTGAGAGCGGCAAGCCGGCCGACATCGTCGCCAAGATGGTCGAGGGCGGTATCGCCAAGTATCGCAAGGAAAACGCGCTGGTCAGCCAGTTGCTGGTGATGGACGGCAAGACCAAGATCTCCGACGTTGTCGCCAATGCGGCGAAGGCGGCGGGCAAGCCAATCAAGCTGGTCGATTATGTCCGCTTTCAGCTCGGCGAAGGCATCGAGAAGGAAACGAGCGACTTCGCTGCCGAAGTCGCTGCCGCATCGGGCGTCAAGCAGCCGGCCTAAAGCCGGTCGCCACCGATTGAGACGGGAGGGGCTGCGTCGCGAGGCGCAGCCCTTTTCGGTTTCGGGCCCGTTTCGATTCTGCACCCTTCAAATTCTGGGCACCTCGGATTCCGCGCGCTTCAGATTTTGGGGCGGGCCGACGATTGACACCGCCCCGCCGCCGCGCTTGATCGGGTGATGATCAAGCCCGATCCCGCCGCCGAGTTCACCGCTCAGATCGCTGCCGCGCAGGCACATGTCGATGCCCGGCACTGGATCGAGGCGGTCGCAGCGTTGGAGCGCGCGGTGATACTCCAGCCGGAGGCGGGCGGAGCGTGGCGGGCACTGGGCGACGCGAAGCTGGCGGCGGGTGACCCGACAGGGGCATCGACGGCGCATGATCGCGCCGCACGCCTGTCGCTCGCCCAAGCACCATTGGCCGATGCCGTGGCCGCAATCTCCGCAAACAAGCTGGCCACGGCGGAGCAGATCGTTCGCACGCGGTTGCAGCGGGTGCCGACCGACATTGCGGCGATCGTCCTGCTCGCCGACCTGGCGTTGCGCGCCGGCAATATCGTTGATGCGGTCCGGTTCCTGCGTCGCGCCCTGGAGCTTGCACCGGACTATGTTCCCGCGCGCAGCGATCTCGCATGGGCGCTGTATCACGGCAACGATTTGCCCGAGGCACTGACCGAATTCGACCGGTTACTGGTGATCGATCCGAAACATATCGGCTATCGCAACATGCGCGCGGCCACGCTCGACCTGCTCGGCGATCATGCGGGCGCGGCGGCGGCGTATCACGAGTTGCTCGCCGACGATCCGACCCAACCCTTGGTGTGGATGACCCTCGGTAACGTTTTCAAGACGATCGGCGATATCCCCGCCGCCATCGTCGCCTTCCGCAAGAGCCTGACCGTGGCCTCGGATACGGGGGAAAGCTGGTGGGGCCTTGCCAACCTCAAATCGTTCCGCTTCGACGAGGCCGACATAGCGGCGATGCAGGCCGAGTTGACCAGTCCCGCTGTTACCGACGCCAACCGCATCTGCATCGACTTCGCCCTGGGCAAGGCGCTCGAGGATGAAGCCCGCTATGCCGAATCCTTTGCGCGATACGAAGCAGGCAACGGCCTGCAACGCGTTCGAAGTGCGCATGATCCGGAATATCTGACGCTGCTCAGCCGGCGCTGCGAAATCCTGTTCACTCCGGATTTCTTCTCCACGCGCACCGGAAGCGGCGATCCTGCGCCTGACCCCATCTTTATCGTCGGCATGCCGCGATCCGGATCGACGCTGGTCGAACAGATGCTCGCCAGCCACCCGGCGATCGAGGGTACGATGGAGTTGCCGGAAATGCCCCGGATCGCCCGCCTGCTTGGCGGGCTCGGCAACGATCCGGCGACGGCGCCCTATCCCGACAATCTAGCCCCGCTCTCTGGTGCCCAAATTGCGGAATTGGGTGCGGACTATCTCCGCCGCGCCGCCCGTTGGAGGAAAACAGATTGCCCGTTCTTCATCGACAAATTGCCGATGAACTTCGTCTCGGTCGGCCTGATCCGACTCATCCTGCCCAATGCCAAGATCATCGACGTTCGACGCCATCCGCTGGGCTGCGGCCGTTCGGTTTTCAGGCAATATTTCCCCAATGGCCGCAGCTTCAGCACGACGACCGCCAATATCGGTCGTTTCTACGTCGATTATGTTCGTATGATGCAGCTGTGGAATGATTGTTTGCCCGGCTTCGTCCTGCGCGTGATCTACGAAGACCTGATCGCCGATGCGGATACGGAAGTGCGACGGATGCTCGATGTTATCGGCCTGCCATTCGATCCGGCTTGCCTCGCATTCCACACCTCCAAGCGCGCGGTGCGCACACCGAGCGCGGAGCAGGTGCGGCGGCCGCTTTACAGCGAAGCCGTGGACCATTGGCGGCACTATGACAGCTGGCTCGGCCCGATGAAGGATGCGCTGGGCGACGTGCTGGCCAAATATCCCGCCGTACCTTAGGGGCTTCCCCGGAAGCGCCCGCCCCACTAAGGTTCGCGCCGCCCCCCGACAGCAGTTTATTGGAATCCCGTGACAGCACCCTCGTACAAACGTATCCTGCTCAAATTGTCGGGTGAAGTCCTGATGGGGGCTAATGAGTCGGGGGCCGGTCTGGCGATTGATCCGGCAGTAACGGCGCGGGTTGCCGGCGAGATCGCCGATGTAAAGGCGCAAGGCTATGAACTCTGCATCGTCGTCGGCGGCGGCAACATCTTTCGCGGGCTGGCGGCTGCGGCCAAGGGCTTCGAGCGCGCGACCGCCGACCATATGGGTATGCTGGCCACGGTGATGAACGCGCTGGCGGTGCAGAATGCGCTGGAGCAGATCGGGGTGTCCACCCGCGTCCAATCGGCCATTTCTATGGACAAGATCTGCGAGCCAGTCATCCGCCGCCGCGCCGAACGGCATCTGGAAAAGGGCCGGGTGGTGATCTTCGCAGCGGGCGTCGGCGAACCCTATTTCACCACCGACAGTGGCGCAGCGCTTCGCGCTGCCGAGATGAAATGCGACGCCCTGTTCAAGGGCACGTCGGTCGATGGTGTGTACGACGCGGATCCTAAGGTCGTCGCCACGGCGACGCGCTATTCCACCGTCAGCTACGATACGGTGCTGGCGAAGAATTTGAAGGTGATGGACGCCAGCGCCATCGCCCTGTGCCGCGACAACAACATTCCGATCGTCGTCTTCAACATCCGCGAACACGGCAATTTCGCCGCTGTCCTGGCGGGTGAGGGCGTATCGACGACCGTTCAGAAGGAGGGCTGACATGGCCGCATATGACAAGACTGATCTCGAACGCCGCATGAGCGGTGCCGTCGACGCCTTGAAGCACGATCTGGTGGGCCTGCGCACCGGGCGCGCATCCACCTCGCTGCTCGATCCCGTGACGGTGGAGGTATATGGCGCGCACATGCCGCTCAACCAGATCGCCACCGTATCGGTGCCTGAGCCGCGCATGCTGTCGGTCCAGGTGTGGGACAAGATGAATGTCGGGCCGTGCGACAAGGCGATCCGCTCCGCCGGACTCGGGCTCAATCCTATCGTCGATGGCACGACTTTGCGCCTGCCGATCCCGGATCTGACCGAGGAGCGCCGCAAGGAGCTCGCCAAGCTTGCCGGTAAATATGCCGAGGACGCCCGCATCGCCGCGCGCAACGTGCGTCGTGACGGCATGGATTCGCTGAAGACGGATGAGAAGAAGGGTCTGTTCGGCGAGGACGACCGCAAGAAGCTCGAAACCGAAGTGCAGAAGCTGACCGACAAGACGATCGGCGAGATCGATGCGGCGGCGACGTCGAAGGAAAAGGAAATTCTCGGCAAGTGAGTTTGGCGCCGGCCCCGAAACCCGCAGCTGTGGGTGAGATGTCGGGGGGACCGACGCATATCCCGCGTCATGTTGCCATCATCATGGATGGTAACGGGCGCTGGGCGAAGAAGCGCTTCATGCCGCGTCTGGCTGGACACAAGGCCGGCGTGGACGCGGTGCGCAAGGTCACGCGCGCCGCCCGGACATTGGGGATCGAGGCGCTGACGCTATACGCCTTTTCCTCGGAAAATTGGCGACGACCGGAAGAGGAAGTCAGCGACCTGATGGGGTTGCTGCGCCTGTTCATCCGTAGCGATCTCGATGAATTGTCGCGCGAGAACGTGCGGCTGCGGGTGATCGGCGATTATCGCCGCTTTTCGCCCGATCTTGTGAGGCTGGTCGATGACGCGATCGCGCGCACCGCGAGCAATGACGGGCCGATTCTGGTCATCGCGCTGAACTACGGCGCGCAGGCCGAGATCGCCGCCGCCGCCCGCACGCTGGCCGAAAAGGTCGCGGCAGGCGAAATACGCGCCGAGGCCATCGACGAAGCCGCGATCGAAGGCGCGCTTGATACGCGCGACCTGCCGCCGCTCGATCTGATGATTCGAACGTCTGGCGAAGTACGGCTGTCCAATTTCCTGTTGTGGCAGGCGGCCTATGCCGAATTGCTGTTCGTCGATACGTTGTGGCCCGATTTCGATGCCGCTGCGCTTGAGCAGGCGGTCGCGATATTCGGCCAGCGCCAACGGCGCTTCGGCGGCCTGTGAACACCGACGTTCAAGGGGCGAAACGCGCATCCGATCTGCCCGTGCGGTTCGTGACCGGCGTGGCGATGATCGCGGTCGCGGGTGCTGCCTTGTGGGCAGGCGGCATCTGGTTCTGGCTGCTATGCGTCGCGGGCGCGATCGTGATGATGGGTGAGTGGGCCGATCTGGTTGGCGTCAGCGCAACGCGTAAGCGGATCGCGCAATTCAGCCTGTCGGTGCCGCTGGCGACGATGGCGCCGCCCTCGCTGATCCTCGAGGTGCATTATTTCTTCACGCTGGGCCTGCTCGTCGGCGCTGCCTTCTTCGCGGTAATCGTCACGCGGCGACGCGATCTGGCGTTGGGCGTGATCTATTGTGGTCTGCCCGTGTTGGCGTTGGTGTTCCTGCGTCGGCAGGATTTCGGCATAATGTTCACTTTGTGGGCGCTGGCACTTGTGTGGGCGTGCGATATCGGCGCGTATTTTTCGGGCCGGACGATCGGCGGACCGAAACTTGCGCCCGGCATCAGCCCGAACAAGACTTGGGCCGGATTGATCGGCGGTGTCGCAGGGGCGAGCCTGTTTGCGATGCTGATGCACGTCCAATACGGCCTGCCGTGGCGCATGACGCTGGCGACTCCGGTGCTGGCGGTGCTCGCACAGGGGGGCGATCTGTTCGAAAGCTGGCTGAAGCGCAGGGCAGGGGTCAAGGATAGTGGGTCGATCCTTCCCGGTCATGGCGGTGTCCTCGATCGACTCGACGGGCTGGTCCCAGTGGCACCGCTCGCAGCCTTTCTGCTCATACTCCCGAGATTCTATACATGAAGACCGTGACGATCCTTGGTGCGACCGGATCCGTCGGCAGTTCGACGCTCGACCTGATCGAGCGCGAACCCAAACGGTTCGAAATCCTCGCGCTTACCGCCAATTGCGATGTCGAGAAATTGGCGGCGGCGGCAATCCGCACCCGCGCCAAACGCGCGGTCGTCGCGGACGAGACCTGCTTGCCCGATCTGCGCGCACGTCTCTCTGGCAGCGGCATCGAGGCGGCGGGCGGTGCGCAGGCGCTGATCGATACCGCGGCGATGGGCGCCGACTGGACGATGGGTGCGATCGTCGGCTGCGCGGGCCTCGAACCCGTCATGGCGGCAGTGGAGCGGGGCGGCGTGGTCGTGCTCGCCAACAAGGAACCATTGGTTTCGGCGGGCGACGTAATCCTGGCAGCGGCGGCGCGCAGCGGCGCGACGCTTTTGCCGGCGGATTCCGAACATAATGCGATCTTCCAATGTTTCGACACGAGCCGTCCTGGCAATGTCCGGCGCATCATCCTGACATGTAGCGGTGGCCCGTTCCGCGACTGGTCGATCGGACAGATGCGTAGTGTGACGCCCGAACAGGCGGTGGCGCACCCCAATTGGTCGATGGGCGCGAAGATTTCGGTCGATTCGGCGACTTGTATGAACAAGGGCCTTGAACTGATCGAAGCGGCGCGGCTGTTCCCGGTTGCGCATGACCGAATCGAAATCGTCATTCACCCGCAATCGGTGATCCATTCGCTGGTCGATTATATCGACGGGTCGGTACTGGCGCAGTTGGGCCCGCCAGACATGCGCACCCCGATCGCGCATTGCCTCGCGTGGCCGGACCGTATGGCGACGCCGATGGCACCGCTCGACCTGATCGCGATCAGCCGCCTCGATTTCGCCGCACCGGACGAAATCCGGTTTCCCGCGATGCGATTGGCACGCGAGGCGCTAGATTCCGGGGGTGCCCGCCCGGCGATCCTCAACGCCGCCAACGAAATTGCGGTGGAGGCTTTTCTCAAGAAACGTATCGGCTTCCTCGAAATTGCCGCAATCGTCGCCGATACGCTCGATCGGTACGATCCTCCGGCGTCCGAAACGCTGGACGACGTGCTGGCAATCGACGCGGGGGCGCGAAGAATCGCAACTGAACGTGTGAAGGATTGCGTGAATTGATCGAAAGCCCCGGCCTCTTCCTGACGATTCTCGCGTTCGCCCTTGTCATCGGGCCGCTCGTGTTCGTGCACGAGATGGGCCATTATCTCGCCGGTCGCTGGTTCGGTGTGAAGGCGGAGGCATTCTCGATCGGTTTCGGCCGCGAGGTGTTCGGTCTTGCCGACAAGCGCGGTACGCGGTGGAAGTTCGGTTGGTTGCCTTTGGGCGGCTATGTGAAATTCGCCGGTGATATGAATCCGGCGAGCCAGCCCGATCCGGAATGGTATCTGCTCCCGGCTGCGGAGCGCGCGCAAACCTTCCAGGCGAAGCCGCTGTGGCAACGCGCGATCATCGTCGCGGCGGGACCGTTCGTGAATTTCGTCATCGCCTTCCTGATCCTGATGGGGTTCGCGCTGGCTTATGGCGACGGCCGCACGCCCGCTGTGGCGCGCGATATCGTTGCCGGCAGTGCCGCGGCGAATGCTGGCATGCTGGCTGGTGACCGGATTACGGCGTTGGGGGGGCGAGATGTCGCGACATTCGACGATGTCGCGAAATATATTCAGCTCCGCGCAAACCAAACCGTCCATGTCGATTTCGATCGCAACGGCCGCGCGATGAGCGTCGATGCCGCGGTCGGATCGCAGACATTGCGCGACCGGTTCGGCAATGATTACAAACTCGGCCTGCTCGGCATCGCGCCGGTCAAGCCGGTCTGGGTTCCGGTCGGCGTGGCGGAGGCTCCGGTCGTCGCGGTGAAGCGCATGGGCTCTATCCTCACGATGATGGTCGATAGCATGGGCCAGATCATCAGCGGCAAGCGCCCGATCAGCGAATTGGGCGGCCCGTTGCGCATCGCCAAAGTGTCGGGCGAACAGCTTGCGTTGGGCCTGCCTGACCTGATCGGGTTGATCGCCTTGGTGTCGATTAACTTGGGGTTCATCAACATCTTGCCAGTTCCCATGCTGGATGGTGGACACCTGTTCTTCTACGCGGTCGAGGCAATCCGGCGACGTCCGGTCCGGCCCGAGGTGCAGGAATGGGCATTTCGTGGTGGATTGATTGCCATACTGGCACTGATGCTGATGGTGACGTTCAACGATCTCGGTTCATTCGGCCTCTGGAATAACCTGGGTAAGAGTCTCGCCGGGTTGATCGGTTGACGCAGGTAAGGCAGGGCGGGCGCGTAATGTAATCGGCCCGCGTAATTTTCTCCTTATTGGGGTGGGATAGTGACAGCGAATATGGTTTCCAAATTTGGCGTGCGTGCCACGACGGTTTTGCTGGCTGGCACGATGCTGTCCGGCCTGCCGGTCGCCGCTTATGGCCAGGCGGCTCAAAGGCAGGCTGGTCAGGGCCCGGCTGGTCAGGGCCCGGCTGGTCAAGCCCCGGCGGGTCAGGGGCAGGCTGCTCCCGCGCCCCGTCTTGCGCCGCCCGTACCGGTGTCGGTCATCCCGGCGGTGACGCGAACGATCAAGTCGTTGCGTGTCGAGGGGTCGCAGCGCATCGAGCCCGATACCGTATTGTCCTACACCAAGCTGCGCATCGGCCAGGCCTTCACCAACGAGACGCTCGATCAAGCGATCAAGGATCTCTACGCCAGCGACTTCTTCGCCGACGTATCGATTGCTGGTGCCGAAAGTGGCGATATCGTGTTGCGCATCCGCGAAAATCCGGTGATCAACCGCGTCATCCTGGAGGGCAACAAACGCCTGAAGGAAGACAAGATCAAGAAAGAGATCAAGCTCGCCCCGCGACAGATCTTTACGCGGACGGCCGTGCGTCAGGATATCGCGCGCATCGTCGAACTCTATCGTCGCCAAGGCCGCTTCGCCGCATCGATCCAGCCGAAGATGGTCGCGCTCGACCAAAACCGCGTCGATGTCATATTTGAAATCAGCGAAGGGTCGAAGTCGAAGGTCCGCGCGATCAACATCATCGGGAACGAGGTGTTCAAAGATAGCAAGCTGCGCGAGCAGATGGCGACCAAGCAGGCCCGCCTGCTGACGTTGCTCAGCTCGAACACCAGCTACGACCAGGACCGGATGGCGTATGACCAGCAGAAGCTCCGCCAATTCTACCTGACCGAAGGCTATGCCGATTTCCGTGTCACCTCCGCCGTCGCCGAACTGACGCCAGACAAGAAGGACTTCATCATCACATATGTGGTGGAAGAGGGGCCACGCTATAAATTCGGCGATGTCGCGGTTGAAAGTTCGATCCGCGATTTCGACAACAAGAAGCTCGCCGAAGGTCTGACGATCAAGAAGGGCGATTGGTATGACGCGAAGAAGGTCGAGAATTCGGTCGATCAGCTGAGCGAGACCGCTGGCCTGTTTGGCTATGCGTTCACCGAGGTAAACCCCGAGTTCAACCGCGACAAAGAAACGCGGACGATGTCGATGACCTTCAATATCGCGGAAGCGAAGCGATCCTATGTCGAGCGCGTCGAAATCAACGGCAACACCAACACGCAGGACAAGGTGGTTCGTCGTGAAATTCGTTTGGCCGAAGGTGATGCGTTCAACAGCTTTCAGGTCAAGCGCTCGACCGACCGGATCAACTCGCTCGGCTATTTTCAGGACAAGTTCGAGCTGAAGCAAAATGCGGGATCGGCGCCGGACCGCGTGGTCCTAACTGCGGACGTCGAGGAAAAGTCGACCGGCGAATTGCAGCTGTCGGCGGGTTTCTCGAGCCTCGAGAGCTTCATCGTCCAGGCCTCGATCAAACAGCGCAATTTCCGCGGCAAAGGCCAGGAACTGCGCGCCAGCGTCAATTATTCGAGCTATTCCAAGTCGATCGAGCTGGGCTTCACCGAGCCGTATCTGTTCGACAAGAACATCGCGATCGGCGGGGATATCTTCCGCCGCGATTACAATTCGTTCAACCTGACCGCCAGCGGCGGCCGCAAAACGACCTATCAGCAGGTTTCCACCGGTTTCCAGATTCGCACGGGCGTGCCGCTGACGGAATATTGGTCGCTGTCGGGACGCTACGGGCTCAGCTTCGATAACGTGACGTTGGATCAGAACACCTATTACACCAACGGCGTTTGCGATCCGATCCGTGCCGGGCGTTATCTCTGCGATTCGATCGGTAATCGCGCGACGTCGTCAGTCGGATATTCGCTTGTCTATGACAGCCTAAACAGCCGCTTGCGGCCGAGTGCCGGGCATCGTTTCATCTTCAGCCAAGATTTTGCCGGGCTTGGTGGTGACGTGAAATACATCCGCACCAAATTCGATGCCGCGAAATATTGGGGCATTGGCAGGGGCTTCATCGCCTCGGTCACGGCGGAAGGCGGCTATATCAAGTCGCTCGAAAAGAGTCGCGGAGCGGGAATCGATCCGGTCCGCATTACGGATCGCTTCTATCTCGGTGAGCCGGAATTCCGCGGCTTCGACATTCGTGGCGTCGGGCCGCGCGTGAAGCGCGTTCCATATGTTACCAACCCCGATGGCACTCAGTCGCTGAGCACCGACAAGAATCAAATCGTTGACGATGCGCTCGGTGGACGCGCTTATTATTCGGGTCGTCTGGAACTCGAAATACCTCTTGGGGCCGGTGCTCGCGAATTGGGGTTGCGGCCTTCGATCTACATTCAAGCGGGCGCGTTGTTTGGTGTTACCGAACCCCTGAAGACGATTAAACCCTGCGGCGAAAACGAAACAACTAGCTGCTTCCCGACTTTGGCAAATGGCACGGTTGGTCAGGCTTTCTTCCCGACGCTCGACAGTTCCGGGCGGCAGCTTTATTCCTTCACCCAGGCGGACGGTGGTCTGATCCAGACCACCTGCCCGGTCGGACTGCCTGACAGTAGTGGCGCTTGCAATGGTATCGTTCCCAACACCCGGCTGGGTACGGCAATTGCTCCATTCCTCGAACGCTTTGTCGGCAATTCGGCCAAGCCGCGTATCTCGATCGGTGCAGGCGTCAACTGGACCTCTCCGTTCGGTCCGTTGCGGATCGACGTTGCTTACGCCCTCGTCAAAGACAAGGGCGATGACACCAAACTCGTAACATTTAACGTAGGGACAAGTTTCTAATGAACACGACCAAGAAGATGTTGCTCGCCGCCGCACTGGTGGCGCCCGCCGCGATGATCGGTGCTGCCCAGGCCAACGCTCAGGCCGTCGCCGTGGCTGATCCCCAGGCGGCGATCGCCAACACCAAAGCTTTCGGCGCTGCCGTTGCCCAGATCAAGACGACGTACAAGGCGCAGCTCGATCAGTCGGCCGCACGTCGCGCCGCGGTCCAGAAGGAAATCGAGGCTCTTGCTCTGGCGCTCGATACCGACAAGAACGGCCAGGTCAGCCAGCAGGAACTGGAAGCCGCCCAGGCTGCCAAGCGTCCTGAAATTGCCGCGATCCAGCAGAAGCAGGCAGCTGTGCAGCAGGAAGTCGGTCGTCTCGAAGCACCGGCAGCCCGCGCGCAGCAATACGCTGCCGAGCAGATCGCGCTGAAGTATGAAGCGGCGTTGCAGGCGGTCGTCGCCAAGCGCAGCGTTCAGTTGATCGTCCGTCCGGACGCTGTCATTTTCGCCCAGCCCGCCGCCGACCTCACTCCGGTGATCACGACGGAGCTAGATACGCTGGTGCCGAGCGTAAGCACGACGCCGCCAGCGAACTGGCAGCCGGGTCAGGGCGGTGCGGGCGCGCAGGGTGCGCCGGCAACGGCTCCCGCCAAGAAGCCAACCACGCGGTGAGTGAAGACGCAGCCCCGGCTGTAGTTGGTGAGAATGGCGCATCCGCTTCAGGCGCAGTGACGCTGGGTCCGATAGATATCGGGCGGATCATGGCGGCGTTGCCGCATCGCTATCCGATGCTGCTGGTCGATCGTGTCGAGGAGGTTGTCCTCGACCGGTCGATCGTCGCGATCAAGGCGGTGACGATCAACGAGCAGTTTTTCCAGGGCCATTTCCCGGGACGACCGATCATGCCCGGCGTGCTGATCGTCGAGGCGATGGCGCAGGCGGCCGGTATTCTGGCGCTCGAATCGCTCGGTCTCGCGGGCACCGGCAAGCTGGTCTATTTCATGTCGATCGACGAGGTAAAGTTCCGCAAGCCGGTGGAGCCGGGTGTATTGCTGCGGCTTGAAGTCGAGATCGTGCAGAAAAGCTCGCGCAGCACGAAATTCGCCGGCCGTGCCTTGATCAACGGCAAAGTCGCCGCCGAAGCCAGGTTCATGGCGATGATCGCGGACCCGCCAAAGTCCACCTGATCTGTTAAACAGCTTGCTCGACAAGAGCGCGGCGTGTAACGCGCCGCGCTTGTCCAGGCTGGTCGGAAACCAGCCATTGACGGAGAATGATCATGAAGAAGAACATCCATCCCGATTATCACACCATCAAGGTGCAGATGACCGACGGTTCCGTGTACGAGACCCGCTCCACCTGGGGCAAGGAAGGCGACACGATGACGCTCGAAATCGATCCGCTCGCGCATCCGGCCTGGACTGGCGGTCGTGGTTCGATGCTCGACACCGGTGGCCAGGTCGCACGCTTCAACAAGCGCTTCGGCGGGCTGTCGTTCGGCAAGAAATAATTTGTTAAGTGCTGCCTGACGCGTCGTTCTTAACGGGGCGTTAGGCATCGCGGGCATAGGCTTCCCGTCGTGATATTCACGAGAGGAAAGCCATGTTCGCCGCCGAGTTCGAACCAGCCCAGATTGTCGGTCGCCGGCTTCCGCATCGTTCTCCGGTGTCGCTCAATGCGCGCCTTGCCCGGGGTGGTCTGAACCGCACGCTGTGCAAGGTCACCGACCTGTCGATGCATGGCGCTCGGCTGCAATCCTATTCCACCATGCGCAAGGGCGAGAAGATTCTCCTCACGCTGCCACTGCTCGGGCAGGTATCCGCCACAGTTATGTGGGCCACGGATTTCGAGGCGGGCTGCCAGTTCCACATGCCGCTCGATTATGACGCGTACGAGCAATTGACCGCTCTGGTGTGAAGCCATTG
>NZ_JANYEK010000078.1 GCF_025363195.1 Sphingomonas sp.
CGAAGTGACGCCGAAGTCGATCCGCCTGCGCAAGCGCTACCTCGATCCGAACGAGCGCAAGCGTGCGAGCCGCGCGAAAGTTACTGCTTAAGGCGTGCCGGGCAAGCCGCAACGGGGTTGCGGTGCGCCTCAAGGCTTGCCCGGTGGGCCTCGCTTCGGCGAGGACCGACGACACGGCTTTGCCTCGGCGTAATTATCACCCGTCGTCGTTCTCCGGTCTTGCCCGGGGGGCTGGGTAAGATGTTTACTGGTGATTCGCATCAGCGACCCATCTTCAAAATCTCTCGCCATTCCAACGCGCCGACCGGCGACACCGACAGCCGCGACTGACGTAGCATCTGCATGTCGGCCAGTCGGGTCGCGGCCTTCATCGCCGCGAGCGTGACGGGTACGGCAAGCGGCGCGACCGGCTTTATCTCGACCGAAACCCAGCGCGCCTCGTCTCCGTCTTGCTGCGCCGTGCGCGTCACCTCGGCCACGCCGACGACCGATCTGGGTTTGCCCGAATGATAGAACAGCGCCTGGTCGCCGACCTGCATCGCCTTCAGGTGCAGGGCGGCGGCGGGGTTGCGGACGCCGGTCCATTCGGTCCGTGTCTCGGCGACTAAATCATCCCAGCTGTAGCTGTCAGGCTCCGATTTCAGCAACCAATATGCCATTTGCGCCTCGATCCGCTGCCGATGATCGGTGGAGTATCGTCCGGTCGATCGGTACTGGCAATGTTGGCGTTGACCCGTCGGGGTTCAGGTCGTTCCTCGAAAGGGCCGGCGAGATCCTCTCCGGATCAAGTCGAGCGTTGAAATGCGCACTACCCCTCTCCAGCCCCCCTTTGCGCGCCGCAAAGCCCCTGTAGGTGAACCTCCGCTAAACAGCGCATTCCGGGGTCGTTCAGGCCGGTGGTCGTAGTGATGGGACGACACTGGCCGACTCCTGCGTTAGAGGCGTAGAGGAATAAGGGCTGGCGGGCATGAGGAGATTGAACATGAACAGCATTTTGAAAAAGGCCGGTCTGGGCGTCGCCCTTGCCGCAACTGCATTGACCGTTGCGGCCCCGGCCGAAGCGCAGCGTTACTATCGTCGTGATCGTGATGATGGTGCAGGCACGGCATTGGTCGCCGGCATTGCCGGTCTCGCCGTCGGTGCGGTGATCGCATCGAGCAGCCGGGATCACTATTATGATCGCGGCTATCGCAGGGAATATTACAACCGCGACTACTATGACCGCGGCTATTACGACCGTGGCTATAACGGCTATTACGATCGCGGATATTACCCCGAACAACACGGCTATTATGCTGATCGCGGTTATTATCGCGAGAATTGCCGGGTCGAGCGGCGTTGGGACCGGTATGCGGATCGTCCGGTTCTGGTGCGCGTCTGCTACTGATCGGGAATATGGTGCGGGGGAACACCCTCGCGCCGTTTTTCGTATCTGGTGTTGGCAGCGATTTTGCGCCAAAGGCAGCGCCCATGACCGATACTCCCCCTGACCGCCTGTCCTCCAACCCACGCAGCCCGTTCTTCGATGAGGACAAGCTGTCGCGCGGCATCGGCATCCGCTTCAACGATCGCGAACGCCATGACGTGGAGGAATATTGCCTCTCGGAAGGCTGGATCCGCGTCGCATTGGGCAAGAAGGTCGATCGCAAGGGCAACCCGCTGACGATCAAATATAGCGGCCCGGTCGAGGCGTGGTTCGAACGTCCGGCGGATGACGCAGAGGCGCCGACCGAAAATTAACGCCAGGCGAACGCTACCTGCGCCGCCTCTTCGACTTGCTTGAGCATCGCCCGATAGGGTCGCGGACCATAGCTGATCCGCGCGACGCCCGCCGCCGCCAGCGCCGCGACACCCGGCCCACCGGGCAGCGGGATGAGGTTCACCGGCAGGTCGGTGCCCGAGCAGAGCATCTCGACCAGCGCGAGGTCGGCCAGTCCGGCGGCGAACATGCCGCTCGCCCCGGCCGCCTCATAGGCCTGCGCCCGGGTGATTGCCGCCTCGACCATCGTCTCGTCATGCGTCTCGCGCGGCGCTTGCAGGAAGACATCGGTGCGGGCGTTGATGAAGAAATTATCGCCCACCGCGGCCCGCGCACCGGCGATGCGCGCGGCCTGCGTCTTGACTGGATATAGGCCTTCACCACCGACCACCTGATCCTCGAAATTACACCCGATCGCGCCGGTTGCCGCCAGCCGCGCGATATTCTCGCCGACCGCCTCCGCATCGACGGCGTACCCGCCCTCGAAATCGATCGTCACCGGCAGCATCACGGCACCGGCGATCCGCGTCGCACTGGCCAGCGCGAGATCGAGCGGCATCGCCTCGCCATCGTCATAACCCTGCGCTGCTGCCACCGACAAGCTGCCGGTGGCGATTGCCTTCGCCCCGGCATCGGCTACCGCAAGCGCCGACCCGACATCCCAGGCATTATACAGAATCAGCGGATCGCCCGGCACATGGAGCGACTTGAATGTCCGAAAGGTATTGATCACGCAGGCGATACTCCCGCCCCGGTGGCGGGCGCAACTCGACCCATATCAGTGAACGAAGCGCGCCACCACGTCGCGATACGACCGAGAGACCTTCACCTGCGCGTTCGATTGCAGCACCAGAAAGCATTCGCCATTGGTGTGCGGCTTCACTTCCTTGACCAGATCGAGGTTGACGATGGTCGAGCGGTGCACGCGCTGGAAACGGCGCGGATCGAGGCGCTTTTCGAGATCCTTCATCGTTTCGCGCAGGATAAGGGTGTTGTCGCCGGTATAGATGCACATGTAATCGCCGGCGGCGTCGATCCGTTCGATCGTATCGACGTCGACCCGGAAGATCTGCCCGCGATCCTTGATGTTGATGAGCTTCTCGAAGCGGTTGGACGAGACCAGGTCGCCGCCTTCGGCGATGTCGGTCACGGTGTCGGGCGAAACCTCGGCCAGCACTTCCTTCAGCCGGTCGACTTCCTCGACGCCGCGCTTCTCGGCCAGGCGCTGACGCACGCGTTCGATCGTATCGGCCAGGCGGCTCTCCTCAACCGGTTTCATCAGATAATCCACCGCCTGCGCCTCGAACGCCTTCAGCGCGTGATCCGAATACGCGGTGACGAACACGAACAGCGGCGGTTCGACCTCCATCAGGCCCTGCACGACCGAGAAGCCGTCGAAGCCCGGCATCTGGATATCGAGGAACACCAGATCAGGCTTGTGCGTCTTGATCGCGCGGATCGCCTCGCGACCATTCTGGCACTTGTCGATGATCTCGACATCTTCGTGGGCGGCGAGGCGAAGTTCGAGGCCCTGGATCGCCAGTGGCTCGTCATCGACCAATATCGTTCTAATCTTCATGCAACCTCTCTTGTCGGTTCCCGCACCGGCTCATCGAGCTGGAAGGGTATCTCGATCTCGACTTCATACCCGCCGCCGGGCAGCGAACGGGTTTCGAAACTGTGATCGGGGCCGTAAGCTTGCGCCAATCGCTCCCTGATATTGGCAAGGCCGACCCCGGTTGAAAGGGATGGACGCGCTTTCATTTCATTCAAGCCCGGTCCGGTGTCGGATACGGCGATCTGCAC
The DNA here is from genome assembly GCF_025363195.1 of Sphingomonas sp. Classification (GTDB taxonomy): domain Bacteria; phylum Pseudomonadota; class Alphaproteobacteria; order Sphingomonadales; family Sphingomonadaceae; genus Sphingomonas. The sequence goes on from NZ_JANYEK010000078.1 coordinate 3,566, forward strand.
GCGATCTCCGTTGAGCCGCGCGACGACGGCGATTTCGGCGCCTTCTTCCTTCGGAGTCACGGCATATTTGATCGCGTTTTCGACCAAAGGCTGAAGCAGTAGCGAAGGCAGCCGTGCCCTTTCAACGCGCATGTCGATCTCGAAGCGCGGGCGCAGGCGGTCCTCGAAGCGCATCTTCTCGATTTCCAGATACAGTTTCAGCGTTTCGACCTCCTGGCTGATCGTGACATGTGCGGTCGGCTCGTTGGCGAGGGTGTAGCGCAGGAAGGAGGCCAGACGGCTGAGCATCGCGTTGGCGCGCTCGGTCTGTTTCAGCAGCACCAGCGTCGAGATTGAATTCAGCGTGTTGAACAGGAAATGCGGGTTGAGCTGATAGCGCAGCATCGTCAGTTGCGCGGACGATGCCTGATTGCCCAGGGCATGCAACTGATCGATCTGTTCCTCGACGATGAGATAGAAATTGATCCCGAAATACAGCGCCGACCAGCCGGCCAGCACGGTGAAGTTCAGGAACACGGTGCCGAGTACGAGGTTCAGGTTCAGTCCCGGATTGGCGAGTTTGATGAACGAGAAGGAGAAGGCATCGAGCACCGAATAGAGCAGGGTCGCGACCGCCAGCGTGACCACCGTCAGCAGGATCGCACTGATCCGCGGCAGACCGCGATAGAAGCCGTACATCGTCGAGAGCAGCAACGTGATGCAATAGCCGACGATCGATTCGATCATCACCGGCCCGATCACGTCGAGCGACGGGCCATTCGAGATGCTGGAGACGCTACGCAGGATCAGATAGCCGGTCCAACCCGCCGCCTGCAGCCGCCAGAAGGCGCGGCTTTTCTGCTCGAAAAAGGGTCGGGTGAAGAGATCGGGCGTCTTGAGGGCCGGGCGGGGCAGGGCTGGCATGGCGCGCGTCTTACAGGAGCAAGGTGGGGAGCGCAAAGTTGGGAGTCTGCCCTCCT
>NZ_JANYEK010000081.1 GCF_025363195.1 Sphingomonas sp.
CGCCGAGCAAACTTGCACTCCTGAAAGCGATCGAAGAGGCGGGTGGGCGTTGGTAACCTCGTCGCTGAATCCGAACATCACCACCGACCGCCCGACCTTCGTCACGCATCTCGAATGTTCGCTGACCGGCGAGCGGTATGAGGCGGACCAATTGCATGGCCTGTCCAGGGCCGGTCGACCTTTGCTCGTTCGGTATGACCTGCCATCGATCAAGGCGTCCCTGCCCAAGGCGATGCTGGAAATGCGGGCGACCGATTTGTGGCGCTGGCGGGAATTGCTGCCGGTGCGTCGAACGGCGGATATCGTCAGCCTCGGCGAGATCGAGACGCCGTTGATCCCGCTTACCCGATCCGGTGGCCCCAACGTGTTGGTCAAGGATGAAGGGCGCTTGCCGACCGGCAGCTTCAAGGCGCGCGGGCTGGTGATGGCGGTGGCGATGGCCAAGGCTTTGGGCGTGACCAAGATCGCGATGCCGACCAACGGCAATGCCGGGGCGGCGCTGGCGGCCTATGCGACGCGTTGTGGGATCGAGACGATCGTGTTCTGCCCGGACGATACGCCCGAAATCAACGTGCGCGAGATCGCAGTGCAAGGCGCGCGCGTCTATCGCGTGAACGGGCTGATCGACGATTGCGGGGCGATCGTCGGGCGGGGTGCTGCGGAAGGTTTGTGGTTCGATTTTTCTACCCTGAAGGAGCCGTACCGGATCGAGGGCAAGAAAACGATGGGGCTGGAACTGGCTGCGCAATTCGGCTGGAAGCTGCCCGACGCGATCTTTTATCCGACCGGTGGTGGCACCGGCTTGATCGGAATGTGGAAGGCGTTCGACGAGCTGGAACAGCTCGGCTGGATCGGGCCAGGGCGTCCGCGCATGTATGCCGTGCAGGCCAGCGGCTGCGCGCCGATCGTCCGGGCATTCGATGAGGGCGTCGAGCATGCCGAGCGTTGGGAGGATGCGGCGACCGTCGCGGCGGGCATCCGCGTGCCCAAGGCGGTCGGCGATTTCCTGATCCTGCGCGCGGTGCGGGAAAGCGGGGGCAAGGCGATGGCGGTGGGTGATCCGGCGATCCTGCAGGCGGTTGAGGACGCAGCGAAGAAGGACGGGCTGTTGCTATGTCCTGAAGGCGGCGCGACGCTGGCAGCGTATCGCGAGGCGCTGCGGCTCGGTTGGATCGACGCGGAGGAAAGCGCGGTGCTGTTCAACTGTGCGACGGGGTTGAAATATCCGATGCCCGCCGCCGATGCGGCGGTCGACCGGCATGCGGTGATCGATCTGGCGGCGCTATAACGTTATGTGACGCGCGGCGGTCAGGGGCAGCCGGGGCGTGGCGTCATTGGCGGCGGGAACGCGGCATGGGTTTCTCCACTGGTGGCAAGCCGAAGCGGGTGAGGGATTACGTGCAGGCGGCGAGATGCGCGCCGTCGTCGGCTGTCATCGTGAAGCTGCGGGCTTTGGTCGGTTCGGATATTGAGAGCGAAGCGCTGATATCGCGCTGGATCAGCAGCAGGAGTGCACCTTTACCGATGCGATGCCCGATCGATGTGTTGGCGGGTAGGTTCAGCCTGTATGGGCGAAGGGCAGGATCGTCTCGTATTGCGCGAGCGGTGGGGCGCCCGCGACGGTGCAGCCGCAGCGGAGCAGGAAGGTGTGGCGGACGATTTCGGCCTGCTGTTCCAGCCCGTAGCGGTGGAGCGGCTGGCCGGGGCGGATGGCGTAATCGTAGCGGCAGAAGGGATGGCGTTTTAGTGGCAGGTTGATGCCCTGCTGATGCTGCCAGATGTGCGTCATCTCATGCAGGAACAGCCCCTGATCGGACAGGGGCGCGTTGGCGAAATCGTCGCGATATAGCGTCCCTTCGGGATGGAAGTGGATGTTGCCGGTCGGTGCCATGACGGTCTGGCGCGGCTGGAAGAAGGCCCATTTGCGCCGCACGATCCGGACCGGCGCATAATCGATCGCCGCGCCGAATATACCGTGCGCGAGATCGGTCTCGCCGGGGGTCAGGGGGCGGGATTGGGTCATCGGGTTCCCCTGATGAAAACTACACCATCACTCTTCTGGCGCGGCATCGCCCGCTGCGATGGCGATCGCAAAGGCACGGACGCGCTGGCCGTTGGTGAAGGTGAACAGCAGCGGCACCTTCGAACCGCGCTTGATGCCCGGGTTCATGTCGAACAGCATGACGTGCTTTCCGCCGGGCGTAAATTTCACGTCGCCATGCGCGGGCAGGGCGACCCCGGAAATAGGCTTCATCTGCGTCATTGCGCCGGACTTCATCGATTCATGCATCTCGGCGCGGATCGCGACATTGCTCTCGACGCTGAGCAGGGTCACGTCGACCGGGCCACCATGCAACGTGAAATAAGTTGCTGCCGGATTGCGCGCCACGGCGGGCAGGCGGACATAGGCATGATCGGCGCCGACCTCTGCGGGTGGGCCGCACCCGCCCAGCGCGGCGGTCATCATCAGGAAAGGCAAAGATCTGATCCGGAAAGGGAATGGCGCGCGCAAGAGGATCTCCCGCTTCAGAATGGTTCAAGTGGGGGTGGTTCAAGCGACTCTAGGGTCGTCATAATCTTGCGGCAAGCGGAAGCCGTCCTATATCGCCTTCAGTGAGGTGCTGCGGAGCCCCGAAAAGGTTCCGTGGCCAAGAGGCAATTTTTTTCAAAGCTACGGGGATTCCACAGGATCATGGCTAAAGTTATCGGTATCGATCTCGGCACGACGAACTCCTGCGTTTCGGTGATGGAGGGCGGCAAGCCCAAGGTAATCGAGAATGCGGAAGGCGCGCGCACCACGCCGTCGATCGTCGCGTTCGCCAAGGATGGCGAGCGGCTGGTCGGCCAGCCGGCCAAGCGCCAGGCGGTGACCAACCCGGAGAATACGGTGTTCGCGGTGAAGCGCCTGATCGGCCGTCGTTTCGACGATCCCATCACCAAGAAGGACACCGAATTGGTGCCTTACCACATCGTCAAGGGCCAGAATGGCGACGCGTGGGTGCAGGCCGGCGGCAAGGATTATTCGCCGTCGCAGATCAGCGCGTTCACGTTGCAGAAGATGAAGGAAACCGCCGAGGCGTATCTCGGCGAGACGGTGACGCAGGCGGTCATCACCGTGCCGGCGTATTTTAACGACGCGCAGCGCCAGGCGACCAAGGATGCCGGGCAGATTGCGGGCCTGGAAGTGCTGCGCATCATCAACGAGCCGACGGCGGCCGCGCTCGCTTACGGGCTCGACAAGGACACCAACAAGACGATCGCGGTCTATGACCTTGGCGGCGGTACGTTCGACATCTCGATCCTCGAGATCGGCGATGGTGTGTTCGAGGTGAAGGCCACCAACGGCGACACGTTCCTGGGCGGCGAAGATTTCGATAATACGGTGCTGAACTTCCTGGCGAGCGATTTCCAGAAATCCGAAGGCATCGACCTCACCAAGGACAAATTGGCCCTTCAGCGTCTGAAGGAAGCAGCGGAAAAGGCCAAGATCGAGCTGTCGTCGGCGGCGACGACCGAAGTCAATCTGCCGTTCATCACCGCCGACCAGAACGGGCCGAAGCATCTCGTCAAGACGATCACCCGCGCCGATCTGGAGAAGATGGTCGAGGATTTGATCAAGCGCACACTGGAGCCCTGCAAGAAGGCGTTGAGCGATGCCGGCGTAAAAGCGGCGGACATCAACGAGGTCGTGCTCGTCGGTGGCATGACGCGCATGCCCAAGGTTCGCCAGGTCGTGAAGGACTTTTTCGGGCAGGAGCCGCATTCCGGCGTCAACCCCGATGAGGTCGTCGCCATGGGTGCCGCGATCCAAGCGGGCGTGCTGCAGGGCGACGTGAAGGACGTGTTGCTGCTCGACGTGACGCCGTTGTCGCTCGGCATCGAGACACTGGGTGGCGTGTTCACCCGCATGATCGATCGCAACACGACGATCCCGACCAAGAAATCGCAGACCTATTCGACCGCTGACGACAATCAGGGTGCGGTGACGATCCGCGTCTTCCAGGGCGAGCGTGAGATGGCGGCGGACAACAAGATGCTCGGCAATTTCGATTTGGTCGGTATTCCGCCCGCACCGCGCGGCGTGCCGCAGATCGAAGTGACGTTCGACATCGACGCCAATGGCATCGTCAACGTGTCGGCGCGCGACAAGGGCACCGGCAAGGAGCAGCAGATCCGCATCCAGGCTTCGGGTGGCCTCAGCGACAAGGACATCGACCAGATGGTCCGCGATGCCGAGCAATTCGCCGAGGACGACAAGAAGCGCCGTGCGGCAGCCGAGGCGAAGAACAACGCCGACAGCCTGATCCACACGACCGAGCGTCAGTTGGCCGACAATGGAGACAAGGTCGATGCGGCGCTGAAGGGGGAGATCGAGGCGGCGATCGCCGAGGCCAAGGCTGCGGTCGAAGGCGGCGATCCGGAAGCGATGAAGACCAAGTCGGACGCGCTGGCGCAGGTCGCGATGAAGCTCGGCCAGGCGATCTACGAGAAGCAGGCCCAGGCGGAGGCTCAGGGTCAGTCGGGGTCGGAAGGTGAAGCGGCAGGCGCAGCGCCGAAGGAAGACGTGGTTGACGCCGAATTATCGGAAGTCGACGACAAACATAAGGCATAACACCTTCTCCCTCTCCCCGCT
>NZ_JANYEK010000093.1 GCF_025363195.1 Sphingomonas sp.
AGGCGGCTTGAATTTGCTTCTCCCCTCCCGCTTGCGGGAGGGGTCGGGGGAGGGCATGGAACAGCGAACAAAATCTCGCCAGCTACGCCTGAACGCGACCGAGGCTGAACGCGCTTTATGGCGCGCGATCAGCGCCCGCAAAGTCGCTGGTGTGAGGTTTAATCGCCAAGTACCGATCGGCCCCTTCATCTGCGATTTCGTCTCGCGCTCGTCGCACCTGATCATCGAAGTAGATGGCGGACAGCACACGACCGAGAGCGACGCCAGACGTACCGAATATCTTCAAAACATGGGGTACGCAGTGCTCCGATTCTGGAACAATGACGTTTTGGCAAATCTGGAGGGTGTCGTAACGATCATCGGGCAAACGCTTGCTGCTCCGCCCTCCCCCAACCCCTCCCGCGAGCGGGAGGGGCGTTGAGATGGACCACGCCACCTCCACCTCACCCGCCGTCCAGACCCAGCTCGACCGCTTGTGGGCGCTGTCCCCCGGCGCCGATATCCTCGGCCTGGACCGCATCACCGAATTGCTCGCCCGGCTCGGCAATCCGCATGAAAACCTGCCCCCGGTATTCCACGTCGCCGGCACCAACGGCAAAGGCTCCACCTGCGCCTTCCTGCGCGCCGCGATCGAGGCGGCGGGTTACACCGCGCACGTCTATACCAGCCCGCACCTCGTCCGTTTCAACGAACGTATCCGCATCGCCGGGACGCTCATCGAAGACCAAATGCTCGCGGCGTTGCTGGAGGAGGTCTTGGACGTCGCTGGACATGGGGCGGACGGCATCGGCGCCAGCTTCTTCGAAGTCACCACCGCCGTCGCCTTCCTCGCCTTCAGCCGCACGCCCGCTGATGCCTGCATCATCGAGGTCGGCCTCGGCGGCAGGCTCGATGCGACCAACGTCATTGCCCGCCCCGCCGTCACCGGCATCGCCCAGCTCGGCATCGATCACCAGAGCTTCCTCGGCGACACCCTGCTGGAGATCGCTGGCGAGAAAGCGGGCATCGCCAAACCCGGCATACCCCTCGTCACGATGGATTACCCCAAATCCGTGCGCGAAAAGATCGCCCGGGTCGCCGCCGCAGCCGGCGCGCCCGTCCTCGCACGCGGCACCGCATGGACCAGCGAAACAGCGCGCAGCACGATGCGCTACGCCGATACCGGCTTCAACATCGTCACCCGCCGCCCGCGACTGACCGGCACGCATCAATCACGCAACCTCGCGCTCGCCATCGCCATGCTGCGCCATCAGGGTGCGCTGAACGTACCCGAAGCCGCGTACCGCGCCGCCGCCGACTGGGCACACTGGCCCGCGCGGATGCAGCGTCTGGGCGATGGTCCGCTCACCGCGCGCCTGCCGGCGGCCAGCGAGATCTGGCTCGATGGTGCGCATAATCCCGCCGCGGCCAAACCGCTCGCCAAGGCGCTCCGCCGCATCGCGCGCGGTCGCCCGGTGACGCTGATCACCGGCATGCTCGCCAACAAGGATGCTCCCGGCGTGCTGCGCGAACTCGCGGCGCAGATCACCCATGTCATCGCCGTCCCGGTCCCCGGCCACGCGCATCACGACCCCGAATCCCTTGCCGACATCGCGCGCAGCTTCGGCCTCACCGCCACGACCGCGCCATCGTTCGACGCCGCCATCGCCACGCTGGACGGTGCCCCCCGCGTCGTGCTGATCGCCGGAACGCTCTACCTCGCCGGTGAAGTGCTCGCCGCCAACGACGAACCGCCAATCTGATCCTTTATTGATATTGACTTGCAATAACGAACAGGCGACCTTGCTGCCAGGCCCAGCGGAGTCGCCGACCATGACCACCAATCCCCTGTCCATTTCAGCCATGACCGTCGCCGCATTGCCGCACGCGATGCCGCGCTGTGCCAACGCGCGGCTGGCGCTGTTCGCCGTGCGGCGGATGGGCGCGAACGGCCTGTCCGACGCGCATGTCGCGCATGCTTTCGTCACCGGGTTCGGCGAAGGCTTCCGCCGCCCGCTCGTCCTGATCCGCGCGCTGATGGCCGATCTGGCCGGCAGTTCCAATTGTCCGATCGCCATCGCCCCCTGCTGCTGCGCCCGCACCACCGCCGCCGAAGCCGCCGTGCTCACCATCCTGTCCCGCGCCGAAACCGCGCCCGACAGCGCCCGATTGTTGCTCGCCGACCTGCTTGGCAGCCGCCGCAACGACGGCGTGCTCGCCAGCGCGACCGCCGTGGCCCAGGCCTTCGCCGACGCAGGACGCCCGATCGCGATGTAATGCGGATCGGAAGGGGTGTCATATTGCGCCCGCTCGTTTAGTCTCTGCCCGGTAAGCGCGGGAAAAACGACTATATGAGCGACACTGTGGACGGACGCGAAGTGACGTGGGTGGATGGGCTGCGTCCCTATGTCGAGAAGGCCCCATTGGCGGCGTTCTTCCTCGGCATCTCCTCCGGCTTTCCTTATGCGATGATCGGCGCGACGCTGACGAGCCGACTGGCGCAGGACGGCATCGACAAGAAGACGATCACCGCCTTTACGCTCGGCTTCCTCGTCTACAATCTCAAGCCGCTTTGGGCGTGGGCGGTGGACGGCGTGCGCATCCCGGTCCTCGGGCGCCTTGGGCAGCGTGTGTCGTGGCTGATCCTCTCCGGTCTTCTGGTAATGGCGGCGGTGGTCAATCTCGCCCTGGTCGATCCCAAGGCAGATATCGGCGCCACGGTGATCGCGGCGATCCTGGTCGGGTTTGCCGGCGCAACCTTCGATATCGTCATCGACGCGTACCGCATCGAACAGCTCAAGCCATATCAGCTTGGTGTCGGTTCCGGCATGACACAATATGGTTGGCGGATCGGATCGGTCGCGGCAGGTGCACTGGCGCTGGTGCTGGCAAGTCGGATCGGCTGGTCGGGCGCTTATATGGTCTGCGCGCTGTTCGCCCTTCCGGCGAT
>NZ_JANYEK010000039.1 GCF_025363195.1 Sphingomonas sp.
CTGCCGATCGTGTTGAAGCGCGACAGGTCGTACTTCCACGGCGCGTAATTGCCGTGCCACGCGACGACGTCGAGCGGGGAGCGACCGAGGTCGGTGCTCCATAAATTGCCGAGGAATTTCTGGACGAGCTGATACTCGCCCTCGACATCCTCGAACCACGCGACCGGGGTGGCAAAATCGCGTGGGTTGGCGAGGCCGTTCGATCCGATCGGGCCGAGATCGGGCAGGCGGAACGACGCGCCGTGATTTTCCGCAACGTAACCGCGTGCTTCGCCGTCGGGCAGGGTGACACGGAAGCGAACGCCGCGCGGGATGAGCGCGATCTCGCCGGGCTTCACGTCGAGTCGTCCGAGTTCGGTGAGCAGCGTGAGGGCCCCGTGTTCGGGGAGGATGAGCAATTCGCCGTCGCCGCTGACGAACGCGCGGTGTTCCATGTCCTTGGCCGCGCGATAGAGGTGCATCGCGACACCGCTCTGGCTCGCCGGGCCTTCGCCGGCGACCAGCATGGTGGTCAGGCTGTCGAGCCAGTCCTGCGGTTCGATATCGAGCGGGCCCCAGCGCAGGCGATTGGGGGCAAGGGGATTTTGGCTGATGCCGCGCGCGAAGAGCTTTGCCTCCTCATATTGCACGAAAGCAGGATGCGCGGCGCTCGGGCGCAGGCGATAGAGCCAGGACCGGCGGTTCTCGTGGCGCGGCGCGGTGAAGGCGGTGCCGCTGAGTTGTTCGGTGTAGAGGCCGAACGGCGGCTTTTGCGGCGAGTTGCGTCCGATCGGGAGCGCGCCGGGGACGGCCTCCGTGGCGAAGTGATTGCCGAAGCCGGTCATGTAGTTCTGGTCAGCCACCGCAACCTCCGTTTCTCTTCAGACCCGCGGGCCCGCCGGACCCGGCAGAGCCGGGCCTATGGGCCCGCTTGCCGTGCCGATCGGCCTTGCTCGGGTGCAGCCGCACCCGCGTCCGGTTAAGCCTCCGTCTTAGCCGGCACGACGCCGCGACGGATCTGATCGAGTTCGATAGACTCGAACAGCGCCTTGAAATTGCCTTCACCAAAGCCGTCATTGCCCTTGCGCTGGATGATCTCGAAGAAGATCGGGCCGACCATGTTTTCGGTGAAGATCTGCAGCAGCAGGCCACCCCCGGTTTCCGGGGCACCATCGATCAGGATGTCGCGTTTGCGCATTTCCTCGACGTCATGGTTGTGGCCGGGGAGACGCTTGTCGATCAGGTCGAAATAGGTTTGCGGCGTGGTCTGGAACTTGATGCCGTTGGCGCGCAGACTATCGACAGTCTTAAAGATATCGTCGGTCGCCAGCGCGATATGTTGGATACCTTCGCCCTTATAATCCTTGATGAATTCCTCGATCTGCGAATGCTCGTCCTGGCTTTCGTTGAGGGGAATACGGATCTTGTCATCGGGCGCGGTCATCGCCTTGCTGAACAACCCTGTAGATTGCCCCTCGATGTCGAAGTAGCGGATCTGGCGGAAGTCGAAGATGCTCTCGTAATAATTCGCCCAATAATCCATCCGGCCGCGCTGGAGATTGTGGGTGAGGTGGTCGAGCGTGTGCAGACCGACGTTATGATCGTCCGCGCCCGCGCCCGCGACCGGCGCGAAATCGGTCTCGTAAATTTTGGATTTTTCATCGACGAGATACAGGTTCGCGCCACCGATGCCCTCGATTGCGGGGATGTCGAGTTCGCCGGGGCCGTGTTCGCCCTTCACCGCTGCGGCACCACGCTCGAGCGCGAGTTTCAAAGCCTGCTCGCCGTCAGCGACGCGGAATGCCATGGCGTTGGCGCTGGGGCCGTGGTCGTTGCGGAAGCCGGCGACCTGGCCGGCCTCGTCCATGTTGAGCAGGAAGTTGATGTCGCCCTGCGCATAGCGGCGAACGTTCTTCGACCTGTGCGTGCCGACATGGGTGAAGCCCATTTGTACGAACAATCCGGCCAGCGCCTCGGGATCGGGCGAGGTAAATTCGACGAATTCGAAGCCGTTCAGGCCCATCGGGTTTTTCGCCAAGGGGGTTGCGGTGGTCATCGTCGCTCTCCGGAGTTGGTTGCAGATGATACTATATCGGATTTTGGCGGGCGCGTCCAGTAATCAACGGGCTTTGCGCCGCACGTGTTTCGACATGACGGCAGCCGGCAGGGCAAGTAAGGATAATAGCATGCCTACGCTCAAGCTCGACGATTTCCTGCCGTATCGCCTGTCGATCGCGTCGAACCGCGTGTCGTCGGTGGTGGCGATGGCCTATCAGTCGCTGTTCGGTCTGCGGATCGCCGAGTGGCGCCTGATCGCGGTGATCGCGGAAGGGGATGGGTTGACCCAGCAGGCGCTGGGCGTGCGCACACGGATGGACAAGGTGACGGTGAGCCGGGCGGCGATTGCCTTGGTCGATCGCGGGCTGGTGGCGCGGACGCCCAATCCGGGCGACCAGAGATCGCATTTGTTGTCACTGACCGAGGCGGGGCAGGCGCTGTACGACAATGTCGCGCCCAAGGCGCTGGAACTCGAGGCAAAGGTGTTTGCCGGATTTTCGGAAAAGGAGGTTGCGGGCTTCCGCACCTTGCTCGATCGGCTGGAGGCTTCGGCCGCGGCGCTCGATCCGGAATAGCTCTCCGGAATAGCTTCTTCGCTCGAACCACATGGCCGTTGCGGTAATCGAGCGCTCCGCTTAAGCGGCTTTTGGCCCTCCCCAGGCATGTGCGACCATCTCCCAAGGAGGATTGAATGCCCGAAATGATCGACCGCGCCGGATTGTCCGTTGCAGAGCCGCTGGTGCGCTTCGTCGAGAGCAAGGTGTTGCTCGGGCTGGGGATCGATGCCGAGGCCTGGTGGCGCGGTGTGGCGGATATCTTCGATCGGTTCGCGCCGCAGAACCGCGCCCTGCTGGCGGTGCGCGAGACACTGCAGGCCGAGATCGATGCGCGCTATGTGGCGGGTGGCGCGGTGGACGAGGCGTTCCTGCGCGGTATCGGCTATCTGGTGCCGGAGCCTGCACCGTTCACGATCGGGACCGAGCATGTCGATGCCGAGGTCGCGACGATGGCCGGGCCGCAGCTGGTCGTGCCGATTCTGAACGCGCGCTTCGTGCTGAACGCCGCCAATGCGCGCTGGGGCAGTCTGTACGATGCATTCTACGGCACCGATGCCTTGCCGGGGAAGGCGAAGCCGGGCGCGTATGATACCGAGCGCGGCGCGCAGGTCGTCGTCGCGGCCAAGTCGTTTCTCGACAAGGCGGTGCCGCTCGCCTTCGGTCCGTGGGACAGCGTGGCGGGCTTTGCGATTGCGGACGGAAAGCTGATGGCGCAGGGGTTGCTGGGCGAGGCCAGGCCCGCGCTTGCGGATGGCGGGGCCTTTGTCGGCTATCGCGGCGATCCGGCCGCACCATCGTCCTTGCTGTTCCGGCATAACGGCCTGCATATCGAAGTGGTGATCGATCGTGACTCTTCGGTCGGGCAAGATGATCCGGCGGGGATCGCCGACATTTTGCTTGAATCCGCTTTGACCACGATCGTCGATCTCGAGGATTCGGTCGCTGCGGTGGATGCCGAGGACAAGGTGGCCGCGTACACCAATTGGCTCGGGCTGATGCGTGGCGATCTGTCGGAAAGCTTCGACAAGGGCGGACGGACGATCGTGCGCAAGCTGGAGGCGGATCGCGATTATGTCACGCCGGATGGCGGCACGCTGACCCTCGTCGGGCGTAGTCTGTTATTCGTGCGCAATGTCGGACATCTGATGACGACGCCTGCGGTGCTGCTGGCGGATGACAGCGAGGCGCCCGAGGGCATTCTCGATGCGATCCTCACCTCGACCATCGCGCTCTACGATCTGCGGGCGATGGGCACGTTCCGCAACAGCCGGGCGGGGTCGGTCTACATCGTCAAGCCGAAGATGCACGGGCCGGAGGAATGCGCCTTTACCAATACGCTGTTCGATGCGGTAGAGGATCTGCTGGGCATCGATCGCCACACGATCAAGGTCGGCGTGATGGATGAGGAGCGGCGGACCTCGGCCAACCTGGCCGCCTGCATCCAGGCGGTGAACGACCGTATCGTGTTCATCAATACCGGCTTCCTCGATCGTACCGGTGACGAGATGCACACGGCGATGCGGGCCGGGCCGATGATCCCCAAGGCCGAGATGAAGGCCAGCGACTGGATCAAGGCGTATGAGGATCGCAACGTGCGCATCGGTCTCGCTGCCGGTCTCAGCGGCAAGGCGCAGATCGGCAAGGGCATGTGGGCCGCGCCGGACCGGATGGCGGATATGATGGACCAGAAGATCGCGCATCCGAAATCGGGCGCGAACACCGCCTGGGTGCCATCCCCGACTGCCGCGACGTTGCACGCGATGCATTATCATGAGGTGGACGTATTCGCCGGTCAGAAGGCGATTGCCGCAGAACCTGTTCCGGGGCTGGAACGGTTGTTGAACGTGCCGGTGGCGGGTGGGCGCAACTGGACGCCGCAGGAGGTGCAGGCCGAACTGGACAATAATGCCCAGGGGATTTTGGGCTATGTCGTGCGCTGGATCGACCAGGGCGTGGGCTGCTCCAAGGTGCCGGACATTCACGATATCGGGCTGATGGAGGATCGCGCGACGTTGCGCATCTCGTCGCAGCATATGGCGAATTGGTTGCTCCACGGCGTGGCGACCGAAGGGGATGTGGATGCCGCGTTCGCGCGCATGGCGAAGAAGGTCGATGCCCAGAATGCTGGTGATTCGCTGTATCGGCCGATGTCGGGGCATGAGGAGACGAGCCTGGCCTATCAAGCGGCGCGCGCGCTGGTGTTCGAGGGCGTGGGCCAGCCGAGTGGCTACACCGAGCCGTTGCTGCATGCGTTCCGACTGCTGGTGAAGGCCGCGGCTTGACCGCTCCCTCCTGCGAGGAGGAACGTACGGAATCGCTGGAACTTATTGTGTTCCATGCGTAAACTACGGAATGTGGGGACCAGATGGCCGGTTAGCCGCTCTCCCAAAGGGAAATCCGCATTTTGACTGGTCTGTGGTTTACGTCGAGCTGGGTGGTGTTGGCTGTGGCGGGTTTGTCGCCCGCCCGACCGATTGCGCAGGCCGTGCCCCAGCCGGTTAAGGCGCAGCCGGTCGATCCGCAGGTTGATAAGCCGATCGTTACCGATACCCAATTCGATTCCGCGCTTCCTGCGCTTAGCAACGACATCAACGCACCGCTGGAGGCCATGCCGCCACCTCCAGCGACGGCCACCCCGAGCGCCGGGCCGGTCGCGCCGACAGGCGACACGCTGGCACCCATCGCGGCGGAAACGCCGGAATTGAGCGCCCCGTTGCAACCGCTGGCGACGTTCGACACCGCACCATTGGTTTCGGTGGCCGATGTTCGCGACGATAAGGATGTCGTCATCCGCTACGATACGCAGGTGCGTGGGCTCGACGAGCTCGATCTGACGGGTCAGTTCAATTCCTTTTCCGCGCTGAAGGATGGACGCGGCAAGGCGGCGAATGCGGCGATGATCTCCGCCCGTGCCAGGGAGGACGAAGCGCTGGCGGTGCGGCTGATGAAGTCGAAGGGCTATTATGACGGCACCGCGATCTCGACGATCGAACAGCCGCCGGCCAAGAGCGGCGGGCCGTTAAAGGCGATCGTCAGTGCGACGCCGGGCAAGGTTTACAATTTGTCGTCGGTGAACATCACCGCCGGGCCGGTGTTGCCGCCGGACCTGTTGACGCACGAACTTCCGCTGAAGATCGGCGACCGGATCGAGGCGGATCGTATTCAGGGGGCCGAGGCCAATCTGGCGCTGAAGCTGCCGCAGCAGGGCTATCCGTTCGTCGTGGTCGGCCAGCGCGACATAGTGCTCGACGATGCCAAGTGGACTGGCGATTATACGCTGCCGGTCGATACCGGGCCAAGGTCGTCGTTCGGCACCTATTCGACCGAGGGCAAGCTGGCGTTCGACGCCAGGCATGTCGGAGTGCTGGCGCGCTTCAAGGATGGCGAGCTGTACGACAATCGCAAGGTCGATGATCTTCGTCAGGCACTGATCGCGACGGGCCTGTTCTCGACCGTGTCGGTCGAGCCCAAGCGCACCGGCACGATCAATCCGGACGGGACCGAGCAGGTCGACCTGCTCGTGCGGCAGGCGGCGGGGCCACCGCGTTCGCTAGCCGCGACGGCAGGCTATTCGACCGGCGAGGGGATCAAGCTCGAAGGATCTTTCACGCATCGCAACATCTTCCCGCCGGAGGGCGCGCTGATCGGGACGATCGTTGCCGGGACACAGGAACAGGGGCTGAGCGGCACCTTCAGGCGTTCCAATGCCGGCAAGCGCGATCGCACGGTGACGCTGATCGCATCGGCGAACCATTCGAACTATGACGCGTTCAACGCCTTTACCGGCACGCTGTCCGGACGGATCAGTTACGATTCCACACCGATCTGGCAGAAGAAGTTCACCTATTCCTACGGCTTCGAACTGACGGGCACGAACCAGAGCGTATATGATTTCGGCGTGGGGAATCGGGTGCGCAAGACATACGGGATCCTTGCGCTGCCGGGGCAGGTTCTGTTCGACACGTCGGATAGCTTGCTCAACCCGACCAGGGGATATCGCCTAAAGCTCAACGTCAGCCCGGAGACTTCGGTTAGCGGCGGGGTGCGGCCTTATGCCCGGGTGTTGATCGAGGGGAGTATCTATCAGCCGGTCAGCCAGAGTTTCGTCATTGCCGGGCGGATCAAGGTGGGTACGATCCCGGGCGTCGCGCGCGACGATCTGGCCCCGTCGCGGCGTTATTATGGTGGAGGCGGCGGATCGGTGCGCGGTTATGGCTATCAGCGGCTTGGGCCGTTCGATCCGCAGGGTAACCCGGTCGGCGGACGGTCGTTGAACGAATTCTCGATCGAGGCGCGCTATCGCTTCGGCAATTTCGGGATCGTGCCGTTCTTCGACGCGGGCAACGCGTATGAGACGGTGTATCCTAAAGGCGGCGACCTGCGCTATGGCGCGGGGATCGGCGGGCGGTTCTACACCAATTTCGGGCCGATGCGGATCGACGTGGCAACGCCGCTCAATCCCCGTCCGGGCGATGGCAAGGTCGCGCTCTACATCTCGATCGGGCAGGCATTCTGATGGCCGACGAGGAGACTATCGTTATCGTCGAACAGCGGCCTTTATGGTTCAGCATCCTCAAGTGGATCGGCATCGCCCTGCTGGGCGTGATCCTGCTGGCTTTGGCGATGGTGTTCGGACTGAACACGTCGCCGGGGCGGCGGATCATCGCCGATTATATCGGTGGCTATCAAACCGCTTCGGGCCTGAACATCAAGGTCGGGCGGATCGACGGATCGATCTACGGCAAGATGGTGTTGACCGACGTGCGCGTAGCGGACCCAAAGGGCGTGTTCCTGACCTCGCCACGGCTGGATGTGGACTGGCGACCCTTCGCGTTTCTCAGCAACCATGTCGATGTGCGATCGGCGGCGGCAAAGCTGATCACCTTGCAGCGCTCGCCGTTGCTTACGGCCGTGCCGACCGATCCGAACGCACCGTATCTGCCCGATCTCGATATCGATATCGGCAAGCTGACCGTGGATCGCTTTGTCATGGCCAAGGCGGTGACCGGGCAGGTGCATGTCGTGCGCTTCGACAGTGGCGTGCACATCGCCGATGCGCGGGCACAGCTGACCGCCAATGCGCTGGCGCTGACCGGGCCAGGTATCGCCGGTGGTGATCGCCTGACGCTGAAGCTGGATGCCGTGCCGGACCAGGACAAGCTTGATGTGGATGCCAGGCTGATCGCTCCGGCGGGCGGCGTGGTGGCGACGATGGGTGGATTGAAGCAGCCGCTCGACGCGACGGTTTCGGGCAAGGGATCGTGGAAGGCGTGGCAGGGCAAGGCGGTCGCGATCCTCGGCGGGAAATCGCTCGCCGATCTCACGCTCGCGGCGAATAGCGGGACATTCCGGGTGCGTGGTAACGCCCATCCCGCGCTGTACGCCGATACACCGGCCAAGGGCGTGGCGCAGGTCCGCGCCGGGCGCAACCAAGCGCCGAACGCAACCAACCCTCTGGCCGCGATCACCGCGCCGCAGGTCGACCTTTCGATCGATGCGAAGCTCGACCAGCGCAGGGTGGACACGAGCTTCCAGTTGAAGTCGGATGCGCTGGCCGTTGCGGGGCAAGGGTTGATCGACCTCGCGACCAGCCGCTTCGGGCAGTTGAAGGTCGATGCGAGGTTGCTCACGCCGGGTGCGATCCTGCCCAATCTGGCCGGACGCGACGTGGCAGCAAGCATCGTGGTGGACGGCCCGTTCGCGACACCGACGGTCAATTACGTCGTGAAGGCGAAGAGCATCGGCTTCGGCGGGACGCGCGTGGACGACGTCTATGCCGCTGGCCTGGCCAAAGTCGATGCCCAGCATATCCTGATACCGATCAAGGCGCGGGCTCGGCGCATTACCGGGCTGGCCGCCGCGGCGGGCGACCTGCTCGACGATGTCGCGATCGAGGGCGATTTCGCTATCTCGGGCGTCAACATCCTGTCGGACAATCTGCGCATCCGGTCGAAGCGGATCGACGCCACCGCGATCATCGCCGCGAACATGCAGACCGGGCGCTATACGGGGGGCCTGAACGGGCGCGTGAACAATTTCCGCGTCGAGGGCATCGGCATCCTCAACCTTCAGACCAACGCCAAGCTGGTGATCGCGCCGCAGGGCGGGTTCGGCATCACCGGGCGGGTGGTCGCCCGCACCTCGCAGATATTCAATGCGGGCGTCGCCAATTTCCTCGGTGGCAACGCGATCGTGCGGACGGATATCGGCTATGATCCGAAGGGGATCATCACCCTCCGCAACCTCAGGCTGAATGCGCCGCAGTTCAAGGTGACGAGCGGCTCCGGGCGCTACAATCCTTCCGGCGCATTGCTGTTGAATGCCGATGCCTATTCTACGGTCTATGGGCCGCTGACCGCGCGCGTGACGGGCAGCGCGACGCAGCCGGTCGTCCTGCTGCGTGCACCGCGCCCGGGGGTCGGCGTCGGGCTGGTCAATCTGGAAGCGCGTGTGCGTGGCAATGGCACCTCCTACGCCGTGGTCGCAACCGGGGGGACGACATACGGCCCGTTTTCCGCAGACGTGATCGTGCGGCCGAGCCCGGTGCTGGCGGTGGACATCAGAAGCGCGAAGTTTGCGGGTGTGAATTTCAGCGGTGCAGTGAAGCAATTGCCCGCCGGGCCGTTCGCCGGACGCATTCAGTTCGCAGGATCGGGCATCACGGGTGCGGCCAATCTCGGCGCGCAAGGCAAGTATCAGCGGGCGGACATCGCCGCGCGGGCCTATGCCGCCAAGATCCCCGGCAGCGTGGATTTCACGATCGGTCGCGCGATCATCGCTGCCAGCGTCGTATTGTACGACAAGCCGGCAGTGAAGGCCGACGTGCAGATCGCCGATCTGCGCTATGGCCCGACGGTGCTGTCGTCGGCGCGCGCCAAGGTGGATTATGCCGGTGGTTCGGGCACCGCGCAGGCGGTGACGACGGGGTCGAACGGCGTGCCGTTTAACGTCGCGGTCAATGCGAAGTTGAGTCCGAAATTATGGCTGGTCGCCGCGCAGGGCCGCGCGAACGGGATCGGCTTTAAAACGGGTACACCTGCGCGGATCGAGATTGCCGGGGCGGACTATCGTCTGTTGCCGACGCGGCTCGATTTCGACCAGGGGTCGGCGCGGATCGCGGGCAGTTACGGCAAGAGCACGACGCTGCAGGCGCGGCTCGACAAGCTTGATCTGTCGATCGCCAATGCGCTGATCCCGAACCTCGGGCTGGGCGGATCGGCCACCGGGAGCCTCGATTTCAGACAGGCATCGGCGAGTGCGTTCCCCACCGCCGAGGCGCGGATGACGATCAGCGATTTCACCCGCTCCAGCCTTGCGGCAGTATCCGAGCCGGTGAACATTGAATTTGCGGGGAAACTGGCTTCGAGCGGGGCGGATGCTCGTGCGCTGATCAAACGCGGGGCGACGACAGTCGGGCGGACGGTTGCGATGGTGCAGCCGGGCGGCGCGGGGACGTGGTCGGAGCGGCTGATGGCCGGGCCGCTCTCGGGCGGCATCCGGTATAATGGTCCGGCGGGCGTCCTGTTCAGTCTTGCCGGTCAAGCGCGCCAGCAACTGACCGGCGGCATTGCGGTGGCAGCGGATTTCGGTGGACGGGTGAATGCGCCGACGCTGCACGGGGTGATCCGCGCCGACACGCTGACCTATGAGAACGAGGTATATGGCACGCGGCTGACCAACATGAAGATCGCCGGACGGTTCGATAATACGCGGCTGCAGATCACGGCATTGCGGGCGACCGCAGGCGAGGGGAATGTGCAGGCGCAAGGGTCGGTTGGCTTCTCATCGGCCGAAGGCTTCCCGATCGATATCCAGGCCAAGCTGAACAATGCGCGCCTCGCGAATAGCGATGCGCTGGGCGCGACCGCGACCGGCACGATCGCGATCACCAACAGTGCGAAGAACGGCGGGCTGATCAAGGGCGATCTGATCCTTCCCGAAGCGCGCTATCAGATTGTCACGCAGGGCCAGGCCGAGGTGCCGGAGTTGACCGGCGTCCGGCGCAAGAGTGATCTTGTGACGCGTCCTACCGATCGTCTGGTGGCGGCACCCGTCGGGCTGTTTAAGCTCGACCTGCGCGTGCGGGCGGACAATAGATTGTTCGTCAGCGGCATGGGGCTGGAATCCGAATGGCAGATGGATTTGCGCGTCGGTGGCACGTCCGCTGCACCCCAGGTGGTCGGACGGATCCAGATCGTGCGCGGTACCTATACCTTCTCGGGCAAGCGTTTCGATATCAGCGGTGGTGACATCCGGTTCGACGGCGGTGTGCTGACCGATCCGCAGATTGCGATCGTGGCGAGCACGACGACCAATGGCGTCACGGTGAACATCAACATCACCGGCAGTGCGCAGAGCCCAAGCATCGCCTTTACCTCGACGCCGTCATTGCCGCAGGATGAGGTGCTTAGCCGGTTGCTGTTCGGATCGTCGGTGACGAACCTGTCGGCGACCGAGGCGATCCAGCTCGCCGCCGCGCTGAACTCGCTGCGCGGATCGGGCGGCGGCGGGCTCAATCCGCTTGGCAAACTGCGCTCGGCGACGGGATTCGACCGGCTGCGTATTCTTGGCGCGGATGAGGCGACCGGGCGTGGCACCTCGCTGGCGGCAGGCAAATATTTGACCAACAATATCTATGTCGAGATCATCACCGACTCCCGCGGCTTCACCGCCACGCAATTGCAGATCGCGCTGAGCAAGAGCCTGAGTATCTTGTCGCAGGCCGGGTCGTTCGGCGGATCGAGCGCGAGCGTGAAATATTCGAAGGACTTCTGAGCGGGGCGCTCTTCCGAATTCGTCATCCTGAGCTTGGTTCAGGATCCATGCGCGTCCGCCGATCCAAGTAGCGCCCTATCTGGGGCGGGCCGTCGCGCATCGATCCTGAAACGAGTTCAGGATGACGGTTTGTGGTAGCTGATCCGCCTCCGTCCAAATCAAGTCCTTTTCCGCAACCGATAAATAGAATATCGGGTATGCAGGAGAGAGCATATGTCGCTGGAACATTTCGACGTTGTCGTGGTCGGGGCCGGGATATCCGGGATCGGAGCTGGATATCACCTGCAGACTCTGTCGCCGGGCCGATCCTATGTGATCCTTGAAGGACGACCGCAGCTCGGCGGAACGTGGGACCTGTTCCGCTATCCCGGCATCCGTTCGGATTCGGACATGTATACCCTGGGCTATTCGTTCAAACCGTGGACCGAGGCCAAGGCGATCGCGGATGGTCCTTCGATCCTGCGATATCTGAAAGAGACGGTGCATGAGCACCGCATCGACCGGCATATCCGCTACAGCCAGCATGTAAAGTCGGCGGCATGGTCGACCGATGAGGCGCGCTGGTCGGTGCAAGTCGAGGGGCCGGACGGTCCGTTGCGCTATACCTGCAATTTCCTCTTCATGTGCTCGGGCTATTACAATTACGCGCAGGGTCACACGCCGGACTTTCCCGGCGCGGCCGAGTTTGCCGGGCGGATCGTCCATCCACAGCACTGGCCGAGTGACTTGGATTATGTCGGCAAGAACGTCGTGGTGATCGGCAGCGGGGCGACGGCGGTGACGCTGGTTCCGGCAATGGGCAGGACGGCCAAGCACGTCACGATGTTGCAGCGCTCGCCGACCTACGTCGTATCGCGGCCGAGCGAGGACGGGGTCGCCAATTGGCTGCGGTCGAAGCTGCCCGCCAAAATGGCTTACGGTATTACGCGGTGGAAGAACGTGTTGTGGGGGATGTTCTTTTTCCGGCTTGCGCGCCGGCGACCGGAAAAGGTCAAGGAGCGGATCCTGGGAATGGTCCGCGAGCATCTCGGGCCCGAGTACGACATCGCGACCCATTTCACGCCGCGCTACAATCCGTGGGACCAGCGCCTTTGCCTAGTACCGGATGCCGATCTGTTCGATGCGATCAAGGCCGGTACGGCGGAGGTCGTGACGGACAAGATCGCGCGCTTCACGGCAAATGGCATTGCGCTGGAAAGCGGCAGGGAGATTGCCGCCGACGTGATCGTCACCGCGACGGGCCTTGAACTGCAATTGTTGAGCGACGTGGCGTTCAGCGTGGACGGGGCCGCCGTGGATCTGGCGCAGACGTTCAATTACAAGGGCATGATGTATTCGGGCGTGCCGAACATGGCATCGTCCTTCGGCTACACCAACGCGTCGTGGACGCTGAAAGCGGACCTGACATGTGCGTATGTGTGTCGTCTGCTGAATACGATGCAGAAGCGTGGGTTACGCCAGGCGACGCCGCGCATCGCGGGGGAGCCGTTGCAGCCTGAGCCGTTCCTGGATTTCTCGTCCGGCTATGTAACCCGGGCGATGGAAAAATTCCCCAAGCAGGGCGATCGCAAGCCGTGGAAGCTTTACCAGAATTACGCCAAGGATCTGGTGACGCTGAAATACGGATCGGTCGATAAGGAGATGGAATTCTCCAACCCGGTGGAGCGCGCTGTGCGAGCCCGCGAGACTGTCGACGCTTGAGGAGCGGATTATCGCGGGCCGGGAGGTGCCGTGGCGGGCCCGATGCCCACCCTGTCTGGAGGGAGGAAAAGATTATTCGTTAGGCCGATGCCGATAACGAACAAGCTCGAATCTCCCCAATTCTGAGCCATTCATTTGGGTCGTCCCGAATCGGGGATTAACGAGTTTGCTTGAACCTGTCCGGGCAATTGAAGGAAGGCCGAAAATCACCGCATCTCTTAAAGTTATCGATCCAACGCCCGCCTAAACATTTCTAATGTAGAAAGATTTTATCGGACGCCGGATCGAATACCT
>NZ_JANYEK010000160.1 GCF_025363195.1 Sphingomonas sp.
TGTCCGCAATGGGTTCGGTGTCGATCGCGGTCGACCGTCCGGCAGGCGATAAGGCATGATACTGGACGCGCTCAACCGGGAGCCCGGCTTTCCCTTTCATGATGGAGAGATGGCGGGCCGCATTTGTGGGTTCGACTGGCCGATGACCGTGCTCAGCCTAATTGCGGGCTGGCCGCAAAGCCTGAAGACTAGCACGGCGATGATTCTGGATTCCCCTGTAGCTAACTGATGTTGTGGGGCACCGATGGGGTGCTAGGCGAAGCCGGGGCCGATCACGCTCGACTGACTGGCCCGGCGCGCGTTCCACCCGCCCGTCCCAACCCTGTGATGCCGGATCTGGCGGGCATCGATCTCGCGCTTGCGGCGCTGCGGGAGTATCCGGCAGTGCGGATGCTGATCATTTCTGGGTTTCTTTAGGTGGAGAGCGTGGCGGCGGAGCTTCCTTGGCTGGCTAAGCCATTCCGCGCATTGATCTGGCCGAGGCGATTGCGGCATTAGCGGGCGAAGCGGATGCCGGTATGCGCCCAGTTTCAAGAGAACCCACTAGCCGAATAATCGGTCCCGGTCCGACAAGCTGCCTTCTACGCTCGATAGGTACCATATAGGTTAAAAGACTTGACAGCGTCACGCTCATTCGGTACATAACAGGAACGTTGAAGAGTTGCGAGTCGGCGGGCGAGGGCGCTTTGTTATACGGGCCGGGGCGGCGACGCCTTTCGGCCGGTCATCGTGTCCGGCTCCTTTCGCTTCTGGTTCCTGTGATTTCGGGAAGCGCGTTTCTTGGGGTGGTGGCATGGCGGATATTACCGGGAGCGATAAAAGGCGCGCGCGGCTGCGGGCGATCCGCAAGGATGGTTGGACTTTCCAACGGCGCAAAATCTTTTTGAGCGTGCTGGCGGACACCTGCAACGTGAAGGCGGCAGCGCTGGCGGCGGGCAAATCGATCGGCTCGGTCCGCGGGCTGCGCGAGCGTGACGGCGAATTTTCGCAGCTCTGGGGCGCGGCGCTGGAGGCGGGATACGAGTTGCTGGAAAACGCGCTGCTGGTTCGGGCGCTGGGGCGAGATGGGGGCGGTGACAATCCGATCAATGAAATCGCCGAGGCGACGATCCCGGGGGCCGCGTTCGATACCGATCTCGCGATGAGGGTGCTGAAACTACGCGGCGATCGTGGTGCGCGCCTGCACGGGGGGACGACACTGACGCAAAGCGAGGTGGATATTGCTCTGCTCAAGCGGCTCGATGATTTAGCGGCGCGATGATTTAATTGCGCCCCATCTTGAAGGGCGTGCCGGACTTATAGGGCAGGGCGATCTCGAACGAGGGGCGTCGATGCGGAGGTGAATGGGGGCAATATGGGGGACGCGAACGAGGGGGCGGGAGCGCCGCCCCGACGCGGGCTGATCGCGCGCCTGATTGCGCTGAAGCCGCTGGAAAGGTCGCGGCTGCTGATGGATATGGCACCAGCCGAGCGCCGCGAACTTTACGACAATTGGAGCGGCTGGGCCCATGACGGGCAATCGTCGCCACCGGGCGACTGGCGCGTCTGGGTGATCCGCGCTGGGCGCGGGTTCGGCAAGACGCGGGCTGGTGCGGAATGGGTTAGCGAAATGGCGCGAGGCATGCCGAAGGGGCGGATCGCCTTGGTCGGCGCGACGGCGGCCGAGGTGCGCCGCGTCATGATCGAGGGCGAGGCGGGCCTGCTGGCGGTGGCGCGCAGCGACGAACCGATCCGGTGGCGCAAGAATGCGGGCGAGGTCGACTTCGCCTCCGGTGCGATCGGGTATCTGTTTGCCGCGGCCGCACCCGACCAATTGCGCGGGTCGCAACATCATGCGGCGTGGTGCGACGAGTTGGCCAAGTGGCGCTACGGCGAGGCGGCGTGGGACAATCTCGTGATGGGGCTACGGCTAGGCGACACTCCGCGTGTACTGGTAACGACCACGCCCAGGCCGATCCCGCTAATGCATCGCGTGCTGAGCGGGCCGGGCGTGGTGGAGACGCACGGGCGGTCGTTCGACAATCCGCATCTGCCCAAGGCGACGCTGGCCGCGTGGGAGGATCTGTATGGCGGCAGCCGGTTGGGACGGCAGGAGCTGGACGGCGAGTTGCTCGAGGATGTCGAGAATGCGCTGTGGACGCGGGTGGGTCTCGAGGCGTGTCGGGTGCGTCCGGATGCGGTGTCGCGGGAGGATTTCGTACGCGTGGTGGTCGCGGTCGACCCGCCGGCGGGGGTGGACGGCGATGCCTGCGGGATCGTGTGTGTTGCGCTTGGTGCCGACGCGCGCGGCTATGTGATCGAGGATGCCAGCGTGGCGGGCAAGTCACCTGAGGGCTGGGCGCGGGCCGTCGTCGATTGCGCTGCGCGACACCAGGCCGACCGGGTAGTGGCGGAGGTCAACCAGGGTGGGGCGATGGTGCGCGCCGTGCTGGATGCGGCGGACGCGACGTTGCCGCTGCGCACCGTGCATGCGACGGTCGGCAAGGTGGCGCGCGCGGAGCCGGTCGCGGCGCTCTATGAACGGGGCAAGGTGATGCATGTCGGCGCGTTCCGCGCGCTGGAGGATGAACTGTGCGGGCTGGTGACGGGCGGCACCTATCACGGGCCAGGGCGGTCGCCGGACCGGGCCGATGCGTTAGTGTGGGCGCTGACCGAGCTGATGCTGGGGCGGAAGGTCGCGGCGGCGGTGCGGAAGTTGTGAGCGCGGGGGTCTCTAGGGCGAATATTCCGATTAATTCGAGGGCGTGAGTTCGACAGTCAATCATCTGTAAGAATATTTTACAGTGAATCTTTCTGGACTTGTCATTAACCTAAAAGTATTGCGGAAAATCGGTATTGGCATGGGTATTGCTAAAATGATTGGCAACGGCACCCTGGCGTGCGCTTGATAGGATTTTCAGATGAACATTTCGACCCGTCTGCTGGCCCCCGCTCTGCTCGGCATGAGCTTGTTGTCGTTGGCCGGTGCGGCCCAGGCCGCGCCGTTATTGTCGAACGCGGTGGCGATCGGCGCGGTTAGTGCCATCGCTTCGTCGAACTATGGCGGGCCCTATACGATTGACCGGACGATCGACCAGTCGGACCTGAGCGGAACCTATGTTTCGGGCGTGACGTCGGCGGCGGTGGTCGGCGGGTTCACCAATCTGAATACGGCACGCGGCTGGCATGGCGCTGCAAACGTGCTGAACGGCACCATCGTCTATGATCTCGGCGGTCTCTACACGCTGGACCGCGTGTACCTGTTCTGGATGAACGCCGGATCGGCCAACAACATTGCCGGCATCACCGTCGATGTCAGTTCGAGCGCAAGTTTCGCGCAATTCTCCACGGTGGGCAATCTGACTGCACCGACCGGACCAAAGAACGAAGTCGATTTCACGAGCCTGGCGACGGGCCAATATGTCCGCCTGAACTGGAGCGCGTTGCAGGGTAATTATCCGGGTCTCAACGAATTCATCGCCGGGGGGGTGACTGCCGCCGTTCCTGAGCCAGCCACCTGGGCGCTGATGATCGCCGGGTTCGGTATGGTCGGTTTCAGCCTGCGTCGCCGCGCGGAGGTTTCGACCCCCGTCACCTATGCATGAAGTGTTCGCCGGTTAAGATTTAAGGTATCAGGTACACAAGCCGCTGGCCGAAAGGCTGGCGGCTTTTTGCCGCCCACGCACTAGGGTGGTGTTCAACGGGCTGGGAGAGAAGGTGTGACGCCGCGGGAATTGATCGATGTCGCCGAGGTGCCTGGGGGCGAGCCGCTGCGGCTGTTCCGGCGCGGCGCGGATTATATGATCGTGCTCGAGCGCAACGAATTGATGAACAGCCGGATGAGCGGATCCGAAGAAGCGCTGGCGGTGATGACGTGCGAACGGCTCGGCAAGCGTAAAGCGATACGCATGCTGATCGGTGGGTATGGCATGGGTTTCACGTTGCGCGCGGCGCTGGCCGAGTTGGGGCCGGATGCGCGGATCGAAGTGGCGGAACTGGTGCCCAGGATCTTGGATTGGGCGCGCGGGCCGATGGCGGCGATGACCGGGGAATGCCTCGACGATCCACGGGTAGAGATAGTGATCGAGGATGTCGCGGCGTCTATCGCCATCGTGGCGGAGCGCGGCGGACTGGGCGCGTATGACGCGATCCTGCTCGACGTCGATAACGGGCCAGACGGACTGGTGCGACACGAGAACGGGCAATTATATTCGGCGCGCGGGCTGGCTGCGGCAAAGGCCGCGCTGACGCCAGGCGGCGTGCTGGCAGTGTGGTCGGCAGGGGGTGATCCCGCTTTCACCCGGCGGCTGGAACGCGCCGGGTTCGCCGTTGAGGAAGTGGCGGTGAAGGCTAGGTCCAACGGCAAGGGGCCGCGCCATATAATCTGGTTTGCCACGAAGGGGTAGCGTTCGGCGCCCGCGTCGAAAGACTGCGCCGAAAGACAGCGTCCACATATCGCGACGACATCCCCGCCGATGGGGCTTATTTTCCTGGTTCTCCGGCCTTTGCGGGGGAACGGCATGTTGTGACGCGCACGTTCAAATCTGGGGGCAGACAATCAAATGGTTCGGCTGGAAATCGGCCGGGCGCGGGGATCCGCGTCCGGTGTTGGCGCGCGGCTGGTCCGCATACCCGGGGGGCAATGCCCCTGTGGGGTATGAGGCGCAGGTGCGCTCCGCCTATCTCGGCAATGCGATTGCCCAGCGCGCGGTGCGGCTGGTGGCGGATGGTCTCGGCGAGGCGCCTTTGCGGGTTTCCTCGCCCAAGGTCGAACGGTTGATCCGGATGCGGTCGGGCGGGCAGGCGTTGCTCGCCACGCTGGCGGCGCAGGTGTTGCTGCATGGCAATGCCTATGTGCAGGTGCTGACCGACGGAGCGGGCCAGGTTTCCGAACTGTTCGCGCTGCGGCCCGAGCGGGTGACGGCAGTGACGGATGCCGGAGGCTGGCCGGTGGCCTATGCCTATACCGTCGGCGGGCGGACGACGCGGCTGGCGGCGGAGGATCCGGACGGGCGGCCAGAAGTGGTGCACATCAAGGCGTTCCATCCGCTCGATGATCTGGCGGGGCTCGGGTGCCTGGGCGCGGCGGCGGGCGCGATCGCGGTGCACAATGCGGCGGCGAAATGGAATGCAGCGTTGCTGGACAATGCGGCGCGGCCTTCGGGGGCGTTGGTGTATGATTCCGGCGACGGCGCGGCGCTGTCCGCTGACCAGTTCGCGCGGCTGAGCGTCAATGGCGAACTGGTCGCGATTACCTCGAAGGATTCGGGAGGGTGGCGCGAATTGCTGTCGGGCGCGGGGGTGCGATCGGTCAGCGTATCGGGCGCGGGGGTGTTTACCGGGTCCGCCGCCGAGGTGCGGATCAAGGGCAATGCGCTGTCAGGGGCGATCGACGATTACCGGCTGAGTTTCGAAAGCGGCGAGACTATGAGCGGCCGGTTTCTGGTCACGCGGCTGGATTATGCCGGGGATTATAATGGCGAGCGATCCTACACCCTGAG
>NZ_JANYEK010000182.1 GCF_025363195.1 Sphingomonas sp.
CACCACCTTCGCGTAACGGCGCTTGCATCGCGGGCCACACCGGCATAAACGCGCCGCCTCGGTCGGGGCGTAGCGCAGCCTGGTAGCGCATCACACTGGGGGTGTGAGGGTCGCAGGTTCGAATCCTGTCGCTCCGACCAAGAAAATCATGGAGTTTGATGGGGCTTACGTCTAGCCTTGCGGTAAATCGCCGCCATTGAATGAGATTTAGCAAGCACATAGCAATCACGCGGACCTTATTATTTTCCGCAATCCGGCACCACTGCGGCGCCGGCTACAATTTTAGGCCCGTTACCGCCTTTAAAGGTGCGATCTCCCGCTTTCTTCGAGCCAGTAGCCAAGCTGCTCCCTGCGGGCCGCCGCTAACCAGTGAGAGATGTGCCGACGTGCTGCGCTAACAGCGAACGCTCGGTCGTTTACCCATAGCGATGGACACCGTCGTCGGAGCGGCAAAGCTTTCGCGCGACCGACAAGGCCGATTGATCAGCTCCAATAGGCCTCATATCGTCCACCCAGTGAATCATTACGATCGAGATCTTTGCCGATGCTGACCGTCCTGCCAACGGCCCATACCGACGACGACCGCGCTGCCATCTGGTTCGACCTATTATCGCCGACGGAGGCAGAGGTTGCCGACGTCGAAAAGCGAGCCGGCGTGACTTTGCCGCGGCGCGATGCGCTGAGCGAGATTGAACGGTCGAGCCGCCTGCAGCGCCGGGGCGGTATTCTCACGATGAGCACACCAACCGCGACGCGGCGGTTCTCGGATACCGCGATCGTGGCACCGCTCGGATTCGTCCTGTCGCCCGACTGGATTGTCACAATCCGTTTCACCAAGCTTGCGGCATTCGACGCCGTATTGGACTGCTTGGCTGGGGAGCGCATCATCGAAGGCGGTGGATTGGAAGTATTTACCCGGCTTTGTGAGGAGATCGTCGACCGAGTGGCGGATGGTCTCGAGCACATTGCCGAGGAGCTTGGCATGATGTCGATGGCGACGTTCCACGAGGATGAGGACAGCGCTGCGCAGGCGTTGAAATCGAACCGCGAGCTAAGAGGCCAGTTGCGCCAGGTCGGCCGCCTCGGCAATCGCCTATCGGAGGTGCGCGACGGGCTGCTCGGGCTCGATCGCGTTCTCGCTTATACCGAGCAGCACGGTTGCCCCGTGACCGACGAGGCCATGACAGCGCGCCTGACGAGCGTGCGTCGGGATCTCGCCTCCCTTTCTGACTATGACGAGCATCTTACTGCAAAGGTGCAATTCGTTCTCGACGCCCTCGTTGGTCTAATCGGCATCGCCCAGAACGACGTCTTCAAGGTGCTAACAATCGTATCGATCATCGGCATCGGCCCAACATTGATCGCGGGCATCTACGGAATGAACTTCAAAAATATGCCGGAATACAATTGGACATACGGTTATCAGTACGGGCTGACCGTCATCGTTTTGAGCACGGTGCTGCCGCTGGCCTGGTCCAGGGTGAAGGGTTGGTTTTGAGCATCCTCGTTCACCCAAGACCGTAATTGAATACCGCCCTCCCGCGCCGGAAGCTGTCCCATCGCCAGTGCCGCCCTCCGGTTCCGCTTCGCTCCACTTACGGCCAACATGGCGATGGAGACGACAATGCAATAACAATCAACGCGGACCGCTCAGTAGGGGCCGGTCAGTATGGTCGGGACTATTGCGGGCTTGGCCCCGCTATGCCGATCCGCTCAAATTTTGGAGTGATATCTCCTCGTAAGAATTCCCTAAGAAAATACGCTTTCAGTTGCAGACGACAAAACCCCCCACCCTTTCGGGTAGCGGCTTAGCGTTCATCGGAGAATGAACCTTTTAGGCAAAAGCGACTTTGGTCGAACGACGGCGTGTGCGCATCGCGGCGCCCATCATGCCGAAGCCAGCAATCATTATGCCCCAAGTCGCATCTCTGAAACAGCAGCCGTCTGCTGTCCTATACTAACAGTCCAGGTATCAGCGTTTCCTCCTCGACAAAATGGATACACATAGTTCCCTGCCGTAAGGCCACGCGACAAAAATTTCTGGTCATTATAAGTGGACGTGCTCGTTCCAAGATCACTCCCAGATTTATAAGACCTTGACAAAATAATATGAATTGTATCAGATATAATAGAGAAATATACGAATCACCGATTTTTAATATTGCATAAACCACCGTTGTTCCCGTTCCAATGATTTTCGGACCAGTAAAAGAACCAAAGACGTAATGCGTCCTCCAATCGATGGGGCGTTAATCATCGTCAGGTCAGCTGATTGCTTAGCCGAGCGAAATATTTTCCACCGATCGTCGCGATAATGTTCTCATTATACTCGCACCGTCCTACAGTGCTGTTGAACCAGTGGGTGGATGCCAAGCCCGAGATTACATGGCGTTCCAGTCTAGATGATCGCGCTTGATGTTGGCGTGCTCGTCTGCTCCGCCTCGGCGAGGTTTGCGTCAACTGGACAGGACGACATGGATGAGTCCATCGGCCTTTGCTTCTTGGCTTATCGACCATCCCGCTGCGACCTATGTCATTCGCGTGTCGGGCTACTCGATGCTCGGTGCCGGCACATTTGTGGCCCCGCACGCTTTGTCAATGAGATGGTGACACCCAGCCTATTTCGCTGGCGTTCAGCTCGGGCACGAAGGATCTGAGCTGAACGCCACCGGGCAGTGGCGATGAAAGCACAAAGCAAGGTTGTGCGGATGGGTGCTGACCGCGATGGGTGTTACGAAGGTGCCGGCACTCTATTATGGGCCGATTTCGGCTAATACTGAAACCACCACATGCGGGGCATCTTCGTCAAAAGCTTTTGATCCGGCGATGTCTCTCCTCCGAACGGCATGTGTTTTAATCCTGGCCAAATAGCGAGGCGAGCGATGGCCTGTTGCAGTGAAACTGCCAGCTGACGCTCGTCGTCGAGCGACGGATGGAAATCGCAGGCTGAAAGCGCAAGCTCCGAAAAACTCAGCACCGTCACGTTCGGTATTCCCCTATTTTTCACCATTGCGGCGACTTGCTCCACTTCGTCCAAGAACATCGGAGAAGCCATGAGGATCATCCGGGCTTGCGGTTGCCGTGCGGCAATCTGTCTGGCGAAACCAACGTAACGCTCGCGATATGCGGCGGCGAGCGTCGGGCGATCCGGCCAGCGTTCGCCGGCATGGACGGGGGTAGAAAAATCGTTGGTGCCGAGGTTTATAACGATGATCTGGGGTTGCCAGTCACCTCGTGGGCCATCCCGATGGATTACGTCATCGGGTTTCAGCCGATCATAGAGCGCAGGCATGCTGGAATCCGGGCTGCTACCGTTGTAATTGCGGACGATGCCGAACCCTGAATAGGCATTGATTCGATAGTCGGCCTGAAAGTATCTTGCAACGAGTGGGCCGAACGCCTGTTGCGTGTCGGTTCGGTCATGCACTTCGTTATTGTCGCATGCAGTGGTGACCGAGGTATTGCCGTAACCGACCGTGTAGGAATCGCCGATGAACTCGATTTGGCGCCTTCGGACCGGGGGCGGGGGCAGGACGACGCTGTTCTGCGCAGGATAGAAACCGAAGAAGCGGGTGCCGCCAGTCTGGCTCTCGGTGCGTTTTTCTAAGCGCACGACATGGTCGTTATTCGCCAGGCCGTCGATCGTCACATCCGCGCTACCGGGCTTCCGCAGTGTCGTCACTGCGCGACCATCGATCAAAAGCCCGAGAAAATCGGTTGGCGCGTCGGCCCTCACGCGGATTGCGGTGCCGTGGAACCTACCCTCGATGTAAGTGCCCGGCCAGCCAAAGCTGAGGCTTCCATCGTCTTCAGTGACCACGCGCCCACCGACATGGACCGGAAGCGGCGCGGCGACCGGCGGTTCTGCGACGATCGGAGCGATCGCCGCCGCTGCCAGGAGACCGCGTATCATCGGCCGATCAATGCCCGGCGGATCGGTTCTACCCAGCGTTTGTGGTCGATATCGTAAACAACGAAATCGCTGTCGAACTGCCAATAGGCCCAGGGCATAGCGTGTGCTTCCGCGGCGCTGCGGACCGTCAGCGCATAGCGCGCGCGATTGGCTACCGGTGTGCCGCTGCCGTCATACGCGCCGAACTCCCCGAGAAGGATCGGGCGGTCGTTTGCTTTCGACCAAGCTGCGACAATGTCGAAATCGCGCCTGATTTTCGCTTCATCCTCGGCGGTGAAGGGGATGCCGCGCAAGCCTTTGAACTCCGGCACCCAATTTGCGCCCTGATGCGTAAAGCGGAACGGGTCGTAATAATGCACCGTGACCAGGATGTTGCGGTCATCGGCTGGGAGACGCAGCGTCGGCAATTGGCTCAAGCTGTTCCACTGGGTCGGCCCGATCACCAGCGTCCGCTCCGGATTGGTTGCGCGGACGACCGGGATCAGCCGTCCGATCAGCGCGTTCCAGTGGTCCGCATCGAGTTTCGCGTGGGGCTCATTAAGAAGTTCGAACAACACCGATTTGGGTGCTGCCCGATAGCGCTCGCCGATCTGTTGCCAGAAAGCGATCAGTCTCGGCTCGCACGAGACAGGATCGTTCGAGCAACTCTCGAAATCATGCTCGTCG
>NZ_JANYEK010000184.1 GCF_025363195.1 Sphingomonas sp.
GTCGCCGCCGGGATGGGCGCAACATCCGGGGCTCCCGGGCTGACCTACTTCTCGTCCGACGGCTACGCCTGGAAAACCCAGCCCAACGAAGACGCGCCTCAAACAATGTGCTTCGGCAACAAACTCTTCGTCGGAATCAACTGGCGCGGCCGAATCCTGACTTCAACCGATGCGCTGAAGTGGACGCAGGTCTATAAATCCGAACACAACTTCGAAGCCATCGCGTTTGGGTAGGCTCTCGCAAAGACGCAAAGGCGCAAAGAACGGCAAGAAAATTGGAGTAAAAAAAAAGGGCAAGAAACGAACCTTTTTGCAAAGTTTCGTTTCTTGCCCTTATTCGTACCATTTTATTTTGGCCGTTATTTGCGCCTTCGCGTCTTTGCTTTAGACAACAAGCTTACGCCGCCGATTCGTCGCGGTCCTTCTTGTCGCGAACTTCCTTCAAGCGGATCTTTTCCTGCAACTGCCGCTTGCGCAGGCGGATCGACTTCGGCGTCACTTCGACCATCTCGTCGTCGTCGACATAGGCGATCGCCTGTTCCAGCGTCATCTTCTTCGGCGGGGTCAGGCGGATCGCATCGTCCTTGCCGCCGCTGGCGCGGAAGTTGGTGAGCTGCTTGGCCTTCATCGGGTTGACTTCGAGATCGTCATTCTTGGCGTTCTCGCCGACGATCATGCCCTCATACAGCGTTTCGCCGTGGCCGACGAACAGGATGCCGCGTTCTTCGAGCGGCCCCAGCGCGTAGGAATTGGCTTCACCCGTGCCGTTGGAAATCAGCACGCCATTCTTGCGCCCGTCGATGCGGCCCTTGTGCGGGCCATATTTCTCGAACAGCCGATTCATGATCCCGGTGCCGCGCGTGTCGGACAGGAATTCCCCGTGATAGCCGATCATCCCGCGCGACGGTGCGCTGAAGGTGATGCGCGTCTTGCCGCCGGTCGAGGGCCGCATGTCGGTCATCTCGGCCTTGCGGATGTTCATCTTCTCGACGACCGTGCCCGAATGCTCGTCATCGACGTCGATGATCACGGTTTCGTAAGGCTCGGTCTTCTTGCCGTCCTCATCCTCACCGAACAGCACGCGCGGGCGGCTGATGCCGAGTTCGAAGCCTTCGCGGCGCATCGTCTCGATCAGCACGCCGAGCTGAAGCTCGCCACGCCCGGCGACTTCGTACGAATCGCGATCGGCGGCCTCGGTCACCTTGACCGCGACGTTCGATTCCGCCTCGCGGAACAGGCGATCGCGGATCATGCGGCTGGTCACCTTGGTGCCTTCACGCCCCGCCATCGGCGAATCGTTCACGGCGAAACGCATCGACAGCGTCGGCGGATCGATCGGCTGCGCGTGCAGCGGCTCGGTCACGACCGGGTCGGCGATGGTGTTGGACACCGTCGCGACGGTCAAGCCGGCAAGGCTGATGATGTCGCCTGCCTTGGCTTCGTCGACCGGAACCCGCTCCAGCCCGCGGAACGACATGATCTTCGATGCACGCCCCGTCTCGACGATCTTGCCGTCGTTATCGAGTGCGTGGATCTGCTGGTTGGTCTTCACCGTGCCCGAATTGACGCGCCCGGTCAGGATGCGCCCGAGGAACGGATCGCGGTCGAGCAGCGTCACGAGGAACGTGAAGGGCACGCCGGCGACTTCCACGGCTGGTGGCGGAACGTGGGCAACGATCGTCTCGAACATCGGGATCAGCGTGCCTTCGCGCGCGTCCATGTCGGTTGAGGCATAGCCGTTGCGGCCCGAAGCGTAGAGCACGGGGAAATCGAGCTGCTCGTCATTCGCATCGAGCGACACGAACAGATCGAACACCTCGTCAAGCACTTCCTGAATCCGCGCATCGTTGCGATCGACCTTGTTGACGACGACGATCGGCTTCAGGCCCAACGCGAGCGCCTTGCCGGTGACGAACTTGGTCTGCGGCATGGCACCTTCCGACGAATCGACCAGCAGGACGACGCCGTCGACCATCGACAGGATGCGCTCCACCTCGCCGCCGAAATCGGCGTGGCCGGGCGTGTCGACGATGTTGATGCGGATGCTCTCGGTTTCGCCCGGCGGGGTCCAGTCGACCGATGTCGGCTTGGCGAGAATCGTAATGCCGCGTTCTTTTTCGAGATCGTTCGAATCCATCGCGCGCTCTTCCACGCGCTGATTGTCGCGGAACGTGCCGGACTGGCGGAACAACTGATCGACCAAGGTGGTCTTGCCGTGATCGACGTGCGCGATGATCGCCACATTGCGGAGGCTCATAAAGGTATCCGGTGCTTTAGCTTGAAGAGGTAGCGCGCGCACCTAGCGCAAATGTTGCACGGCAACAAGACTCGCGGGCGCATCGCGGCCCACGATGCGCCCGCGAGGCGGCATTGGAACCTCGCTTAAAATGTCGCGCCGACCTTCACGCCGTAGATGCGGTAACGGTGCCGCGGGCGAACAGACGGGTCATGATCGCACCCCTTTATGGTATGAAGGGGACGGCTAGGTGTGGACCGGTACGACATCATGTTAGAGCGCGGTGATTCGGTGACTAGGCTGTCAGCCGTCGATATTTGTGTATGACCTGTATAATACACTTGAATGGCGACCCGTTCGCGCCCAAAATCACGCGAGAGCGTTCTGGAGATCGACATGGCAACCGCACCCGAGACCATCACCGCAGAACCGGCCCTGGTGCTCACCCCGCCCGATCCGATGCCGGTCATCGCCCCGGAAAAAGCCATCGGGCTGGTGCCGGTGGATGATGCCAAGCGCAGCGAACTGCAAAAACGCGTGGAGACGTTCATCGACGATCTCGTTGCGCAGGATGTGAATTCTCCCGAATTCGGCAAGCGTGTCGATGCGATCAGCGCGATGGGCCAGAAGGAAATCCGCGATGCGGCGGGGCAATCCAACCGCTTCCTCGATCGCCCGACACGCGCGATGGATCAGGACAGCGGCGTGGGCAAGGATCTGGCCGAACTGCGCCGCACGGTCGAGGATCTCGATCCCGGCCGGCGCGGTAACCTGACCGCGCCCAAGAAGCTGTTCGGCATAATCCCGTTCGGCGACAAGATGCGCAATTATTTCGACAGCTATAAGTCATCGCAGACGCACATCTCCTCGATCCTGAAATCGCTGACCAGCGGCAAGGACGAGTTGCTGATGGACAATGCCGCGATCGACGTGGAGCGCGCGAACCTGTGGACCGCGATGGGGCGGCTGGAACAGATGATATTGCTGTCCAAGGCAATGGACGGAAAGCTGGAGGAAAAGGCCAACGAGCTCGACCATAGCGATCCGGCCAAGGCCAAGGCGATCCGTGAGAGTGCCTTATTCTATGTCCGCCAGCGCACGCAGGATCTGCTGACCCAGATGGCGGTGACGGTGCAGGGGTATCTGGCGCTCGATCTGGTCAAGAAGAACAATGTCGAACTGGTGAAGGGCGTCGATCGCGCCTCCACCACCACCGTCTCGGCATTGCGCACGGCGGTGACGGTAGCGCAGGCGCTGACCAACCAGAAGCTGGTGCTGGAACAGATCACCGCGCTCAACACCACGACGGCCGGGATCATCGATTCGACCGGCAAGCTCCTGAAAAGCCAGACCGCGACGATCCACGAACAGGCCGCCAGCGCGACGATCCCGATCGAGGTGCTGCAACGCGCGTTCCAAAACATCTACGATACGATGGACGCGATCGACACGTTCAAGCTGAAGGCGCTCGACAGCATGAAGACCACGGTCAACACGCTCGGCAACGAAGTCGAGAAGTCGAAAGGCTATATCGCAAGGGCCGAAGGTGCTGCCCAGAATTCGGGTGTGGGCGGCGAGACGTTCAAGCTGGAAGCACTCTGAGATGACCGACGTCGATCGCCAGATCGCGCGCAGCAGCGAATATCTCGATCGCACGCGCGAACGCTCCGCCTCGCTGAACGCGCGGCGGCGCAAGCGGCAGGGCACCGAGATTGTGACCCGGCTTGGCCGGATCGCGGCGGCAGACGTGGCGATCCTGATCGCGGCTCTGGTGGTCGGCTGGATCGTCCCCTTGGGCATTGGTGGGGCCATGCTGGTGATGGGCGCGCTAATCGCCGCGACGTTGCTGCTGGCGTTCTTCCCGCTGGCGCCCGAGATAAGGCCCGAGACGTTGGTGCAGGTGCCGTTGAAGCAATTGTCGCTGAAGACAGAACAATGGTTGGAGACGCAGCGCCCCGCCCTCCCCGCACCGGCGCAAACATTGGTCGACGGCATCGGCGTGCGGCTGGAAGGCCTCGCTCCGCAATTGCAGACTCTGAATGAACAGGAACCGGCGGCGGCGGAAGTGCGCAAGCTGGTCGGCGAGCAATTGCCCGAATTGCTGAAAAGCTATGCCCGCGTGCCCGAAGCGCTGCGCGGCGTCGATCGCAACGGCCAAACCCCGAATCAGCAACTGTCCGATGGGCTGAAGGTGATCGACGACCAGATCGCCGGCATGTCCGCCCAACTGGCCGAGGGCGATTTGAACCTGCTGGCGACACGCGGGCGGTTCCTGGAGATCAAGTATCGCGAGGACGGACTGGGCTAGGCAATCTGGCCTGACGTCGCGGCACGCCCACTATACGGACGCTGGCTCGCCCGTTCTTCCCGGGCACAGCCAAGACGCCCAAATCTGAGCAATCAAAGCGTTCGCGATGAACGGATCGAGGAAACGGAACGCCTCGTTTGGCATGCTCGAGAACGAAAAAGGCCGCCATCCTCCCCCGAGGTGGCGGCCCTTCTCGACAAAGTTCGAAGAAGATCAGGCGTAGGTTACGCGTGCGGTCTTCTTGGCGCGGCTGCGCAGGCCGACACCGATGGCACCGAAGCCAACGAGCATCATCGCCCAGGTTGCCGGCTCCGGCACAGCGGCAGCGACCGGGTTGGCATAGGTGATCGAGAAGTTGAACTCGTGGATCGCGAAAGCGGAGATCGCCGAGGTTCCCGAGCTGACGCCTTCTGCCGACGTAAACGACAACCCGCCATTGGCGAGCGTCACGGTCGGCACCAGCGTCAACACGGTGTTCGCCGTTCCGTAAACGATGTTGCCGGTCGACGTGAACGCGGTGATCGCATTGGCGAAGTTCACCGGATTGGCTCCGGTGGGCACGCCAACGCCGGAATTCGCCGTCCCGATGTCCAGCTGTAGCTGCGTGATGGTGATGCCGTTGACCGTCGTCGTGGTCAGGAAGTTCAGCGGGGTGGAGATCTTGAAGAAGTCGGTCGTCGTGGTCGCGCCGATCACCTCCGACGATGCTATCGTGTAGTTCTGACCGTTGACCCCGGCTGCAACATAGGTCTGCGTCGTGCCGAACGTCGCCGTTTGACCGGAGCCGAGAATATAACCGGCGGTGCCCGCGCTATTGAAGCCGGCGATCGAGAAGGTGAAGGTATCGCCCACGACCACAGCCGCCTGCGCCGGCATTGCCGCCGCCATCGCCGCCAAACCAACAGCACCCAAAATCACCTTGTTCATTTTTCCACCCTTGTTTGCAGGCAGCCTGCGCGCCGTTAACCAAACAAAAGCAAACTCCGTGCCAAGCATGAAACTGCCTATAAAACCGCCAAATTTCAGGCGCCGGATTAAACATCTGTAAGAATTTATTACAGATCATCTCTCGTCGGCCGATTCCCGGCGTCAGATACTGCTGATGGTTTTCGCCCGCTCGCTCAGCCGCGATACCGCAGCCTCGTGGATGCCCGGCGCGGTCGCCAACACCCCGAACGCCTGCGCGCTCGGGGTGTTGAAGGCGAGCGACTGGCCCAGCGCATCGGTGACGCTCGCCCCTGCCTCGCGCGCGATCAGCACGGCGGCGGCGATGTCCCATTCGTGGCCCCAGCGCAGGGTCGCGACGAGGTCGGCGCGATCGGCGGCGACCATCGCGATGCGCAGGGCGATCGAATTGGGCTTTTCCACGATCACCAGATCGCTGTCGATCTTGGGCAGGGCATCGGTCGGCACGCGTGCGCCGGAGAACAGCGTGCGGTTTCCGGCGTGGATGGCCACGCCGTTCAGCGTCGCACCCTGCCCCACGCCTGCGCGCCAGACCTCGCCGCGGGCGGGTGCGTCGAGCACGCCGATCACCGGTTGCCCATGCTCGACCAGGGCGATCGAAATCGCCCAGCCGGAGCGACCCCGAATGTAATCACGCGTGCCGTCGATCGGATCGACCACCCACAATTTCGAACACGCCAGCCGGTCGATATTGTCCGCCGTCTCCTCGGAGAGCCAGCCCGCCTCGGGCAGCAACGCCTCCAACCGCGTACGCAGGAAGGCGTTCACTTCCAGATCGACTTCGCATACCGGGTTGTTCGGCGCCTTTTCCCAGCGCGCGAAATCGGTGCGCCATTTGGCCAGCGCCAGCGCGCCAGCCTCGGCCGCGATCTCCGCGATTTGGTCGGAAAGGTCAGGCGCCGGCGACGGTCATCCCCTCGATCCTGAGCGTCGGCACGTTGCTGCCATAGCGGAATTCGAGATCGTTGGCGGGTGTCAGGTTCAGGAACATGTCGCGCGCATTGCCGGCGATTGTGAATTCGGCGACCGGCGTGGTGATCTCACCATTCCGGATGCGGAAGCCCGCCGCGCCGCGGCTGTAATCCCCGGTCACGCCGTTCGCCCCGCCACCCAGCATTTCAGTGACGTAGATGCCGTCCACAATATCGGCGATCAGCGTTTCGGGCGGCATCAGCCCGGCGGCCATGAACAGGTTGCTGGTCGAAACGCCCGGATTGCCACCGACACCGCGCGCGGCATGGCCGGTCGGCTCGAGCCCCAATTGCCGCGCCGAGGCGCTGTCGAGCAGCCACGTCTCCAGCATGCCATCGTGGACGAATTCGGTCGGCGAAACGGGCAGCCCCTCGCCGTCGAACGGACGCGAGCGCAGGCCGTGCGGGCGATGCGGATCGTCACCGATCGTCACGCCGGGGGCAAAGATTCTCGTGCCGAGCGCATCGAGCAGGAAGCTCGTCTTGCGCGTGATCGCCGACCCCGAGATCGCGCCGATGAGATGGCCGAGCATCGACGCACCGTTGCGGGGATCGAACACGATCGACATCGCGCCGCTCTTCACCGTGCCGGGATGGGCGCGGGCGACGGTGCGTTCCCCTGCGCGCCGCCCGACCTCGGCCGGGGATTCGAGCATGCGCAGGTGGCGCGCGCCGTGATGGTCGTAATCGCGCACCATCGCTCCGCCTTCGCCAGCAAGCACGCTGGCCGAGATGCCATACCCCGTCGCGGCATAAGCGGCGGCAAAGCCGTGGCTGGTGGCGAGCGCCCAGATGCTGCGCGAGGCGGACGCACCGCCACCTTCGCTGTTGGTCACGCCCGTCACGGCACGGGCGGCATCCTCCGCCTCCAGCGCGGCGGCCTTGAGTGCGACCGGATCGAAATGTCCGCCATCGTCGAGGTCGAGCTGCGGAACATTGCCCTGCAGCAGCCGATCCTCGGGCGCGAGCCCGGCCCATTCGTCTTCGGGCGCCTCGCGTGCCATCGCGATGGCACGCTCGACCAGCGCATCCAGTGCGGCGGTTGACAGGTCTGAGGTGGAGACGCTGGCCGATTTCCGGCCAACGAACACGCGCAGGCCCAGTTCGGCGCTTTCCGAGCGCCCGACATCCTCCAGCGCGCCGAGGCGAACGGAGACGTCGAGCGCGGTATCGGCGGCGTAGACCGCGTCGGCGGCATCGGCCCCGGCAGTGCGGGCGCGGGTGACGATATCCGCAGCGCGGTCTCGGGCTTGGTCGGTGGTCAGCATGGCGGGGGACTTAAGGATTTTTGTGGAGAATGGAACAGCCTATCCTCCCCGTCAGGGGCGGTGGCAGCCAAAGACTGACGGAGGGGGCGCTCCGCAGAACGATCGTTGGCGACACACCCCCTCCACCACCCGCCCGAAAGAGGCGGGCGGTCCCCCTCCCCGTGCCGGGGAGGATTCGAGATCCCCCGGGAAGGATCCGAGATTACCCGGGGAGGATTCGAGATCACAACGTCGTACCGACCACGAAGCACGCGCAGAACATCAGGAAACCGGCAAAACGATTGCTGCGAAAGCGGTGCAGCGCGCTGGCGCCGTCGTCGAGATCGAGGCTGGTGACCTGCCACACCAGGTGCACCGCCAGCGGCACCAGCGCGACCAGCGCAAGCGGATCGGGCCGGATGAGCCAGAAGGCCGCCGCCCATAACAGCAAGGCGATGGCGTAAAAGATCGCCACGCCGCCCTTCACCTGCTTGCCCATTCGCAGCGCGGAGGAGCGAACGCCGATCAACGCATCGTCCTCCCGGTCCTGCAGCGCGTAGATCGTGTCATAGCCGATCACCCAGGCGATCGACCCGGCATAGAGCAACAGGCCGGGCAGCGTCAGCGCGCCGGCGATATCGCTCCACCCGACCAACGCCGCCCAACTGAACACAAGGCCCAGCCAGGCCTGCGGCCACCAGGTGATGCGCTTCATGAACGGATAGGCGGCGACCGGCGCGAGGCTCAGCATCGCGACGATCGCGGCGTACAGGTGCAAGCGCAGCAGCACCGCCAGCCCGATCAGGCACAGCAAAACCAGCCAGACCCACGCCGCCTTTACCGATACCGCACCGCTCGCCAGCGGGCGGCTGCGCGTGCGGGCGACCTGCGCATCGAGATCGCGATCGACGATGTCGTTATAGACGCAGCCCGCGCCGCGCATCGCGATCGCGCCGAGCAACATCCACAGGATCAGATCCCACCGCGCGATCGTTCCACCCGCCAAGGCCACGCCCCAGGCGCCGGGCCAGAAGAGCAGCCACCAGCCGATCGGCCGATCGAACCGCGCAAGCAGCGCAAAGGGGCGTGCGCCCCTGGGTAGCAGGCGGACAACGCCGCGATGCTGTGTGTCGGGCGTGAGGACTGCCGGCGGGGGGATTGCGGGCGATGTCATGAGGCGAATCCGATCGCGGGCAGACACGCGAACGTTATCAATGTTGACATGCCGACGCGGTTTTCGCGGCAACACCATTTCTAGATTCGGATGTTTCGGGGGGAGCGGCAGGGATCATGCACGAGCTTCTAGCGCTGCCATTGCGTGTAGGACAGGGCATCGCGCGGCTAGCGATCACGTGACCCCCCTTGCACGGCTTTAGATTCGATCGACGTTCGAATTTAAAAGGTGGGTTCCTGGCGAAACCATCGTCATCACAGACTCGTTCGGGGTTTGTGCCCCCTTGAACATGTAATCTTCATTCCCGCGAAAGTTGGAACCCATACCGGCAGAAGAGGCGAGGATCCCAGACCGTCGTGGTGATCGATCCGCGCCCCTGCGGGAACGACGATTGCGCGGGCATGACGATAGGGTGAAGACGCTGGCGGTCGATCCGTCCTCGTCATCCGCACGATCATGACTGCGCAGACGCCGCTTTGCCGGCGGGCCGGGCGCGGCTATCGCGAATCCGGTGTCGCGTAATTTCTCCCCCCGGCCGTGGTAGGCCTGTCGGTTGCGGTCGGGCGCTTTTTCGAGGCCTTGTTCTGGGCGATGATGCAGGCTGCCGGCCAGATCGGCGCGATCGTGCTTGGCGGGCTGTTCGTGACGACAATGGTCGTGCGGCTGGTGTTGGGGCGGTGGCCCTGGCGGCGGCGTTAGGCCTCGAGGCGCGCCACCCGGCACCCTGACCGCGATAGGGTGCGCCGCGCGTTTACCTGATCTTCGTGTCCATCGCCCTAGACCCGGTTGATGGCACGTAGCGTTTTCCAGATTATGTTTCTAGGTATGTTCCTGATGCTGGCCAACCCGGCGCAAGCGCGGTGGAGCGCGGGCACGGTGGGCGTTGCGCTCCACACCTGCGTGCTGCGCGATGCCGCCGGCCTAACGGCGGAGCGCGTGATGAAGGCCCCCGCGGGGTTCGATTGCTCGACGCAGCAATCGCGGTTCGGACCGGGTGATTTCTGGGTCATCAGCCATCCCCTGCCCGACGGCCTGTCGCACAACCGGCTGATGGTGCGTCAGGCGAGCATGTGGCAGGACCGGATGACGCTCTATGCGCTTTACCCCGGCGGCCGGATCGCAAAGCTCGAGACCGACGGGAAAGAAGCAAGTCGCCACCTACAACTCGGCGCGATTATCGAACGCTGGCTGCCGCGCAGCACTCTGCGACCGGTGCGCCTGTTATGGCACGTCCAGGGTTCCGCCAACCTGCGCGCCATCGTGCTCGCGCCGACGATCGCGACAAGCAGCCAATCGGCGCGATCGAACACGATCATGAGTGCGATCTATGCCGGGTTTGCCGGCGTGTGCACGGCGTTGCTGCTGTATAATCTCGGCCTTGCGCGGGCGCTACGCCATGCCTTCCTGCCCTTTTACTGCCTGATGATGGTCGGCATGCTGCTATACGCCTTCTCCTCTTCTGGCGCGCTTGCCTGGGCCTTCCCGACGATCGACAACAACGCGCGGCTGATGATGAACTACGCGCTGCTCGCGGCAACGGCGATCGCGGCGATCAACTTCCTGCGACATTTCTTCGAACCGCATATCATTTCGGGGTGGCTCGCGCGGATGGTGCGCGCGGCCTCGTTCGCGGTGGCGCTGCCCGCGATCGGCGTCGCCGTGTTCGCGCCGTGGCAGCTGCGGCTGTTCGACACAGCCTATATCCTGGGTTTCGTCGCCTTGCTCGGCACGGTGGTGCCGATCATGATCGCGGCGTGGCGCGGGAAGAGCCAGTTCCTGTGGCTGTTCGTGGTGTCGTGGAGCGCGCCGATCGTGCTGGCGTCGCTCCGCACCGCCTTCGGGCTGAACCTGATTAGCTACAGCTTCTGGCTCGACAATTCGACGATCCTGTCGATGGCCTTCGAGGCGATCCTGTCGAGCATGGCGATCGCTTACCGGATCCTGCTGATCACGCGCGAGCGCGACGTGGCGCGCGAACAGGAGATCGCCGCGCGGTTGCTCGCCGATGCCGATCCGCTGACCGGGCTGATGAACCGCCGCGCGTTCCTGCGCGAGGCGATCGGGCGCGAGGGGGAGCAGCAATTGCTGTTGCTCGACATCGATAATTTCAAGCGCGTCAACGATACGATCGGCCATGACGGCGGCGACGAGGTGCTGCGG
Organism: Sphingomonas sp.; assembly: GCF_025363195.1. Lineage (GTDB taxonomy): Bacteria > Pseudomonadota > Alphaproteobacteria > Sphingomonadales > Sphingomonadaceae > Sphingomonas. Next base: position 11,063 of record NZ_JANYEK010000184.1, read on the forward strand.
CTGGTCGCCCGCATCCTGCGCATCGCCAGCCACCCGCAGGCGCTGGTGGCGCGGATCGGGGGCGAGGAATTCGCCATCGTCTCAGGGCCGAGCGAGGCGGTCGATGCGGAGAAGATTCTTGCTGCCTTGCGCTCCGCACGCATGCCCTATGACCTCAGCGTAACGGCCAGCGTGGGCATGCACCGTGGCGTGTTGCTGCGCGAAGCGGACTGGAAAGGGATGTATTGCGCCGCCGACAATGCCTTGTTCGAGGCGAAGGCCGCCGGGCGCGACCGGGTACGCGGCAAGGATTCGGCCCATTTCCTGTCCGCAGTCGCCGCCTGAACCCGCACGAGGTCGATGGCTTGCTGCCCGACGTGGAAATCGTTACGGTTCACGCTTAACGCCAACCCGGAGGAACCGGCGTGCGCCATCGTCGTATCACCGGTCTGATCTTCGCCGCCGCGTTGCTCGTGGTGCTGGCGGTGCGCCATCCGCGCGCCGACATTCGCATCCTGACGCATGATTCCAACGATCGCTCACCCGCCAGGGTGCAGGCGGCGATCGATCTGGGGTTGGTGGCGGTGTCCGTGCTGGTGACCTGGACCAAAAAGCTGGTGTGACTTGCGGCCCGGCAAGCGCTTGCTTACACCGATGTAAATGACCGCTCCCGATACGATCTGGCAAACTGCCTATCGCCACCCTACCCCGTGGACCACGGAATTCGCGCCGCTGTCGATAGTCGATCTGTTCGACACCGCCGCCGCCAAAGCCGGGGACGCGCCGCTGATCGATTTTCTCGGGCGACACTATAGTTATGCCGAGACATCGGACGCGGCGAACCGCGTTGCCGCCGGCCTCTCTGCTCTGGGGTACGGCCCGGGCGACCGGATCGGGCTATTCCTGCCCAACGTGCCGCATTATGTCGCGGCCTATTACGGCATCCTGAAACTGGGCGCGACGGTGGTGAATTTCTCGCCGCTCTACACGGTCGACGAACTGGCGCATCAGGTGGCGGATTCGGGCACGAAATTGCTCTTCACCGTCTCGGCCAGGGCGGTGCTGCCGACCGCGCTCAAGGTGCTGGAGCGTAGTGGACTGGAGCGGCTGATCGTCGGATCGGTGGCGGGCGCGCTACCGCCGACCAAGTCGCTGCTCTACCGCCTGTTCAAGCGCAAGGAGACGGCGGCGCTACCGAACGATCCACGCATCACCGCCTTTTCGAGCCTGATCGCCAACGATGGTAAACATAACCCGGCGAGCATCGATCCCGAACGGCACATCGCGCTGATCCAATATACCGGCGGCACGACCGGCGTGCCCAAGGGCGCGATGCTGAGCCATCAGAATTTGTCGGCCAACGCGCGGCAGGTGATGGGGATCGATCCGCATGCCGGGGCGGAGGACCGCATCATCGGCGTGCTGCCGCTGTTCCACGTCTTCGCCAACACCTGCGTGCTCAACCGCACGGTGCTGAACGGCGGGAGCATCGTGATGCTGCCGCGCTTCGATGCGGGCCAGGTGCTGGCCGCGCTACACCGGACCAAGGCGACGTCCTTGCCCGGCGTGCCGACCATGTATCAGGCGCTGCTCGACCATCCGGATGCCGCGAAGACCGATTTCGCATCCCTGCGCGTGTGCATTTCGGGCGGCGCGCCCTTGTCGGCGGAACTGAAGGCGAAGTTCGAGGCCGTGACCGGCGCGACGGTGGTCGAGGGATATGGCCTGTCGGAGAGCTCCGGCGTGGTCTCGGCCAACCCGTACGAGGCGGAGGGCAAGGCCGGGACGATCGGCCAGCCGCTGCCCGCGACGCACGTCCGGCTGGTCGACAAGGGCGATCCGACCCGCCCCGCGCCGGAGGACGAGCCGGGCGAGGTCGTCATCAGGGGGCCGCAGATCATGCGGGGCTATTGGGGTCGCCCCGATGCCGACAACGAAGTCTTCGTACCCGATGAGAATGGGCAAGGCTGGCTGCGCACCGGCGATGTCGGGACGATCGACGCGGACGGCTTCATCCGCATCGTCGATCGGCTGAAGGACATGATCGCGGTCAGCGGCTTCAAGGTGTTCCCGAGCCAGATCGAGGCGATCCTGCACCATCACCCGGCGGTGAAGGAGGCGATGGTGATCGGCCTGCCCGATGCGTATCGCGGCGAGCAGCCCCGGGCCTATGTCACGCTGAACGACGACATGACGGCAAGCGGCCAGGAACTCTGCGATTGGCTCAATCCGCAGCTCGGGCGGCACGAGCGGGTCGATCAGGTCGTGGTGCGCGCATCGATGCCCAAGACGATGATCGGGAAACTGAGCCGCAAGGATCTCGTCGCGGAGGTTCTCGGCCAGGGCTGAGACCGACGCCGGGTCCGTTCGACCGGGGGTCCCACCGTTAACCAGCTGCAGGCGAGACTTTGGCGTCGGATGACGCCCGCCAAACCGCTTACCCCACGATCGTCTTCAAATTCATGAACTCGTGCAGACCATAGGGCCCGAGTTCGCGGCCATGGCCAGAGCGCTTGATGCCGCCGAACGGCGCCTCCGGGCTGCTGGCGAGCATCTGGTTGACCGCCGTCATCCCGGCCTCGATCTCGCGTTCGAAGCGTTCGCGTTCCGCCGGATCATTCGTCCAGACCGAGGATCCCAAGCCGAACGGGACGTCGTTGGCCAGCGCGATCGCCGCGTCGATATCGTCGGCACGGAACACCATCGCGATGGGACCGAACATCTCTTCCTGCGCAACGGCATGGTCGGTCGGCACATCGACCAGCAC
>NZ_JANYEK010000202.1 GCF_025363195.1 Sphingomonas sp.
TGCGGGCGATCGAACACCAGTTCGGCGCGGCTGCGATCACCGGATTGGGCGGGAACAGGCTTGCGGCTCATGCACTTCCTTATGATTGGATTGAACGATCAGGCGACGGTGAGGCCAGGATCCGGGTTCGGACGACACACCAAAGTTCACACAAAGTCACACACTATGCCCGTGGGTGCGGATGGCGGCGAAAGCGCGATGAGTCGAGGCAGGCGGTCGGTTCCGCTGGTGAGGCTCGAGAGGCGAGTCGGTTACATCCGGGAATCAGTTTGACAGAGCGAAGGCGTGTAGGACAGCGCGATTTCCATCGCTCCGTAATTATTGCCGGGCGTTGGAAACCTTATGCGGCCGCCAGGATGCGCTCCACGCCAGCCAGCGAATTAGGATCGGCGCGGGTGATATCTACCTCGACCATGTCGCCGATCTTTGCGTCGGTCATCAAGTGGATCGATTGCAGCCACGGCGACTTGCCCAGCATCTGACCGGGAAGCTTGCCCTTGCGTTCGATCAACACCGTGCAGGTGCGCCCGACCACGCTGGCGTTGAAAGCAGATTGGTCGCGGTTGAGCGCCGCCTGCAGGCGTTGCAGGCGTTCGTCCATCACCTCCGGTGCGATCTGGTCGTCCATTCCGGCGGCGGGAGTGCCCGGGCGCGGGCTGTATTTGAAGCTGAATGCCTGAGCATAGGCCACTTCATCGACAAGGCTCAGCGTCTCGGCGAAATCGGCGTCGGTTTCGTTAGGGAAGCCGACGATGAAGTCTCCGGACAACGCGATATCCGGACGGGCGGCGCGGACGCGGTCGAGGATGCGCAGGTAGCTGTCGCGACTGTGGCTGCGGTTCATCGCCTTCAGGATGCGATCGCTCCCAGCCTGCACTGGCAGATGCAGGAACGGCATCAGCTTTTCGACATCGCCGTGCGCGTCGATCAGTCCTTGCGTCATGTCATTGGGGTGGCTGGTGGTGTAGCGGATGCGGGCGAGGCCCCCGATGCGGTCGAGTTCGCGGATCAGCGCGTCCAGCCCGCCGTCATGGCCCTTGGCGTCTGTACCGGTCCAGGCATTGACGTTCTGGCCGAGCAACGTGATCTCGCGCGCACCGGCATCGACCAGCGCCTTCGCCTCATCCGTGATCGCGCCCCACGGGCGGCTGACCTCGGCGCCGCGCGTATAGGGGACGACGCAATAGGTGCAGAATTTGTCGCAGCCTTCCTGCACCGTCAGGAAGGCGGAGGGCGGCACGCGGCGGCGCGCGGGCAAATGGCCGAACTTGGTTTCGACCGGCATGTCGGTGTCGAGCGCAGCTTCGCCGCGTGATGCTTTCGCGACCAGATCGGGCAGGTTGTGATACGCCTGGGGCCCAACGACGATATCGACCTTCGCGCGGCGAACGATCTCGGCACCTTCGGCTTGCGCGACGCAACCGGCGATGGCGATCATCGGCGTCTTGCCGAGTTTTCCGGCCTGTTTGCGGATGCGGCCGATATCCGAATAGACCTTCTCTGTCGCTTTCTCGCGAATGTGGCAGGTGTTGAGTACCACCAGGTCGGCGTCGGCGGCGTCTGCCGGGGTGAGGCCTTGCGCCGCCATCAGTTCGGCCATCCGGTCGCCATCGTAGACGTTCATCTGGCAGCCGAACGATTTGACGGCGAAGGTTTTTGGGGAGGGCTTCATGATGCGGGCGGCCATAGCCCCAAATGTCGTCATGCTGAACTTGTTTCAACACCCATGCGCGTCAGCCGACCCAGGCACGGTCGTCCAGTGAATACGCCGTCGCGCATGGATGCTGAAACCAGTTCAGCACGACAAAGTGTTTGGCCTCGCGGGATCGCCTGCGAACTTCACAGCATCTACCGCATAGGCGAAAGGGCGCAGCGGCTTGCCCAAATTCAGGATCAGCGCCTCTTCGATGCGGCGGCGGCTCTCGGCAGCGATGGCTTTGCGACCGGGAAAATCGGCCGGGAAGAAAGGTTCGAGGAAATGCACCCGCACCGGGAAACTGCCCTTGCGCGATAGCAAGCGTTTCGCGTTGTCGACGCCGGTTTCCACGCCGATCCAGCCGATCTCTTCCGCCACCGCGCCGTAATCTAGCATCACCGGCTGGACGAGTACGCCGGGCGGTGGCGGTTCGAGCACGCGAAGCATCGGCGTCTTGAACGGCAGTAAGGACTGGCCGTCGGTCGTCGTGCCTTCGGGGAAGACGGTAACGGACCAGTTTTCGGCCAGCGCATCGCACAACTCGTTGATCTGTTCGGCGACGCCGAGACGGTTCTCGCGCTTCACGAAGACCGTGCGGTTGAGCGTGGAGAGCCAGCCGACCACGGGCGCCTCGCGGATTTCCTGCTTGGCGACGAAGGCGGTGCCGCTCTTGCCCGC
>NZ_JANYEK010000229.1 GCF_025363195.1 Sphingomonas sp.
CGAGCGAGGCGGCATTTATGCAACAAAGCCGAAGTAAAGCAAGAATATGAAACGCTTGAATTTCACGTTTGACACGGAGACCACGGATCTGCTGGAACAGATCTCCGAGCGGTACTACCATGGTAACAAGTCGCTGACGGTGCGGGCGGCATTGGAATCGCTGGCGACGCATCTGGGGCATGCTGGATGGGTGATCGCCGGGTATGCGCCTGCTGTTCTGGAGCACCAGGAGAACTGCCATTCGTGCGGCACGGTCTACCCGGAGGGAGGAGTGCTGTACCGTCCCGTGTTCCAGCGCGGCAATGCGCCGGATGCCCTGCGCGAGATCCCGCAGGAGAACTGGCTGGACTGCTCGCGGTGTGTCGAGACGCGGACGGCGTGAAGGCCGCGCCTATGACCTTCAGGGACAGGCCACCGTGTTCCCTTGTTTATTAATCACTTTATCAATCCATATCAATCCAAAAACACGGTCGCCGACGCGGAGAGAAGGTTGTTTTCTCTCATTCCTCTCTCAGTCGCGAAAATGCTGGGTGAGTACAGGCTCTCGGGTAAGCACGAGATCATCCCGGAAGAGGGAGCGATAGCTGGAATCATGAACGCATTTTGAACCTGATTTGCCATCTGCCCAAAGGCGAGATGCCCCAAGAAAGCGCCACATACCCCGCCCAGCATTTGGCTGACTATGTAGCCTGCAGCGTTACGGAAGTGCATTTTCCCCAGAGCCCAGAAGCCGAGCGTGGCGGCAGGATGAATGTGTGCTCCGCTCAGGCGCCCCGGCGGCGAAATTGCGACTATGCCGCCGGCCCCGCCCAGCATCAGGCCGGTGAGAAACAGGCGCAGGGCGTGTGAATGGATCGCCTGTGGAATAGGAGAACTGCTGCTAAACATCCACGCAACGGCGCCGACCACGCAGAAAATGGAAAACAGGGTTCCGCCGAATTCGGAAAGATATTCCTCCAGGTGATAACCGTAACGCTTCCAGTCCACATAAAAGTCAGATTCTTCGAGGGGAATTAAGGCTGGAATCGCCATTTCTAGACCTCCTGTGTTAATTCCAGCAAGCAGAAACCTTTCCTCTCGATTTTCAGCACATGGCCTTGAATCAGACTTTCAGCGGGGAGCAGGCCCCGATCCGCCCATTCGCCCAGCAGGCTTTCGTAGAGGCGGGCGCGGTAGGAGCCGGAAAGGGGGACGCCGACGCGCAGGGACGTATTCACGGTCTGCTCACTTGTGTTGCCAGCAAATAGAATAAGCCGATCCCCCGAGCGCAGGCCCAGCATGCAGACAGCATCGAGGCCAGCCCAGACATGGTCGCTGATATCGTCGTCATAGGCCTGGTAGGGGTCCGAATCCTGCGGATGAAAATTGGCGTAAAGCTGAAGGTCGGGATCGCCGACAGCGAAATAGGTCAGTAACCGGCCCCGGTAGGGAAGGTTCTGTACTCCCAGCCATTTCCAGTCGCTGGCGAGGCGCGGGTGCAGCGAGACGCCGTCGCCCGACGGGTCCAGCCCGCCGACACCCTCGATCGCAGCCCACAGGTAGCGGGGCGGGTCCCACGGCGAGAGCATCATGCCTTCATTGGTTAGCGTCTCCCCGTGCAGCCACTCTGAGAACTGTCCGGGAACGGTGTTGTTGCGGCGTGGGTCGGAGGAAAAGTTCTGGAAGGAGTCGGATAAGGCCCGGTCCATGAACTCAGCGTTGTAGCGGGCAGCGGCAAATGCAAACCAGAAGGAGCAGCCAAGCCAGACGCCTCCTAAGAGGCCATACGGGCCATTATTCGCGCCATTGGGGTCGTAGTCGGGGGCATCGCGCGGCGTGGTGCGGATACCCGCCGCCGTCCAAAAGTCGGCATCACTGAGACGGCTGATGATCTGCGCCGACGTTTGCTCATCGGCAACGCCGAACATGACGGGAAAGATGAGGTCCGATGTGACATTGCTCCGTGGGAACCCATCCACATCGATGTTCAGATAATACAGGCCGTTGTCGGGATTTCGGAGATGGGCATTGATCGCGCCTTTGAGCATCTGGGCCTGCCGACTGAATTCCAGACTCTCGTCATGCTTGTTCAGAATCCGCGCCATGTGCGATGCGGTCAGGAGAGCCGCATAGCACTCCGAATTGACTTCCGTGCTTGCGCCGGACAGCCGGTAGTTCGTAATGACGTTGCGCCAGCCGATAATTCCCCAGTCGGATGTCCCGGTCGCGGAGCACCAGACCAGGCCCTGGTCGTTGCGCTGGGAAAGGAGATAGTTGACCGCCTTTGCGGCTGCAGGATAGATTTCCGCCAGAAAAGCCGGGTCGCCGGTGGTGTTGTAATGGTGCCAGAGGGCCAGAACCAGCAGCGGCGTGTTATCGTTGACGTTCAGATCATAATCGGCTGTTTTGCCGTTTCGGATGTCGTAATACTCAACGACCTTGCCGCTTTCTTCCTGGTTATGGACATAGGCCAGCAGGG
>NZ_JANYEK010000243.1 GCF_025363195.1 Sphingomonas sp.
CGATTCGGATCGTGCCGAAGACGTGGGAGAAGACGTTCTTCAACTGGATGGAGGGGATTCAGCCGTGGTGTGTTTCCCGGCAGCTTTGGTGGGGGCACCGGATTCCGGCCTGGTTCGGCTTTGACCTTCAGGCCGATGGAAACCTTTCGATTCACATTCCCGAAGATGGCGAATTGGTCGATGCAGGAACGGCGCTGGACAGCACCTTTGTTGCATCGACTGCGGATGATGCCGTTGGAATGGCCGTAGCGCACTATCCTAATCGGACGGTCGTGCTTTGCGATGATCGAAAATCAGCGGTTGCGTACCTGTTCGAGAATCCTGGTTCGGTGAACACGCATGCGCCAATTTGGCAAGACAGCGACGTTCTCGACACGTGGTTCTCCTCCGCGCTGTGGCCGTTCGCGACGATGGGCTGGCCCGATTCGTCTCCCGCTCCCCGCCTGGGGGGAGAGGGTAGAGGAGAGGGGCAGTCGCAAGCGCGGTCCCCCGATACTGCCCCTCTCCCCGACCTCCTCCCCGCGAGCGGGGAGAGGGAGACTTTGGGCGGCCGTTACCCCAACGACGTGCTGATTTCCGGCTTCGATATCCTGTTCTTCTGGAACGCGCGGATGATGATGCAGGGCATCCACTTCATGAAGGATGTGCCCTTCAGGACGTTGTACCTGCACGGCCTCGTCCGTGCGGCGGACGGGTCGAAGATGTCGAAGTCGAAGGGCAATACGGTCGATCCGCTCGGCCTGATCGACCAATATGGCGCGGATGCGCTGCGCTTCTTCATGGCGGCAATGGAGAGCCAGGGCCGCGACATCAAGATGGATGAGAAGCGCGTCGAGGGGTATCGCAACTTCGCGACCAAGCTGTGGAACGCGGCGCGCTTCTGCCAGTCCAACGGCATCGTCGCGAGCACCACCTTGGAGGCTCCGAAGGCCGAGCTGGCGGTCAACCGCTGGATCATCGCCGAGACGATCCAGGCGGTGCAGGCGGTCGATCTGGCGCTGGCCGATTACCGCTTCGACGGCGCGGCGAATGCGATCTACCAGTTCGGGTGGAGCCGGTTCTGCGACTGGTACATCGAACTGATCAAGCCGGTGCTTTCTCCCCTCCCGCTCGCGGGAGGCGCTGGGGGAGGGGCTGTTGATGCGGATGCGTCGGTCCTTGCGGATATGCTCTCCCCTAACCCCTCCCGCGAGCGGGAGGGGAATAAGGAGGCGGACGAAACGCGTGCGGTGGCGGGCTGGGTGCTGGACCAATTGCTGGTGCTGCTGCATCCGTTCATGCCGTTCATCACTGAGGAATTATGGTCGAAGATGGGACCGCGCGATTATGATCTGATCGTCGCCACATGGCCGATGGCGGATGCGCGGGCGATCGATCCTGAGGCGGCGAAGGAAGTGGACTGGTTGATCCGGCTGGTCAGCGAAGTGCGCGCGGCGCGAAATGAACTCGGCGTGTCGCCGGGCGTGCGGATGCCGGTGTTTGTGCGTGACGCAGGTGCACATACGCGGGGTCGGCTCGCGCGACAAAGCGCCGCTATCGCGCGTCTTGCCCGAATCGATCTGTCCGAAGGCGATGGTCCGGCTGGCGGCGCGGTGCAGGTCGTGGTGGACGAAGCAACCTTCGTCCTGCCGCTGGAAGGCGTGGTCGATCTCGATGCTGAGAAGGCCCGCCTGACCAAGGGCATCGCGGCGGCGGAGAAAGAACGCGATGCGCTCGCCGGTCGACTCGGCAATGCGAGCTTCGTCGAGCGGGCCAAGCCCGAGGCGGTGGAGAAGGCCCGTGCCGACCATGCAGACAAGGCGGCGGAGGCCGAGCGGCTTGGGGCGGCATTGGCGCGGTTGGGCTGAATATATTCCCCTCCCGCTTGCGGGAGGGGCTAGGGGAGGGACTGTATGGATATGCCGACCTCTGGGCCTTCAGGCGCTCCGACCCCTCCCTCAGGCGGGAGGGGGGGTAAGCGCCAGCGCGACCTGACCGTCGGCCCGATCGGTGCGACGTTGCTTGCCTTCGCGCTGCCGACGCTCGCCTCGAACATCCTGCAGTCGCTCAACGGGTCGATCAATTCGATCTGGGTCGGGCGTTTCCTGGGCGAGGGCGCGCTGGCGGCGACGAGCAACGCCAACATCATCATGTTCCTGATGTTTTCCGCCGTATTCGGCTTCGGCATGGCGGCGACGATTCTGGTCGGCCAGTCGGTCGGGCGTGGCGATATCGAGGGCGCGCGGCGGGCATTCGGGTCGGCGGTCGGGCTGGTGGTCGGCGGGGCGGTGGTGATTTCGGTGCTGGGCTGGGTGTTCGCGCCGGGCATCCTGCATCTGCTCGCCACGCCGCCAGAGGCGGAGCCGCTGGCGCTGGCCTATCTGCGCGTGATCTTCCTGGGTCTGCCCCTGTCGATGCTCGGGGTGCTGGTGCAGATGGGGCTGCGCGGTACGGGCGATTCCGTCACGCCGCTCTGGTTCATGGTGCTGAGCGTGATCATCGATTCGACGCTGAACCCGCTGCTGATCGACGGCATCGGGCCGTTCCCGAAGATGGGCATAGCCGGGTCCGCCACCGCGACGTTGATCGCGGCGTTGGTCTCGACGATCGGGCTGATCGTTTATGTCTATGCGCGCGATCTGCCGATCCGGCTGCGTGGTGCCGAGTTGCGCCATCTATTTCCCGAACGGGCTTTGGTCCGCACCATCGTCACCAAAGGCCTGCCGATGGGCGCGCAGATGCTGGTGATGTCGACCGCGGGGCTGACGATGGTCGGGCTGGTCAACCGGCTGGGCGTAGACACCGCCGCGGCTTATGCCGTGTCGCAGCAATTATGGACCTATATCCAGATGCCGGCGATGGCGATCGGTGTGGCGGTGTCGAGCATGGCGGCGCAGAATATCGGCGCGGGCAAGTGGGAGCGGGTCGATGCGATCACGCGGGCGGGCGTGACGTACAACACGATCATCACGTTGGTGGTGATCGGCGCGATCATCCTGTTCGATCGGCCGGTGATGGCGCTGTTCGTCGGCAGTGACAGCCCCGCCATCCCGATCGCGCGGCATATCCAATTGATCTCGTCCTGGACCTTCGTGATGTTCGGCGCGACGATGGTGTTGTTCTCCACCGTACGCGCGAACGGCGCGACGCTGGCGCCGCTGATCATTCTCGCGATCTCGCTGTATCCGGTGCGGATCGGGTTCGCGCTGCTGGCCCGGCCCTATATCGGCGCGGATGCCTTGTGGTGGGCGTTCCCGATCGGATCGGCGGTGTCGCTAGGCTGTGCCTTGTGGTTCTATGGCCGCGGAACATGGCGGGCGGAAACGCTGATCGTACCGCCCGAGCCGGAGGATGGTGCGGAACACGCCCATGCCGTGACCGAGCCTGCGGGGCGGACGCATCCGACGGGGTGAACCTGCTCGATCCCCCTCGCTGAAAGGAAGGGGAGAAACGGGTTTATGCCGGGGCCATCACCCGAATGATGCCCGCTGCGACCTTGGCCGTCACCGGGGTCTGCGCCAGCACCTCGCCGTCGATCGAGATCGGCAGGCGGGGCGTGGTGTCGATACGCAGCGCCTGGCCGTGAAAATTGCGCGTATCCTCGTGCCGGGCCTTGTGGCGGAAGACGCTGGCGGCCCAATTCTTGACGAGTCGGCGCTTCACATGGCCGATGACCGCCTGCACCACGATGTCGCCCGAATCGATCTCCGCCGCGTCGACCAGGTCCGTCCCGCCAAGATAGGAACCGTTCGAAATGCGCACCTCGACCACGCGAAGCGTCTCGGCCGTCGGGCCCTCACCGACGATCAGGGTAAACGGTTTGAAACGGGTGAACTGGTAACAGGCCCAGGCGAGATAACCGAGCCGCCCAAAGACCTTTTTCAGGCCATGCGGCACCGTCTGCGCGATCTGCGGCGAAATGCCGAGCGCAGCGCAATTGGCGAAATAGTCCCCGTCGATCATGCCGAGATCGATCCGTCGCGGCGTGCCCGTGCGCAAGACTTCGATTGCGCCGGGAATGTCGAGCGGGATGCCCAGGGTGCGCGCGAAGCTGTTGGCGGTGCCGAGCGGCAACACGCCCAGGATCACGTCCTGCCCGACGAGCAGATCGACCAATCCACTGATCGTGCCGTCCCCGCCGCCGAGGATGACGAGATCGGGCTTCTTGGCCAGGGCCGCGCGAAGTTCGTCCTCCAGCCGGGCGGGGTCCGGCACGGCATGGGCATCGACCGGGAAATCGAGCGTCTCCATCGCCTTGCAGGCCTCCCCGAACTGAGCCTGGCCCTTACGCGATCTGGTGTTGACGATGAGCGCGGCGGAACGAATGGCTGAGGTCATGGCCGGCTTAACGCACATCAATCGGTTTCAGACCCGTAACGCTTGCAGCTTGTGCCGCGCGCGCGCAAAGGCCGCTGATGTCCGCTAGCTATCCCGCCCTCCGCCTGCGCCGCACGCGCGCCAGTGTGTGGAGCCGCCGGCTCCATGCCGAAAGTGTCCTCACCCCGGCCGACCTCATCTGGCCGTTGTTCATTGCCGAAGGGCATGGGGTGGAGGAGCCGATAAAGTCGTTGCCCGGCGTTTCGCGCTGGTCGGTCGATAATATCGTCGCGCGTGCGAAGGAGGCGCGGGATCTGGGTATCGCCTGTATCGCCCTGTTCCCCAATACGCCGGCGCATTTGCGCACGGCCCGGGGCGAAGAGGCGCTGAACCCCGACAATCTGATGTGCCGGGCGATCCGCGCGCTGAAGGATGCCGTGCCGGAGGTCGGCGTGCTGACCGATGTGGCGCTCGATCCCTATACCGCGCATGGCCATGACGGATTGCTCGATGATGGCGGCTATGTGTTGAACGACGATACTGCGGAAATGTTGGTCGGGCAGGCGCTGAATCAGGCGGCGGCCGGGGCGGATATCATCGCACCGAGCGATATGATGGACGGGCGCGTCGGGCTGATCCGCGCGGCGCTGGAGGCCGAGGGGCGCGTCAATGTCCAGATCATGTCCTACGCCGCGAAATATGCCAGCGGGTTTTACGGGCCGTTCCGCGATGCGGTCGGCTCCAGTGGTCTGCTGAAGGGCGACAAGAAGACCTATCAGATGGATTCGGCCAATGCCGAGGAGGCGCTGCGTGAGGTCGCGCTCGATCTGGCCGAGGGCGCGGACAGCGTGATGGTCAAGCCTGGACTGCCGTACCTCGATATCATCCTGCGCGTGAAATCGGAATTTCAGGTGCCGGTATTCGCATATCAGGTGTCGGGTGAGTATGCGATGATCGAGGCGGCGGTTGCGGCGGGTGCGGCCGAGCGCGATCCGATGGTGCTGGAGACGCTGATGGCGTTCAAGCGCGCCGGCTGTTCGGGGGTGCTGACCTATCACGCGGCGCATGCTGCGCGGCTGCTGGGAAAATGATCGACGCGGTTGTGGAGACGGCGCGGCTGCGGCTGCGTGTGCCCGACCCATCTGACCGACCCGCGCTCCATGCGA
>NZ_JANYEK010000257.1 GCF_025363195.1 Sphingomonas sp.
ACGATGACGCGGCCGTTTTCGGCGATCGCTTCACCGATCGCTTCGAGGCTTTCTTCCTTGGCGGAATCGAGGAAGCCGCAGGTGTTGACCAGCACCACGTCCGCCCCGGCATAGTCCGGCGACATGGCATAGCCGTCCGAGCGGAGCTTGGTGAGGATGCGCTCACTGTCGACCAGGTTTTTGGGACAGCCGAGCGAAACCATGCCGATCTTCGGCGGGGTGGGGAGGATGAGTGTTGCCATTGGAAGAGCGGCATGTAGGCGAAGTGCGACGATTTTTCCAGTAGAGCTTGGAACGCTACCCTGGCGAAGGCCGGGGCTCAGTTGGGATGAGGGTGGTGATGGATGGGCAAGGCTATGTTTCCATCATGGCCAGCGGTCGAAACGGAACGATCTATCTGGGATCGACCAACGCGCTCGCACGCCTGGCGTCGGAACATCGCAATGGCCTTCTTCCGGGATTCTCCCGTTGGTATTGGTATCACCTGCTGGTCCGGTATGAAGCACATTTAACCCTGGAAATGGCGCGGGTTCGCGAATGCCGCCTGAAGGACTGGAAACGGGCTTGGAAAATACGTGAAATCCAGGGGCTGAACCCGGACTGGGCCGATTTGTATGACGGAGTCACGCAACAATGAGCGACGCTGCAACTGGGCCCCGACCTCCGCCGGGGAAGCAGAGGTGGGTGCTGGTCCCTCATCCCGATATGCCGCCGAAGGGAGTGCAGGGGGTTCAGGTGCGGATTATCTTCGAAGGAGACGACGTGCTGCTGACGTTCATCGTCGCAGGCAGCGAGTGTGTCGCTTTGCCGGATTGGGTGACGTCGGTGCGCGCCGACGGGTTGTGGAAGACTACGTGTTGCGAGATGTTTCTGGCACCGGTCGGGTCGGACACATATTTCGAGTTCAACTATTCGCCCTCGACGCAATGGGCGGCCTATCGGTTCGACGGGTATCGAGCCGGCGGACGTGATCTGTCCTTGGCGGTCGCGCCGCATGTCGACCGGGGCGATGACGAATCCGACTATCTGGTCGAGGTCGATCAGGACTTGTCGGATATCCCGTCCGGCGCGGTTCGAATGGGTCTGGCCGCCGTGATCGAAGAAACAGACGGTACCAAATCCTATTGGGCGCTGGCCCATGCGCCGGGGCCACCCGATTTCCACAACCGGGATTGCTTTATCGCCACCCTCCCGGCACCAACGCCCCCATGAAATTCGGTATCGATCGCCTGCTCGCCGACCCTGAACTGCGCCAGCCGCTGGCGGGGAGGCGCGTCGCGTTGCTTGCGCATCCTGCGTCCGTGACGGCGGACCTGACGCACAGCCTGGATGCGCTGATCGCGGTGGGGCTGAATGTCTCGGCGGTGTTCGGGCCGCAGCACGGCGTGCGTGGCGACCTGCAGGACAACATGATCGAGTCGCCGGATTTTACCGATCCGACCTACGGGATGCCGGTGTTCAGCCTGTACGGTGAAGTGCGGCGGCCGACCGGTCAATCGATGACCACGTTCGACGTGATGCTGGTCGATTTGCAGGATGTCGGGTGCCGCATCTACACCTTCGTCACCACCTTGCTTTATGTGCTGGAAGCGGCCGCTGCGCACGGGAATGCGGTATGGGTGCTCGATCGGCCCAATCCCGCGGGACGACCGATCGAGGGATTGGCGCTGTTGCCCGGTTGGGAGAGCTTTGTCGGGGCCGGGCCAATGCCGATGCGGCATGGGATGACACTGGGTGAACTCGGCCACTGGTTCATCGCGCACTATAAACTCGATGTGGAATACCGTGTGATTGCGATGGAGGGCTGGTCGCCCAATGCTGCGCCGGGATATGGCTGGCCGGAGGATCGGGTGTGGATCAACCCCAGCCCTAATGCCGCCAACGTCAACATGGCGCGCGATTATGCCGGGACGGTGATGCTCGAGGGGACGACGCTGTCCGAGGCGCGCGGCACGACGCGGCCGTTGGAGATGTTCGGCGCGCCGGATATCGATGCGAAAGCGGTGATCGCGGAGATGCGGAGGTTCGCGCCGGACTGGCTGGTCGGCTGTACGCTGCGCGATGTTTGGTTCCAGCCGACGTTCCACAAGCATGTCGGGCAATTGTGCAGCGGTGTGTTTATCCATGCCGAAGGGGCGGGATACGATCACGTCATGTTCCGGCCCTGGCGGGTGCAGGCGGCGGGGTTCAAGGCGATCCGCACATTATACCCTGACTATGATTTGTGGCGCGATTTCCCATATGAATATGAGTTCGGCAAACTGGCGATCAACGTGATCAACGGGGGGCCGGGCTTGCGCGAATGGGTCGATGCCGCTGGATCGGCGGCGGCGGATCTCGACGCGGTGACGCTGCCGGACGAGGCGGAGTGGGCCGAAACGATCCGGGAATTTATCCTGTATCGACCAAGGAGAGGTTAACCTTTCGGTTGCTTCTGTCCGCTAACATCGTCGCTCAATCGGAGGTGGCGATGCAGGACAGCGGTGTGGACGGACGGGCGAAGCGCGATAGCGTGTTTCGAAGCGCGACCGTAAATATCGCTGACGGCCGCCAGATCGAATGCCGCGTGCGCAACCTTTCGCAGACTGGGGTGGGTGTGTCCCACAAGGGTGAATTGCGCACCGGAATGGCGCTGCGTATCGCGATCGGCAAACTGCCCGAAGTCGAAGCAACTGTCGTGTGGGCGAACGACACACAAGCCGGGGTCGCTTTCGATGGATCGATCGCGAACGAGCCGTCCGATACCGGGCAACTCAATCCAGGCGTGAATGCAGGGTGGCTCGCCGAGATCGGCGATGCCTATCAACGGTGAAAAGGTGTTTGCTAGCGCATTTCGGGAGCGGATGACGCGTCGCACAACGCTTTACCGCATCTGAGCTTCACCCCGCCACAAACCGTTGGGAACTGTCGCAATTTTGCAGCAAGGCACGACTCGACAGGGAAATTCGTTTCGGGGACGATTTCGATGGTATCCGACCACCATTATTACCAACGACGCGCGATGCAGGAACAGGTTGCCGCACGCAATGCGTTGACCGAGGAAGGCCGTGAGCGACGGCTGGCATTGGCACAGATGTACCGCGAGAAGCTGGCCGCGCTGACGGCCTAGGTGTGCCCGGACAGGCCGGTCATTACCGCTTCCGCGTCAATTCACGCATCGCATCATCCAGACCGGCCAGGCTTAGCGGGTACATGCGATCCGTCATCAGTTCGCGGATGATCTTCACGCTCTGCGAATAACCCCATTGTTCCCGGGGTGCCGGGTTGAGCCATACCGCCGCGGGATAGGTCGTGGTCATGCGGTGCAGCCAGACCGCGCCGGACTCCTCGTTGAAATGTTCGACCGAGCCGCCGGGATGGGTGATCTCGTACGGGCTCATCGAGGCATCGCCGACGAATACCAGTTTATAATCATGGCCGAATTTGTGCAGCACGTCCCACATCGGCGTCCGCTCGGCAAAGCGCCGCTTATTGTCCTTCCACACGCCTTCATAAGGGCAATTGTGGAAGTAGAAGAATTCGAGGTTCTTAAACTCGGTGGTCGCGGCGGAAAACAACTCCTCGCACAGCTTGACCCACGGGTCCATCGAACCGCCGACATCGAGAAACAACAACAGTTTGACGGCGTTGCGACGTTCGGCACGCATCACCACATCGAGCCAGCCCTGCCGCGCGGTGCCGTCGATCGTCGCGTCGATATCGAGTTCGTCGGCGGCGCCCTCGCGCGCGAACTTGCGCAGGCGGCGTAATGCGATCTTGATGTTGCGGGTGCCGAGCTCCTTGGTGTTATCGAGGTTTCGGAACTCGCGCTGGTCCCACACTTTCAGGGCGCGCTTGTGCTTGCTTTCGCCGCCGATGCGCACGCCTTCGGGATTGTAGCCGCTATTGCCGTACGGGCTGGTGCCGCCGGTGCCGACCCATTTGTTGCCGCCCTGATGCTTGCCCTGTTGTTCATCGAGTCGTTTCTTGAGCGTCTCCATGATCTCGTCCCACGAGCCGAGTGACTTGATCGCCTCCATTTCCTCGGGGCTTAGGAATTTCTCGGCGACGGCCTTCAGCCAGTCGGCGGGGATGTCGGCGTTCTGCGCACCGAAGCTGGTGGCGATACCGCGAAAGACCTTGGCGAAGACCTGGTCGAACTTGTCGAGCAGTCCCTCATCTTTCACGTACACGGCGCGGGACAGATAGTAGAAATCCTCCGGCGTGCGATCAATCACCTCGGCGTCGAGCGCCTCGAGCAGGATTAAATGTTCCTTCAGGCTGGCGGGAATACCGGCGGCGCGAAGCTCGTCGAGGAAGTTCAGGAACATTGCTGCCACGCCCGTAAGTTCACAAAAGTCACAACCTCCACGTGTGGGCGAGCGGATCGCGTTGGCGATCCCAGGCATGAACGTGGCGATGGCGAACGATGGCAGACTTGGACGGTGTAGGACAGCCCCGGACGCGCAGTATCAATAGGCGTCGATCAGCGCGCCGACATAATCCGGGTCGCGACCGGTGAGCTCGGGGGCGGTGTGGGTACGGGCAGCGCTGCGGGTGCCTTCTGAAACGCCGTAAATGAAGCCGTAGACAGGATAGGTGCTGCCTCCGAGGCCATCCATGTCGCGGTACCAGACCTTGACCTCGCTCCAGTCGTTGTCGAGGGACACGTCGGTCAGCGTCACATCCTGTTCGGCATGCCCGCGCTCGCCATTCTGGCGCGACCAGTTGGCGTGGGTGACCATCACGACGCGGCGTGTGACGACGCGGCTGACCACCGCAACATGGCCGAGGCGCAGACGGGCGGATTTCTCGAATACGATCACGGCGCCGACCTTTGGGGTCTCTCCGCGCTCATAGCGGCCATCGGCCTGGTCCCACCATGTCCAGGCATCGCCGTAGATATGGATGCCGGAGGCGGCGCGCGCGAAGGGCACGCATTCGCCGACATAATCGAGCAAGGATGCGGCGTGCGCGGGAGTGGCGGCGATCCAGGTCGCCGCGATCAGCCAAAATACTCGTGAAGAGAAGCGCCCCATATCGATAAACCCTTGCCTAATACGGCTGTTCGAAGGGTGAGGGATAATGGTTAACAGATCGTTAAACGTCGCCTTGGGGGGCGTGGGATCAAGCTGATCGACGACGGGCATCACCTGTCGCTGGCGCGATGCGATGGGCGAGCGACACCAATACGAACGAGATGATCATCAGCAGATACCAGGCGCCCAGTTTCTCCGGCGCAACCGGTGTCCAGCCGGCGGTCTGGGCCGGATACACCCAGGCGCGCGAGAAGGTGGCGATGTTCTCCGCGAACCAGATGAACCCAGCGACGAGTAACCAGCCGACTAACAACGGCATCCAGCGTTCGCGGCGGAACGAGACGAAATGGATGCGCGTGCGCCGGAACAGCAGAACGGTGGCGGCGAACAGGCCGAGGCGGATATCCGGCAGCCAGTGATGGGTGAAAAAATTGGCGTAGATCGCGGTGGCCAGCAGGATCGTCGTCCAGCGCGGCGGATAGCTATCGAAGCGAAAGCGAAAGATGCGCCAAACGCGGGCGATATAGCTACCGACGGCCGCATAGATGAACCCGGAGAATAACGGCACGCCACCGATCCTCAGCAGGCTTGGTTCGGGATAGGTCCAGGATCCGTGCGCCGTCTTGAACACCTCCATCGCGGTGCCGATGATGTGGAAGGCGAGGATCAGCTTGGCCTCACTTAGGCTCTCGAGGCGGAAGGCGAGCATGGCGAGTTGGATCGCAAATGCGCCGACGGTGAGGACATCGTAGCGCGCAACCGGTGCGTCGGCGGGATAGAGGAGGTGCGTTGCGAACAGCATGGCGAGCAGCAGCGCGCCGAACAGGCAGGCCCAGCCTTGCTTGAAGCCGAACAGCAGGAATTCGTAGACCGCCGACGTCCAGCCGCGGGTCGGCTGTCTGGCTTCAAGCCGGGCGCGGACGCGCGCGAACCGCGTTGCGCCGGGTGGACCATGATCGCCCAATCGCGGACCGATCAGCCCTTGTTCTGCTGCCGCTTGGCCATGAAGGCTAGGCGTTCGAACAACATTACGTCCTGTTCGTTCTTGAGCAACGCGCCGTGCAAGGGCGGGATCGCCTTGGTGGGATCGCGATTCTGCAGGATTTCCAGCGGCATGTCCTCGTGGAGGAGCAGTTTCAGCCAGTCGAGCAGTTCGCTGGTCGACGGCTTCTTCTTCAGGCCCGGCACGTCGCGCACATCGTAGAAGAGGTCCATGGCGCGCGAGACGAGAATCTTCTGGATACCGGGGAAGTGGACGTCGACGATCGCCTGCATCGTGTTGCGGTCCGGGAATTTGATGTAATGGAAGAAGCAGCGGCGCAGGAATGCGTCGGGCAATTCCTTCTCGTTATTGCTGGTAATGACGACGATCGGACGTTCGATCGCGCGGACCGTCTCTTTCGTCTCATAGACGTGAAATTCCATGCGATCGAGTTCCTGCAACAGATCGTTGGGGAATTCGATATCGGCCTTGTCGATTTCGTCGATCAGCAGGACCGGAGGCTTGGGGCGGGTGAACGCCTCCCACAGCTTGCCCTTGCGGATGTAATTGCCGATGTCGTGGACGCGCTCGTCGCCCAATTGTCCGTCGCGGAGGCGGGCGACTGCGTCATATTCGTACAGGCCCTGCTGCGCCTTGGTGGTGGATTTGATGTTCCACTCGATCAGCTCGGCATCGACGGCCTTGGCGATTTCGTAGGCCAGGACGGTCTTGCCGGTGCCTGGTTCGCCCTTGACGAGCAACGGACGGCGCAAGGTGACGGCGGCATTGACCGCAACCTTCAGATCATCGGTGGCGACATAACTTTGCGTGCCCTCGAAGCGCTTCATACCCGACGATCCCGTTTCAATTCACTACCGGTTTTGGCGATAGAGGGAAGTCGGCGTCTAGCGCAAGCGCGGAAGATCAGTGCCCCAAGCGCGAGCTGGGGAGATCAAAGATGATCGCGGGCGCTGGCGCGGGCATCGAGCAGGTCCCACAGGCCACGGTGCTGCGCGAGCAATTGCTGCGCGCCGAACGCCATCGCGCGCTCGACGCCGGGCGTCTCGCCGAGCGTGGCGATGACGGTCGCGATCTCGTTGTCGATCGGCAAGACGCAGTCCGGCGGCGTGACGCCGAAGCGGTGGGCGGCGACATCCAGCGTGACGCGGATTCCCGCCCAGTCCAGCATCAGGGCGGTGGCGGCACCAGTGGCGCAACCGGCGCGATCCGACTGGGCCAGCATTTCCAGCGCATGACGCTGACCGACCACTGCCGCTTCGGATTCGGCCTGGCCCGGCGTGGAGGGCGCGTGGCCGGCGGCAGCAGCGAGCTTGGCGAGGTAATTGCGTTCCTCGGTAAAGGCGGCGGAAGCGGCGTGCAGCCAATCCTGTGCCAGCGGCTGGGCATTGCGCGTTGCGGCGTGCTCGATCACGCCGGGTTGTCGGCCGTGAAGCATGCACAGGGCATGAACGGCGTCGGCCAGGTCGCGCATCGACGCGGTCCGCGACGAGAGCAGACGCATCAGGGGATGTGTCGCGCTGCCGTCGGCATGGGCCAGTGCGGCGATGATGCCCCAACTTCCCTCCGCCCGCGCGCTATATGCCGATTCGAAAACCATGATCCCCCGGTGCAGATACAAACGTCGCCACATGCGCGCCCGAAACCGTTGTTCGGCCACAGGGATATACCGAAGCGCGTAAAGACCTGGTGTATAGGCGGTTAAGGGTGTCTCAACTTCGGAAAGGACCAATTTCGAAGCAGTAATCCTCGTCCTCCCGACGTAGCGGGCCGGATGCGAAACGCTATTCGACCGGGTATTCCGCCGGCGCTCGCGTCACCTAGAGTTGGTCTTGCGGTCGGTTCGCTCACTCTCGCCGGATATTCGGAGCGGTCGGGGCGGTGATATCCTCGATGCGCAAGGCCACGCCGCGGCGATGGGGCACGGTGGTCAGCGTAAGCAGGCCACCAGCACGGCGTGGGGACGGCAGGTCGACGGTCTGCGTGACGCCGGTCGCTATGACGTGGCGCAGCGTCTTGAGCAGGGTGTCGCGCGACGCGATCGGGACCAGCGTGTCCAGCGAAATGCCGGGAGCGACCGCCTCACCGAAATAGGTACGGGCGGTGCAGCTGGTCGCGGTGATGCGGAGATCGGCATCGGCGATGACCACCATGTCGCGGATCAGATCGAGCAGGGCGGTCGAATCCGGACCCTGGACTTCGCGATCCGGCACGTGCGGAGCAACCAGGGCCTCCATCACCTCGATCAAGGTGAGGACCAGGCGTGGCCGGCCACGGAACATTACATAGACGGGCGCGCGCGCAGCGCGCTCCTGCCATTCGCCGAAATGGCGGACGAGTTCCGATGCGGTGACGATATCGGCGCGGGCGACGTCGTTGGGAGCGACGTCGATACGCGAGCGGTGGGCGGGGGGTGCGGACATGGTGATGATGAAGACATCTGTTCCGCCACCGATGCAATGAGGCCCGTCCAGAGCGGTGGCAATTTCAAGGCGATCCTAAGCGCAAGGTGCCTGCCGAACCGCTGGTTCTCGCGCGAACGCAGCCGCCAAAAGGGGCCCCCGCCTTCGCGGGGACCCCAAGGTTTAATGTGACGACCCCCGCCAAGCGGACGGGGATGAGACTTACTGGTCGAGGAAACTACGCATTTTGCGCGATCGGCTCGGATGCTTGAGCTTGCGCAGCGCCTTCGCCTCGATCTGGCGGATGCGTTCGCGGGTCACGCTGAACTGCTGGCCGACTTCCTCCAGCGTATGATCGGTGTTCATGCCGATGCCGAAACGCATGCGCAGCACGCGTTCCTCACGCGGGGTAAGACTGGCCAGCACCCGCGTGACGGTTTCCTTGAGGTTCGCCTGGATCGCGGCATCCACCGGGATGATCGCGTTCTTGTCCTCGATGAAATCGCCTAGATGCGAATCCTCCTCGTCGCCGATCGGCGTTTCGAGGCTGATCGGCTCCTTGGCGATCTTCATCACCTTGCGGACCTTCTCCAGCGGCATCGAGAGACGCTCGGCCATCTCCTCCGGAGTCGGTTCGCGGCCCTGTTCGTGCAGGAATTGGCGGCTGGTGCGGACGAGTTTATTGATCGTCTCGATCATGTGCACCGGAATGCGGATCGTGCGCGCCTGATCCGCAATCGAGCGGGTGATCGCCTGGCGAATCC
>NZ_JANYEK010000015.1 GCF_025363195.1 Sphingomonas sp.
TTGCTGGCCAGGCGGTTGGCGCCGTGTAGCCCGCTCTCGCTGCATTCGCCCGCCGAGTACAGGCCCGGCAGATCGGTCTTGCCGTCGAGATCGATCACGATGCCGCCGCAGGTGTAATGCTGCGCCGGCACGACCGGGATCGGCGCCTTCGTCATGTCGATGCCGAGGCCGATCAACTTCTCGTAGATCGTCGGGAAATGGTGGCGCACGAAGTCCGCACCCATATGGCTGATGTCGAGATGGACGTAATCCAGGCCATACCGCTTGATCTCGGCATCGATCGCGCGCGCGACGATATCGCGCGGCGCCAGTTCCATCCGCGTTGGGTCATATTCCGACATGAAGCGCTTGCCGGTGGCGGGGTTGATCAACTGCCCGCCCTCGCCGCGCACCGCCTCGGTGATCAGGAAGTTCTTGACCTCGAGATTGTACAGGCAGGTCGGGTGGAATTGCATCATTTCCATATTGGAGACACGGCAGCCCGCGCGCCATGCCATCGCGATGCCGTCGCCGGTCGCGCCGCGCGGCGCGGTGGAAAACAGGTAGGTGCGCCCCGCGCCTCCGGTCGCCAGGATCGTCGCGCGCGCGGTGTACAGTTCGACCCGCCCGCTCGCGCGGTTGACGGCGTAGACGCCCCACACATTGCCCGCGCCGGAATAGCGTGCCTCGTGCCGGCTGGTGGCAAGGTCGATCGCGACCATGTCGGGGATCATCGTGATGTTGGGATGCGCGGCGGCGGCATTCTGCAACGCCTCTTGCACCGCCCAGCCGGTGGCGTCGTCGACATGCACGATGCGGCGGTGCGAATGCCCACCCTCGCGCGTCAGATGGCGGATATTCCCCTCCATGTTGAAGGGCACGCCGAGTTCGGTCAGCCGCTCGATCGCGCGGGGTGCATTCCCGACGACGAATTCCACCGTGGCACGGTCGTTCAGCCCGGCGCCGGCGATCATCGTATCCTCGATATGGCTGTCGAAGGTGTCGCCGGGTTCCAGCACGGCGGCGATCCCGCCCTGCGCCCAGGCGGTCGATCCTTCGTTCAACTGCCCCTTGGCCAGCACTGTCACCTTGAAGCGATCGGCCAGGTTGAGCGCGGCGGTCAGCCCGGCGGCGCCTGAGCCGATGATGAGAACGTCGCTCTGATGCCCGGTAGCCGTCAAATATCGTCTCCTTCGAAGTCCGACCTTAAAGGCGTTCGCGGCGGTCGTGACAAGTCGCGCGCCTTAAAATCGGCCAGAACTGCGATGTGACGAGGGGATGCGACGGACGCGGGCGTGCAGGGATGCAACCGCTTCCCCTCCGGACAAATGTCCGCCCGGCGCAGGCCGGAATCCAATGTGACGCGCGCTTATCGGAAGGAGGGTCATTGGCACCGGCCAGTCGAGCGTCATCCCGGCCTTCGCCGGGATGACGGTCGACTGGGGCAGGCCCCATGAAGCCTGACTAGGCGTTGGCCGCCCGTGTCAAATTAAGGAACACGTCCTCCAGATCGGCCTCGCGGGTCGAGACATCGATGATACCATAGCCATCCGCCTGCACCGCGCCGAGCACTTCGCCGGCATTCACCTTGTCCTTGGCGAAGGTGATGGCCAGCGTGCGCTTACCTTTCAATTCGACCTTCTGGAAACAGGGGTGCTGCGGCGTGGACACCACGTCGCGGTCCACCGTCACCTCGACCATCTTCTCGGTCGCCATGCCGACCAGCTCGCGCGTCGGCTTGTTGGCGATCACCTTGCCGTGGTTGATGATCGCGATCCGGTCGCAAAGCTCCTCCGCTTCCTCCAGATAATGCGTCGTCAGCACCACGGTGACGCCCATCGCGTTGAGGCTGCGGACATAGGCCCAGAGTTGCTGGCGGAGTTCGATGTCCACGCCCGCAGTCGGCTCGTCGAGCACCAGCACCGGCGGCGCATGGACCATCGCCTTCGCCACCATCAACCGCCGCTTCATGCCCCCCGACAAGGTGCGGGCATAAGCGTTGGCCTTGTCCTCCAGGTGCACCGCGCGCAGCAATTCCATCGACCGCCGTTTCGCCTTGGGCACGCCGTACAGCCCGGCCTGGATCTCCAGCACCTCGAACGGCGAGAAGAACGGGTCGAACACGATCTCTTGATTGACGATGCCGATCGACGCCTTGGCGTTGCGCGGATGCTGGTCGATGTCGAAACCCCAGATCGACGCCGTGCCGCTGGTTTTGTTGACCAGCCCGGCCAGCGTGTTGATCAGCGTCGATTTGCCCGCGCCGTTCGGGCCGAGCAGGCCGAAGATCGTGCCGCGCGGCACCTCGAACGACACGTCGTCCAGCGCGACCTTGCCGCCTTTATACGTTTTACCCAGATTGGCGATCGCGATGGCGGCTTCGGTCATGAGGGTGGCCTTAGGCCTCGCGCTGCGCAACCTCAATCCTCCCCGGCATGGCGAGGGGGACCGCCCGGGACTTTAGCCGGGTGGTGGAGGGGGTTTTCCCTAAGCGAACCGCTACCGGCCTTCCCCCTCCGTCAGCCTTTGGCTGCCACCTCTCCCATGCCGGGGAGGATTGTTTGCGCCTCCACCTGTTGCTATCCCGCCTGCATGATCGCACCGCCCGAAACCCTCCGCGTCTCCCACAAGCGCAACGCCTGCGATGGCGCGACCGACATTCCGGGCGGCGCTTCGCTCGGCCATCCGCGCGTGTTCCTGGAGATCGACGAGAGCGGCTATGTCGATTGCGGCTATTGCGACCGGCGCTTCGTGCTGATCGGCGGCCCGGCCGACGGTGCGAGCCAGTCCGCGCTGCACGATCATGGCGACGGCGCAGGCCTTTGAGGCGCAGGCCTTTAAGGCAAAGCACGGTCAGGCCGAGCCCCTAATCACCCCTGGGTTATAAAGCCCCGCGTCGGAGAACGGCCTGCCGTCCAGCCGCATCGGTATCGCCATGACGTTTTCCGGTGGCCTGACCGGAACGGCGACCGGCACGATGCTGGCGACAGAGGCGCCGAATCCCGGCGAGACCGCCGGCCCATTTAGGCGCCCAATTACAGGCGCCCATTTACAGGCGCCCATTTACCAGGACGCCCGGCGCCCCTATCTTACCCGGATGATAGCGACAGCAGACCCCCGCGCCTTCCTGTATCACGATGGCCAGCTCGACCCCGCCGAGGCGCAAGCGCTCACCGCACAAGTGCTCGGCAAGGCCGACGACGGCGAATTGTACCTGCAATATCGCAAGTCCGAGGCGTTCGGCTTCGATGACGGGCGGTTGAAGACGGCGAGCTACGACACGCAATCCGGTTTCGGCCTGCGTGCCGTATCGGGCGAGACGACCGCCTTTGCCCACGCCAACGAACTCTCCGCCGCCGCGATCTTGCGCGCGGGTGAGACGATGGCCCTGATCGATCCGGCGCTCGATCCGGCGAAGGGCGCGAAGGCCGGTCCCCCGCAAGGCACCAACCGCCATCTCTACACCGACGCCGATCCGCTCGATCTGGTTCCTTTCGCCGACAAGGTGAACCTCTGCCAGACGATCGATGCCGCCGCGCGCGCCCGCGATCCGCGCGTCGCGCAGGTTTCGGTGTCGTTGATGGGATCGTGGAGCGTGGTCGAGATCGTTCGTCCGGACGGGTTCATCGCCACCGATATCCGCCCGCTCGTGCGCCTCAACGTCTCGATCGTGGTCGAGAAGAACGGTCGGCGCGAGACCGGCAATTTCGGCATCGGCGGACGCTATCTCTATAATGACCTGATGCAGCCCGAAACGTGGAACCGGGCGATCGACGAAGCTTTGGCCCAGGCCGTGGTCAATCTCGATTCGGTCGCCGCACCCGCGGGTGAGATGACCGTTCTGCTCGGGCCGGGCTGGCCCGGCATCCTGCTGCACGAGGCGATCGGCCACGGGCTCGAGGGTGATTTCAACCGCAAGGGCACCAGCGCCTTTTCCGGCCGGATCGGCGAGCGCGTCGCGGCAGCGGGCGTGACAGTGGTGGATGATGGGTCGATCGCCGATCGCCGCGGTTCGCTCAGCATCGATGACGAGGGCACGCCGACGCAGGAAAATATCCTGATCGAGGACGGTATCCTGAAAGGCTATATCCATGATCGGCTCAACGCGCGGCTGATGGGCGTCGCGCCGACGGGCAATGGCCGCCGCGAGAGTTTCCAGCACGCGCCGATGCCCCGCATGACCAACACCTTCATGCGCGGTGGCAAGGATGATCCCGCCGAATTGCTGGCCCGGATGAAGACCGGTATCTTCGCCAAGAGCTTCGGCGGCGGACAGGTCGATATCGTCTCGGGCAAGTTCGTGTTCAGCTGCACCGAGGCGTATCTGGTCGAAAACGGCAAGCTCGGCGCCCCGATCAAGGGGGCGACGCTCATCGGCGATGGCCCGAGCGCGCTGACCAAGGTGATCGGCATCGGTAACGATTTCGCACTCGATGAAGGCGTCGGCATGTGCGGCAAGGCCGGGCAGAGTGTCCCCGCCGGCGTGGGCCAGCCGACGCTGCTGATGAGCGGGTTGACGGTGGGCGGGACGGCGGTTTGAGGCACCGATCGCTCCCGATCGCATGACGGGTTGTTCATTTGCGGGGATCGCCGCATCATGGACTGACATGGTTTGATATCGCCGCTCGGCGAATCTTGATGATCGGTTCGGGGGGTGGCGGATGGCTCGGTGGATCGGTGCATGTTGGGGTCTGCTCGCGTTCCTTTTGGCTCCGCTGCCGGCCTGGGCCGCCGGCAAGTGCCAGATCGTCCGATATGTCGAAATTCCGGTGACGATGGCCGGTCGTCGGCCGATCGTCACGGCGCAGATCAACGGGCGCGACGCCCGCTTCATCCTCGATAGCGGGGCATTCTTCAGCACCATCGCCAAGGCCAATGCGCAGGAATTCGGCTTGGCGGTCCGCCCACTCGCCGGTGCACGGCTCAAGGGGATTGGTGGCGAGACGTCGCTTGGGGTCGCCACCGCCAAGCAGTTCACCATCGCCGGCCAGACGCTTCCGCATATCGACTTTGCCGTCGGCGGCAGCGACACCGGCTATGCCGGACTGCTCGGCCAGAATATCCTCGGGCTGGCCGATGCCGAATACGATTTGCCACATGGCGCGGTCCGGCTGATGAAGGGCAAGGAGTGCCGCGACGCGGGTCTGGCCTATTGGGCGGCCGACAAGCCGTTTTCGATCGTGCCGTTGTTGTCGATCGACGCCGAGCAGCGTCACACGATCGGCACCATCAAGATCAATGGGGTGAACCTCAAGGCCGTGTTCGATACCGGGGCCGAGGGATCGATGCTGACGCTGTCCGCCGCCAGGCGCATCGGCGTGACACCCGACAGCCCCGGCGTGACCGCCAGCGGCTTCGCTTATGGCCTGGGCACCGGCCGGGTGCGCTCCTGGCGCGCGCGCTTCGACACGATCAATATCGGTGGAGAGGTTATCCCCAAGCCGTGGATCGAAATCGCCGATCAATCGCTGGACGGCGCCGACATGCTGATCGGCATCGATTTTTTCACCACGCACCGCATCTACGTCGACAATCAGGGTCATCGCATGTTCCTGACCTATGAAGGCGGTTCGCTGTTTGGTCTGAACCCGAAGCGCGCCGTCGACAGCGCCGGCGCAGTGATCGACATCAGTGACCATGCTGGTGAACCGACCGACGCGGCCGGTTATGGCCGCCGGGGCGCGATCCTTGCCTCGGGCCGCAAATTCGACGCAGCGATCGCCGATTTCGACAAGGCCGTGGCGCTTGATCCGACCGGGGCGCATTACCTCGTTCAGCGCGCCATGGCCCATCTCGAAAATGGTCAGCCATTGCTCGGCGCGGGCGATCTCGACAAGGCGATCGTGCTGGCTCCGGCAGATGCCGCGGCGCGGCTGGCGCGGGCGTCGTTGCGGCACCAGGCGAAGGATCCAGATGGCGCGGCGATCGACCTTGCCGCAGCGGACAAGGCGTTGGCACCGTCGTCCGATGCACGGCTGCACCTCGCCGCCTTGTACGATGCGACAGACGCCTACGAACCGGCGCTCGCCAGCTATGATCTCTGGCTGAAGAACCATCCGGAGGATCATAATCGCGCGGTGGCGTTCAACGGGCGGTGCTGGGCACGCGCGCTGCTCAACCGGGATCTCGACAAGGCGCTGGCCGATTGCAATGCGGCGCTGCGGTTGCGGCCGGGCGAAGCCGCGTTTCTCGACAGCCGGGCGCTGGTCCAGTTCAGGCGCGGCGCGTTCGACAAGGCGCTGGCGGATTACGACGCCGCATTGGCCAAGCAGCCGCGCAATGCCTGGTCGCTTTATTGTCGCGGCATCGTCACCCGACGCATGGGCAAGGTCGCGCAGGCCGATGCCGATGCGGCCGCAGCGGTGGCGATCAACGCGCAGGTGCGGGCACGGGCGAAACGGTACGGCCTGGAATCGTAACGAAAGCTTGGGATCGTTCGGTCGTCGATGCTATCGTCGGTGTCGTGATGCCGGTCTTTTACCGGCAGATGACGACCCCAAAGGCTGCGCCGATGCAAATCTATACCCGGGATCGTTTCGATCCGCCTGCCCGATCTGCGTCGGCCAGCGGTCGGACGCCTGATGAGCCTGCCTGAATGAGCCTCGTCGAACTCGGTCGCTTCAATCGCAACGAGGCGCATATCCTGATCGGGCGGCTCGAATCCGAAGGGATTCCGGCGATCGCGTTCGATGGCGAAACCAGCATCGGTGACGGGAGTTATCTGTTCATCCCGGTGCGCGTGATGGTCGACGATGACGATCTGGCCCAGGCGAAGGCGATCGTTACGGGCGCTGCCTGATTCTCGGGCAGCTGTTCGCAACTGCACAAATTTTTACCTTTAATTAAGCTTCGGCCGCGCGATTCGGTGGCAAACCCCCGCCGCCGGGCGTCGTTTCGACTCTGGCACGGCGATTGCTGTGTCATGTCCGGGACACTCAAAAGGGCCCGGGACACTCAATAGGGGGCGCGCATGAAGCTCGTCATTGCCATCATCAAGCCGTTCAAACTCGACGAGGTGCGTGAAGCCCTCACCGAGATCGGCGTCGCGGGTATGACCGTGACGGAAGTGAAGGGCTTCGGTCGCCAGAAGGGCCAGACCGAAATCTATCGCGGCGCGGAATACAGCACCAACATGGTGCCGAAAATCAAGATCGAGATCGTCTGCGCGACGGAGCTCGCCCCGCGCGTGGTCGAAACGGTGCAGGCCGCCGCCAATACCGGCGCGATCGGCGACGGCAAGATCTTCGTCCTCGATGTCGGGCAGGCGGTGCGCATCCGCACCGGCGAAACCGACAATACCGCGCTGTGATGGCTCAGGATATGAAGGGGGTAACGATGAGCGATACACTGAAATTTGCCGGTCTCGCTGGAGCAGGTGCCGCTCTGGTCGCGAGCCTGCCCGCCTGGGCGCAGAATGCCGCCGACGCCGCAACCGCCGCCGCCCCGAAGGTCGCCGCCGCCGCGGCGCCGTTCGTGCCGACGGCAGCGATGGTCAACAAGGGCGACACCGCCTGGATGCTGACCTCCTCCGTACTCGTCCTGATGATGTCGGTGCCGGGCCTGGCCCTGTTCTACGGCGGCCTGGTGCGCACCAAGAACATGCTGTCGGTGCTGATGCAGGTGTTCATGATCGTCTGCATCGCGGCGTTGGTCTGGGTCAGCTGGGGCTATACGATGGCCTTTACCGGCGGCTCGGAATATGTCGGCGGCTTCTCCAAGCTGTTTCTCAAGGGCGTGGACGCCAACTCGCTGGCGGCGACCTTCTCCAACGGCGTGTATATCCCGGAATTCGCGTTCGTCTGTTTCCAGATGACCTTTGCGTGCATCACGCCGGCGCTGATCGTCGGGGCGTTTGCCGAACGCGTGAAGTTCACGCCGCTGATGATCTTCATGGTCGCGTGGATGACGATCGTCTATTTCCCGGTCGCGCATATGGTCTGGTATTGGGCCGGCCCTGATTTCCTGCCGGCCGCTCCGACCGATTACGGCTTCCTGTGGGGCAAGGGCGCGCTCGATTTCGCCGGTGGCACCGTCGTGCACATCAATGCGGGCATCGCCGGGCTGGTCGGCTGCCTGGTGATCGGCAAGCGCTCGGGTTACGGCAAGGAGCCGATGCCGCCCCACTCGCTGACCATGACGATGATCGGCGCCGCCCTGCTCTGGGTCGGCTGGTTCGGCTTCAACGCCGGGTCCAATCTCGAATCGAACGGTGTCACGGCGCTGGCCTTCATCAACACCTTCGTGGCGACTGCGGCAGCGGGCGTGTCGTGGGCGGTGATCGACCAGATCAAGCACGGCAAGCCGTCGTTGCTCGGCGCGGTTACGGGGGCGGTCGCCGGTCTCGTGGCGATCACCCCGGCATCGGGCTTCGCCTCGCCGATGACCTCGATCCTCCTCGGGCTGCTTGTCTCGCCCTTGTGCTTCTTCTTCGTCACCACGGTGAAGAACTTCGGCAAATATGATGACTCGCTCGATGTGTTCGGTGTCCACTGCGTCGGCGGTATCTTCGGTGCGCTCGGCACCGGCATCGTCGCCAATCCGGCCTTCGGTGGCCAGGGTACGATCGACTATACGGCCGCGGTCGCCAAGGCAGGCGTCTACGACATGTCGGCGCAGATGATCGTCCAGCTCGAAGCTGTGCTGACGACTCTGGTCTGGTCGGGCGGCGTTTCGCTGATCCTGTTCCTCGCGCTGAAATACACGATCGGCATCCGCCCCTCGGAAGAGGTCGAGCACGAAGGTCTCGACATCGCCGAACATGGCGAGCGCGCCTATAATTATTGACCGGTTCGGGGTGCCGGCCGGCAGAGCCGGCACCTCCACGATGTTCCTCCTGCGGACGACCTCAGGCCGGTGCGGCAACGCACCGGCCCTTTTTCATGTTTGGACGGGCCAGGCGCGGGGAAGCGCGGACCCCTTGCGCAAAGCTGGACCGCGTGTCGCCTGATAGAAATTATGAAGGTGGGGGCTCGCCGGCACCGGTCTCGGGATCGGCGTCACCCTGCGGATCGATGTCAGCCTTCTCGGCATTGCGCTTCTGCCAATAGCGCGCGGCCAAGGTCGCGCCGAGGATGAACCCGCCCGGCGCAAGCAGGATGATGGCGGCGAGGCCGGCTTTTTTCAGGGTGTCGTTCGTTTCCACAGGCGCACCAATAGCGTCACGAAGCTGAACGCAAGGTGCGTTTTCCTGTTCGCTCAACGCCGCCCCGTCCACGGCGACCATTGTGGGCCAGCCGCAATGGTCGCCTTTGCCGTGCCCTGCGCGCCTTACCCCAGATCGGCGGCGACGAAATCCGCGCAGCGCTCCCCGATCATGATCGACGGCGCGTTGGTGTTACCCGACACCAATTTCGGCATGATCGAGGCGTCGGCGACATACAGGCCCTCCACCCCGCGCACGCGCAGCCGGGGGTCGCACACCGCCTGGTCGTCCGATCCCATCCGCGCCGTGCCGACCGGGTGATAGATCGTGTCGGCGCGCGCGCGAATCATCTGGTCCAGCGCAGCATCGTCGTCCAGATCGATCGGGAAGCGGTCGCGCGGGGCGTGGCGGTTCAGCGGCGGCGTATCGATGATGCGGTACATCGCGCGCACGCCTTGCTTCATCAGCGCCATGTCGCGCGGATCGGTGAGGAAGGCGGGGTCGATCAGCGGCGCCACGCGCGCGTCGGGCGAATGCAGCCGAACGGTGCCGTGGCTTTCCGGGCGCAACACGCAGACGTGGCAGCTGAAACCATGCACCTTCACCTTGGTCCGCCCATGATCCTCCAGCACCACCGGCACGAAATGCAATTGCACATCGGGCGCGGGCGCGGCGGAGTCGATCGTCAGGAATCCGCCAGCCTCGGCGAAGGGTGAGGTCATCGTGCCGGTGCGCTTGCGGAACCATTCGATCATCGCGCCGGCCATGTGCATATTGCCTTTGAACGACTGGCCGAGAAAGAAGCCGTCGGTCTCGAACGCGCCGACATAATCGACATGATCCTGCAGATTCGCCCCGACGCCGGGCCGGTCGACCTGCACCGATATCCCCTGCTCCCGCAGGTGTGCGCCCGGCCCGATGCCCGACAGCATCAGCAATTGCGCGGTGCCGAACACGCCGCCCGCCATCACCACCGCGCGCTTGGCCCGCACGATGCGCTGCTCGCCACCCTGAAGATAGGCGACACCACAGGCGCGACCATCCTCGAACAGCACGCGCTCGGCGATCACATCGGTGCGGATATCGAGGTTCGCGCGGCGGGTGCCGAGATAGGCGCGGCCCGCGCTCCAGCGTTCGCCTTTATGTTGCGTCACTTGGAAAACGCCGACGCCGTCCTGCCGCGCGCCGTTGAAATCGTCATTCCCGGCAATCTGCAGATTGCGCGCGGCTTTGACGAATTCCAGCGATCCGGCGTGGGGGGATCGCTGGTCGCTGACATGCAGCGGCCCGGCATCGCCGTGAAAACCATCCCCGCCGCGTGCGTTATTCTCGCAAGCTTTGAACCACGGCAAGACATCGTCATACGACCAGCCGGGGCAACCCATCGCCGCCCAATTGTCGTAATCCCATTTGTTGCCACGCAGATAGAGCATCGCATTGATCGCGCTCGATCCGCCGAGGCCCCGCCCGCGCGGCTGGTATCCGCGCCGCCCGTTCAGCCCGGTTTGCGGCACGGTCTCGAATTGCCAGTTGGTCTTCGGCGTCTGGAAGGCCATGAAGCCGGGCACGCGCGTGCGCAGCCCGGTATTGGTGCCGCCCGCCTCCAGCACCACGACGGACGTGCGGCCGTTCTCGCTCAGCCGGGCGGCGGCGGCGCTCCCGCCAGACCCTGCACCGACGACGACGATATCGGCTTCATCCATGGTGTATCCTCTCCGGCACGCCGCTGTTTCGCGGCCCATTTCTGCTTGATGATCTCCGACGTATCGCGGCTGCCGTCATGGCTCCACCCCGGCGGTTTGATCATGTAGTTCATCTTGGCGCGCAGGCCCGGCGCCGTCCACACGTCCCTGGCGATCCCGATCCATTCGTGGAACGCCGCCCAGAACAGGTTGAAGCTGCCCAGGTTGTGCACGATGCCGTAGCGCGGCAAATCGTCGGCGCGCTCCGGCGTGAAGGTGCCGAACATCTTGTCCCACACGATGAACACGCCGGCATAATTGGTGTCGAGATACCGCGCATTGGTCGCGTGATGGACGCGGTGGTGCGACGGCGTATTCATCACGGCCTCGAACCAGCGCGGGCATTTTCCGATCGTCTCGGTGTGGATCCAGAACTGATAGATCAGGTTGATGCCCGCCACGAACACCAGCATCGGCGGCGGAAACCCGATGAGCGCGAGCGGCAGGCGGAACAGGAACCCCAGCGAAATGAACCCGGTCCAGGTCTGCCGGAGCGCGGTCGACAGGTTATAATGCTGGCTCGAATGATGGATGACATGGCTGGCCCAGAACCAGCGCACGCGGTGCGCCATGCGGTGGAACACGTAATAGGCCAGATCGTCGATTACGAAGGCGATGGCGAACCAATACCAGGTGTAGCCGATGTCGAAGATCCGGAACTGCCACACCCACACGGCCATCGCAAAGGCGACACCGGCGGTCAGCGCCCCTGCCACGGTGCTGCCGAGGCCGAGCGCGAGGGATGTCAGCGTATCCTTCGGTTCATAGCGGGTCCGGTCCCGCACCCGCGCCACGATCATCTCGACCAGCACGAGCAGGACGAAGCCGGGAACGGCAAATTGGACGACGTCTGGCAGCTTCATTGTCGTCGCTGTTTACACCCTTGTCAGCGACGATTCCAGTGCCCGCACGTCACTTTCCAAAACACCGAACAACAAGACGCGCCCGAACATCCGCTCCCCTGTGGCGATCTCGACGCCCTCGACCGCGGTGAACGTCTGCAGCGGCGGCAGCAATCGCCGTGCCGCGACCTTCGCGCCGTGGCGTTTCAGTACCGCGATCGTGCCGTCGCCCAGCACCAAGGCGGCATTGCCGTCCGTGCCGACGATTGCGCCATGCGCGTCGAATCCCGCCAGCATGTCCTCGGCCATCGTGCACGCCTTGGCGGCATCGCCGATCCGGCTCTCGCCCAGCCGCAACATCCGCGCAACTGCGGCCAAGGCGAGAATCGCCAATAACGATCCACCGAGTTCGAGCCAGTTCATCTGGCGGCCGCAAGCGTGTCGAGCATCGCGCGGATGCCGGTCAGGTCATATCCTGCCGCCGCCGCCTTCGCCATCAGCGTATCGGGATGGTCCCCCCTCTTCGCCCGCGCCAAGGCCCACAAATTGCAGCTGCGCGTGCCCGACCGGCAATAGGCCAGCACCGGGCCGTCGGCCGCCTCCAGCGCCGCCGCCATCGCATCGAGCTGCGGATGCGAAAAGCCGGCCTGCGTCACCGGGATTTCGGTGTAACCCAGGCCAGCCGCTTCGGCGGCGGCGCGCACGGCGGCGCCCTCCGGCTGGCCGGATTCCTCGTCATCGGGCCGGTTGTTGATGATCGTGGTGAACCCGGCGGCGGCGATCTCGGCGATGTCCGCAGGGGTGATCTGCGGCGCGACCGAGATGGAATCGTCGATGTGGAGGATGTTGGCCATGCCTTCTCTCTATATACCGCGATCGCTGCGTGAAAGTGGCGATGCATGCAACGCGGTGTCCGCTGCTGACCATCCACTCCGCTCGAAATGACCGGAGGGGATGCAGGCCAAATCACCCTTCCCGGATTACCTCCAGAAACGCCTCCCCATAAGCCTCAAGCTTACGCGCCCCAATCCCGCTGATCTCGCCCAGCGCGCGCAGGGAGCCGGGCCGCAGCGATGCCATGTCGCGCAACACCGAATCGTGGAAGATCACATAAGGTGGCACGCTCCCTTCGACGGCCAGCACGCGGCGTTTCGCGCGCAACGCCTCGAACAACGGATCGCCGGTCGGGTTGGCCATGGTGCCCGCCGAACTCCCGCGCCCGTTTCGCGCCCGCCGCTCGCGTTTCGGCGGGACGATCAGCGAGACCGTTTCGTTCTCTTTCAAAATCCCCCGCGCACCGGGGCCGAATTCCAGCCCGCCGAAATCGTTGGCGCGCAGGGCATCACGGAGCAACAAGGCGCGCGCCACCGGCTTGATCAGCGCCTGCTCCTCCGCTGCCGATGCGATGCCGAACACGCCCAGACCCTCATGCCCGTTCATCAGGCTGCGCTCGCTCGACACGCCGGTCAGGACCTGTTCGATATAGCCGATGCCAAAGCTCTGCCCCGTGCGAAACACCGCGGAGAGGAATTTCCTCGCCACCTCCGTCGCGTCGATCGCCGCTGGCGGGTTCAGGCAATTGTCGCAATTGCCGCAATGCTCCGGCGCATCGTCGCCGAAATGCTTGAGCAAGGTGCGTCGTCGACACCCGGGCGTTTCGACCAAAGCGCCGAGTGCCTGCAGCCGCGTACGCTCGCCCGCCTGGCGTGCCGGTTCGACCTCGCCGATGCGCTGCCGCGCCTTGGCAAAATCCTCCGCGCCCCAGAAAAGATGCGCGACTGCGGGGTCGCCGTCGCGGCCCGCGCGGCCGGTTTCCTGATAATAAGCCTCGATCGATTTCGGCAGCCCGGCATGCGCGACGAAACGCACGTCGGGCTTGTCGATGCCCATGCCGAAGGCGACGGTGGCGCAGATCACCATGTCCTCGCTCGCCACGAAATCGGCCTGGTTGCGGGCGCGGATGTGCGGGTCGAGGCCCGCATGATAGGCCCGCGTCGGCCGTCCGGTCTTGGCGAGCGCTTCGGCCATCTTCTCGGTGCCCGCACGGCTCTGGAGATAGACGATCCCCGCGCCCGGCGTCTCCGCGATCAGGTCGCTGATCTGGCGGGTCGTATTGTCCTTCGGCGCAATACGGTACTGGATGTTTGGCCGGTCGAACCCGGCGACGATCATCCCCTCGCGCGGAATGCCGAGCTGGTCGAGAATGTCGGCGCGGGTATGTTCGTCGGCCGTCGCGGTCAGCGCGAGGCGCGGGACGGTCGGGAAATAATCGAGCAGCGGGCGCAGCAACCGGTAATCGGGGCGGAAATCATGCCCCCATTCGCTGACGCAATGCGCCTCGTCGATCGCGAACAGCGCCAAGGTCGCCTGGGCGAGCAGATCGCGAAACGCGCCGCCCGAGGCACGCTCCGGCGCGACATATAGCAGGTCCAGCTCGCCGCGCCGAAACCGGGCCATCGTTTCCATCTGGTCGGTATCGACCGAGGTCAATGTCGCGGCGCGAATGCCGATCGCGGTCGCCGCGCGCAACTGGTCGTGCATCAACGCGATCAACGGCGAGACGACGACGCACGTCCCCTCCAGCGTGACCGAGGGCAATTGATAGCAGAGCGACTTGCCCGCACCGGTCGGCATGACCGCCAGCGTGTTCTCCCCCGCCAGCACACGGGTGACGACATCCGCCTGCACGCCGCGAAACCCGGGGAAACCGAAGGTGGATTGCAGGATGGGCAGCGGATCGAGCGGCATTGTTGCCGCCTACCGCCTAGCCTGCCCCGATGTCGAGCGATCGATCGCCAAAAACGATCAGATCGACAGCGCGAACTGCTCGTTCGACAAGGCCGATATCTTTGCCTTCAGGCGGATTTTATCCTCCGCCTTGCCGCGTGCATGGTCGGACATGTGGCCGATGAGCGTTTCAAGCCCGACCACGTCCGATACGGAGACGAATTCCTTGCTTTTGTTGACGAAAACGACCGATTTCTTCCCGCCGCGCAGAAGTTCGAGCACATTGCTCAGCGTACCGGTGCTTTTCGAATCCCACACCATGAGCCCATAATGGGCGGCCAGCGCCATTTCGACATCCTTCGCCGTGAAGAATGCGCGCGTCCCCGGTGCACAATCGGGGTACACATTGTGCGTCGGCCAATCGCTCAGATTGTTGCGCGGGCGATCGCCACTGCAATACACCGTCACGTCGGTCGCGCCGGCCGAGTGCAGGCAGGCCTGGATCGACGCATCGGCCCCGTCGGCATCGCCGACGACGATGTGCAGCCCCTTCTCCACGGCATTGCGGATGCGCGCCTCGACCAGCGGATGCAATCGACTGATGGCGATCGATCCCGCGATGAAGACGGTGTCCATGCTTTATCTCCAGGTTACGGCGGCAACGTAGATCGTCCCGATCTTTGAATAGGTCCGCAACGCGGCGCAAGCGGCTTCCATCGATGCGCCGGTGTGGAACAGATCGTCCAGCAGCAGGATCGTGTGCTTCGTGTTACCGGGAATACCATCGGCCACCGTGAACTGGCCAGCGAGCACCGCAGCCTTTTCGTCCTTCGTCGTCAGGTTCTTCAATTGCGTGGTGGGGGCTTTGGTGAGCAAAGTTTCCGACACCTCTACCCCAACCAAGGTGCCCAGCGCACGGGCGAGTTCTGTAACGGGTTGGCGCGGTCGGGGGTTAGAGGCCGGCATCGGAATGATGAGGTCGACGCTATCGAACCGGGGCAATATTTCCCTGGCAAGCGCTTTTGCCAGCGGTGGGATCTGCGTCCAGCCGTCGCGATATTTCAGTTGGAACACCGCCTCACCCGGTTCCGATCGAACCGTATCGAATCTTGGATGACCGAATTCATCCTCCCCGATAAACGTGCTCGACGCGGTGTGCTTATGCAGCACATATCCGTCGTCCCAATTCCCGTGGATTTGCTTGATATCGACAATCATCCGCCATGCCCCTCATTCGCATTGGCGCGGATGGCTGTGTCGGGTCGACCGGGGGAACAAGCTGGAATGGGGTCATTTCGGTGCAGTATGACAGGTCATCACCGGTCGGTTTGCCATGCCGGTTTTCATGCTATCCGGTGGACATGACCGAACCCCAGGACAATCCCGCCGAACGCCGCTTCGAACTGCAGGTCGAGGGCGAAACCGCCTTCGCCGCCTATCGCATCGCCGGCGAAACGATCATCTTCACCCACACGATCGTGCCCAAGGCGCTGGAAGGGCAGGGTATCGCCACCCGCCTGATCGCTTTCGCGCTGGATCAGGCGCGGGCGCGGGGGCTGAAGGTCGTGCCCGAATGCAGCTTCGTCGCGGCGTATATGCAGCGGCATCCGGACACGCAGGACCTTCTGGCGTCCTGAGCCCCTCTCCCCGAAGGGGAAGGGGGGAGGATATTACTTCGCCGGCACCGCATTCAGGCCGAGATAATCGAGCATCGGGCCGACATCCGGGTCCTTGCCGTAGAACGCCTTGAACATCGGGCCGTAGTCCAGCGTATGCCCGCGCGACAGGATCAGGTCGCGGAAGCGCTGGCCGTTCTTGCGGCTCAGCCCGCCATTTGCGGTGAACCAGGCGAAGGCATCGTGATCGAGCATCTGGGTCCAGGCATAGGCATAATAGCCCGCCGCATAGCCGCCGCCCCAGATGTGCGAGAAATAGCTCGTCCGGTAACGCGGCGGGACATAGGCCGTCTCCAGCCCCATGCTCGCCAGCGTCTTCGCCTCGAACGCATCGACATCCTGTTTCGGCGCACTGGCCGGGAGTGCATGCCATGCCATGTCGAGTTGCGCCGCCTCCTGCGCCTCGCCGGTCGAATAGCCCTGGTTGAAGGTGCGCGTGGATTTGATCTTGTCAACCAGCGCCTGCGGCATCGCCGCGCCGGTTTTGTAATTCACCGCGTAATGCGCCAGCACCTTGGGCTCGAGCGCCCAATTCTCGTTAAACTGCGAAGGGAATTCCACGAAATCGCGCGCCGTATTGGTGCCCGACAGCGTCGGATAGACCTGATCGGCGAACAGGCCGTGCAGCGCATGGCCGAATTCGTGGAACATCGTCGTCACGTCATCGAAGCTGATCAGCGCTGGGCTGCCCGCCGCCGGCTTGGTGAAATTGGCGACGTTGTAGATCACCGGCTTGGTGCCGAGCAGCTTCGACTGCCCGACGAAGTTCGACATCCATGCCCCGCCCGACTTGTTGTCGCGCTTCCAATAATCGAAATACATCAGGCCGATTGTGGTGCCATTCGCCTCCGACACCTCGAACACGCGCATGTCCGGATTGTAGACGGGGATGTCCTTCCGCTCCTTGAAGCTGATCCCGTACAGCTGGTTCGCGGCATAGAAGACGCCGTCGGTCAGCACCTTGTTGATCTCGAAATAGGGCTTCAGCGCATCGCCATCCAGCGCATATTTGGCCTTGCGTACCTGTTCGGAATAGAAGTTCCAGTCCCACGGCTTCAGGTCGAACGTACCGCCAGTCGCCTTGATCTGGGCCTGAAGTTCAGCCGCCTCGGCACGTTGTTTGGCCGCCAGCGCGGGGCCGAACTGCTTGAGGAAGCCCAAAGCCGCCGTTGGCGTCTTGGCCATCTGATCCTGCAGCGAGTAATCGGCAAAGGTCGGGAAGCCGAGCAGCGCGGCCTTCTGCGCGCGCAATTGCGCGAGTTGGGAAATGGTCGCGCGGGTGTCGTTGGCATCGCCCTGTTCGGTGCGCGTCCAGCTCTTGTTGAACAACGCCTCGCGCGTCGCCCGGTCGGTCAACGAGGCGAGCGCGGGTTGCTGCGTCGTGTTCTGCAACGGCAGCACCCACTTGCCCTTCATTCCGCGATCTTCCGCCGCCTTGGCCGCTGCGGCGATGCCGTCCGCGCCCAGCCCGTCGAGCTTCTTCACATCGTCGATCACCAGCCCGCCGGCCTTGGTTCCAGCCAGCAATTTCTGTTGGAAGGCGGTCTGCAGGGTCGAGATCTGCGTGTTCAGTGCGCGCAACTTGGTCTGGTCGGCGGTGGACAATTGCGCACCGGCGCGGATGAATCCCTCATAGGTCACGGTCAGCAATTGCGCCTGCTCCGGCGTCAGCTTCAGCGTCGCGCGCTTGTCCTGCAACGCCTTCACGCGCGCGAACAATTTGGGGTTGAGCGAGATCGCATCGAAATGCTCGCTCAGTTTCGGCGTGACCTTGGTCTCGACCGCCTGCAACGCGTCGTTGGTGTTGGCCTGGCTGAGCGCGAAGAATACCTGGCTGGTCCGGTCGAGCATCCGCCCGGATTTCTCCATCGCCACGATCGTGTTGTCGAACGTCGGCGCGGCGGGGTTGTTGGCGATCGCCACGATCTCGGCGAGATGATCCTTCATCCCCTGCTCGAACGCCGGCATGTAATCCGCATCCTTGATCACGCGGAAATCGGGCGCCTGATAAGGCAGCGTGCTGGGCTTAGCGAACGGGTTGGCGGTCTGCGCGGCGGCGGGCATCGCGATAAGGGCGGTGGTGGCGGGTACGACGATAAGAGCGGTGGTGGCGAGCAAGCGGGCGATCATGCGGGTTCCTTGGAACAAGTGGATGGCGCGGTTTGTCGATCCGATATGGCGGAACGGCAAGTGAAATCTGCATGGCGTAACCGCTCGGCCGACGCCCGGATGACGGTGCGTCACTCCGCCGCCAGCACGCTTTCTTCATCCGCCCGTTCCTGCGCCTGGCGGTTCCACATTTCGGCGTACAATCCATTCCGGCGCAGCAACCGCGCATGGGTGCCGCGTTCGACCACTTCGCCTGCCTCCAGCACGACGATCTCGTCGGCATGGACCACGGTGGACAGGCGGTGCGCGATGACGATCGTCGTGCGCCCGCGTTCGATATCCTCCAGCGTCGCCTGGATCTCGCCTTCGGTGCGGCTGTCGAGCGCCGACGTCGCCTCGTCCAGGATCAGGATCGGCGGGTTCTTGAGCAACGTGCGCGCGATCGCCACGCGCTGCTTTTCGCCACCCGACAGTTTCAGCCCGCGTTCGCCGACCCGCGTATCATATCCGTCGGTCTGCCCTTCGATGAAGGTCGCGATCGCCGCGCCGCGCGCCGCGCCCTCGATTTCTGCGCGGGTCGCACCCTCCCGGCCATAGGCGATGTTGTAGCCGATCGTGTCGTTGAACAGCACGGTATCCTGCGGCACGATGCCGATCGCGGCACGCAGGCTCGCCTGGCTGACCTGGCTGATATCCTGCCCGTCGATCGTGATCCGCCCGCCGGTCAGATCGTAGAACCGGTACATCAGCCGCGCCAGCGTGCTCTTGCCCGCGCCCGACGGGCCGACCACCGCCAATGTGTGGCCTGCGGGAATATCGAGATCGATGCCCTTGAGAATCGTCCGGTCGTCATCGTATCCAAAGCGTACGTTCTCGAAGCGCACATGGCCCGACCCCACGACCAGAGCCCGCGCATCCGCCACGTCGGTCACTTCGCTCGGCGTATCGATCAGGTCGAACATCGCGCCCATGTCGATCACGCCCTGCCGGATCGTGCGATAGACCATGCCGAGCAGATCGAGCGGGCGGAAAAGCTGAGCAAGGAGGGTCGATACCAATACGACGTTGCCGGCGGTGAATTCGCCCCGGTTCCAGCCGAACACGATCAGCCCCATGCCGAAGGCCATCATCGCATTGGTGATCAGCGACTGGCCGACGTTCAGCCAGGCGAGTGAGTTCTCGCTCTTTACGGCGGCCCCGGCATAGGCCGTCATCGCCGCATCGTAACGCTGCGCCTCGCGCTCCTCGGCGCCGAAATACTTCACCGTCTCGAAATTTAGCAGCGAATCCACCGCATGCGCCACCGCCCCGGTGTCGAGATCGTTCATCCGCGTGCGCAAGGCGGCGCGCCAGTCCGTCACCCAACGCGTGAAGGCGATGTAGGTCACGACCATCGTCAGCGTCGCCGCGACCAGCCACCCGCCGAACTTGGTGCCGAAAATACCGATCACCATCGCCAGTTCGAGGATGGTCGGCGCGATGTTGAACAGCAGGAAATACAGCATCGTGTCGATGCTCTTGGTCCCGCGCTCGACCACCTTGGTCACCGCGCCGGTGCGCCGTTCCAGGTGAAAGCGCAGCGACAGCTTGTGCAGGTGACGGAACACGTTCGCCGCCAGCCGCCGCGTCGCATCCTGCCCGACGCGTTCGAACACGGCATTGCGCAGATTGTCGAACAGCACCGACGAGAACCGCGCAGCGGCATAGCCGATCACCAGCGCCAGGATCAACGTCGTCGCGGACCGGTCGCCCTTGGCCATACCGTCCACCGCGCCCTGTAAAGCGAACGGCGCACCATAGACCTGCACCAGCTTGGACATCAGCACGAGCGTCATCGCGCCGACGATCCGTATCCGCAGCATCGGCGCGTCGGCGGGCCAGAGATAGGGCAGGAAGCGGCGCAGCGTCGGTAACAACGGGCGCTCGGCGCTGATTGGGTGAGTCATCGGGGGCACGGGCGTCATGTAGGGCGCGTCAATCCCCCATGAAAGCGCTTGATGGAACAAGTCGGCCGGTTCGTCGATTTTACCGCTCAAACTGAAGACGTTTCATGGGACCTTTGTTCTTCGTCATGGCGATTATGGGGTGTTCGGACGGCAGCGCGGATTGCGCCGAAGCCCGCGTCGAGCAAACGCATTATGCGACGATGCAGCAATGCCGTGCAGCGATGCCTGCTGCCCTGACGCGCAACACAGATGTCGATTATCCGGTCGTGGCTGCATCCTGCCGTACGAATGCGCAGCAGATGGTGCAGGCCAAAGGCGGCTCCAGGCGCGACACCTGATTGCCGCAGCTCGTCCCACTGCTATCAACGCCCCCGGCGCGCCTCGCGACGGGGGTTTTTTGATGATTGGGATTTCGGGTGCGTAAGGTGCGCTGGATGCGCCGTATTCTCGGGATCACCCTCGGCATGATGATGGCGATCGCGGTGATCTGGGCGTTCGAACTGGTCGTGCAATCGCTCTACCCCATGCCCGATTCGTGGCAGACGGCGAGCCGGGGCGACGTCGCGGCGATCATGGGCGACATGCCTTTGGGCGAAAAGTTGATCGTCGTGTGCGGATGGTTCGCCGGCGCATTTTGCGGCGCATGGCTGGCGCTTCGGATTTGTGACTGGCGCGCGGCGGGGTGGGTCGTCCCGGCGGTGCTGATCGTTGCGGGCATCGCGAATCTGATCGCTCTCCCGCATCCGCTGTGGATGCAGGTCGCGACCTTCCTCGCGCCCATGCTGGGTGGGGTGGCCGCGTCGCGGTTCCACCGCAAACCCTATCGCGGCGAACCGTTACTCGGCTGAGGATGAAAGTGGGGCTTTTGGCTCGCCATCGTATTGCATCGGCAATGACCACAGGATCTGGTCGCGCAACAACGCCTCCAGCTCCTCGGCCCCGACATTGTGCGCCGCCGCGCGTTTGCGCAGCAGCATGGCGAGCAGGCTCGCGCGGCTCTGCGGTTGAGCGTGCGCAGTGCGCCCTTGCGACAGGGCGCGCGACAGGCGCAGGGAAAGCATGGTCATTTGAAGAGCTTAGGGTGCGATCGATGAGCACGTTGCTACGGAACGGGGTTAGCGCCGCGTTACCCTTCCTGTCACAAAAGCGTCAGCGACCGGGTCTGGTCCATGCAATTGCACGCGGGGCTTGCCGGTACAGCGCGCCGCGCCGCGTCGCCGCGATCGCGGAGCGCGCGATGA
This sequence comes from Sphingomonas sp., assembly GCF_025363195.1. Lineage (GTDB taxonomy): Bacteria > Pseudomonadota > Alphaproteobacteria > Sphingomonadales > Sphingomonadaceae > Sphingomonas. The sequence continues at coordinate 21,405 of NZ_JANYEK010000015.1, forward strand.
ACTTCACCTTGTCCAGCTTCGATGTCGTCACGCGGTGGTCCCAGGCATGGTCGCCGCGCTCGGCCACCGCCCGCCCGATCGCGCCATAGATGTCCGCCGCCGCTAGCACCGCCCAGGCCGATCGGAACGACAAGGCCGGTGTGCCGATCCGCGCGCTCGCCTCGAAGTCCGCCGCCCGCGCCGCCAGCCGCTGCGCCAGCACGGTCAGGCGATTGCGGAAGTGCGGCTTCATATGTTGCCCCGGCGGGATATCCATCTCGACCAGCCAGTCGACCGGCAGATAGCAGCGCCCGACCCGGTCATCCTCCTCGATATCGCGCGCGATATTGGCCAGCTGGAACGCCATGCCCAGGTCGCAGGCCCGATCGAGCGTGGCATCATCGTCCGGCGACACCCCCATCGCCACCGCCATCATACACCCGACCACGCCCGCGACATGGTAGCAATATTTGTACAGATCCGCCTCGGATCGCGGGCGCCAATCCTCCGCATCCAGTGCGAAGCCGGCGATCAGGTCGCGCGCGAAAGCGTGCGGCATACGGGTTTCCGCTGCGACGATACGCAGCGCATCGAATGCCGGATCGCCGATGATCTCGCCCACAAGCGCCGCCTCGGTCATCGCCGATACCTGTGCCAGGCGTTCCGGCGCATCCTCGACCACGCTCATGCCGTGGCCGTGATCCTGCCCGTCGGCGATATCGTCGCACGCCCGGCACCACGCATAGAGCAGCCACGCCCGCTCGCGCGTCTTGCGATCGAACAGGGTCGAGGCGGCGGCGAAACTCTTCGACCCCCGCGCGATCGAATCCCGCGCCGTGGCGACGATCGCCTCGCGCGAGGGCAAATCGTGCGCGTGGCTCATCTTCCACTCCGTTCGTCCTGCGCCAGGCTCGGGACGAACCGGAAGAGAATTTGCGCACCCCAAGCCCTCACAAATCGCTGGCCTTCATCTTGGTGATCGTCTCGATCGGCAGATGTGCGGCCATCTGCGCCAGCAACCCGTCGAGCGCGGTGTCGATCAACAGGATGCCCCGATGCTGCGGGCGTAGGAACCCGACCTCGCCCATCTTCGCGTAGAACGCGATCAGATGGTCGTAATAGCCCGCGACGTTCAGCAGCCCGACCGGCTTGGCGTGATAGCCGATCTGCGCCCAGCTCAGCGCCTCCCACAATTCGTCCATCGTCCCCGTGCCGCCGGGCAGGTTGATGAACCCATCCGACAGATCGGTGAACGCTTGCTTGCGTTGGTGCATCGTGCCGACGACGTGCAATTCGGTACAGCCCTTGTGCGCCACCTCGGCATCGACCAGCGCCTGCGGGATGATCCCGATCACCTCGCCGCCCGCCGCCAGCGCGGAATCGGCCACCGCGCCCATCAGCCCGAGCCGCCCGCCGCCATAGACGATTCCGATGCCCCGCTCGGCCAGCGTCCGCCCGACTTCGCGCGCGGAATCGATGTAGACCGGATCGGCCGGCGATGCGGAGCCGCAATAAATGGCCAGCCGCTTCATCTAACATCCTCTCCGGCACGGGGAGGTGGCAGCCAAAGGCTGACGGAGGGGGCGTGCCGATAGTGGTATCGTTTGGGGGATAGCCCCCTCCACCATTTGCGTGAAGGACGCGAATGGTCCCCCGCCCCGTGCCGGGGAGGAATGAAAAGCCGCGATCACTTGGCCCCCTCCAGCATCAATGCCGCTGTCGCCTTGGCACTGCCCACCACGCCCGGAATCCCCGCGCCGGGGTGCGTGCCTGCGCCGACGAAATACAGGTTCGGGATATGGTCGTCGCGATTGTGCACGCGGAACCACGCGCTCTGCGTCAGGATCGGTTCGAGCGAAAACGCGCTGCCGAGATGCGCGTTCAGGTCGCGCGCGAAATCCTTCGGGGTGTAGGAGAATTTGGTCACGATCCGCTCATGGATATCGGGGATCAGCCGCCGCCCGATCTCGTCGAGGATGCGCTTTTCCAGCACCGGCGCGATCTCGTCCCAATCGACCGGGAACTTTCCCATGTGCGGCACCGGCGCCAGCGCATAGAAGCTCGAATGTCCTTCCGGCGCGAGGCTCGGGTCGGTCACCGTCGGGTGGTGGAGATAGAGCGAGAAATCCTCCGGCAAGACCCCGGTATCGTAGAGATCGGCGAGCAACCCCTTGTAGCGCGGGCCGAACAGGATCGAATGGTGCGGAATGCCCGGCCACGTCCCCTTGATGCCGAAATGCACCACGAACAGGGATGGCGAATAGCGTTTGCGCTCCAGCTTGGCCTTGGTGCGCTGGCCCGATCGGCTGGTTTTCAGCAGATCCTTGTAGACGTGCATCACGTCGCCGTTGCACGCGACCATGTCGGCGGTGCCGACCCAGCCGCTCGCGGTGTTGACGCCGGTCGCCTTGTCGCCCAGGGTCTCGATGCTGATGACCGGGTCGGCCAGTTTCACCACGCCGCCCAGCCGCTCGACATGCGTCACCATGCCCGCGATCAGCCGGTTGGTCCCGCCCATCGCGAACCACACGCCGCCATCGCGTTCCAGCTTGTGGATCAGCGCATAGATCGCACTGGTCTTCATCGGGTTGCCGCCGACCAACAGGGTATGGAAGCTCAGTGCCTGACGGAGATGCTCGTCCTTCACGAACGACGACACGATCGAATAGACCGATCGCCACGCTT
>NZ_JANYEK010000062.1 GCF_025363195.1 Sphingomonas sp.
CCTGGACGGCCAGGACGTCGATTGCCTGACGATCGGCGAGGGGCCGCTCAACGTGTGGCTCTACGCGCGCCAGCATCCGGGCGAATCGATGGCCGAATGGTGGATGGAGGGCGCGCTGGAGCGACTGACCCACCCAAGCGATCCGGTGACGCAGGCGCTGCTGGCGAAGGCGACGTTCCACATCGTGCCCAACATGAACCCGGACGGGACGCGGCGCGGGCATTTGCGCACCAATGCCGCGGGCGTGAACCTCAACCGCGAATGGCACGAGCCCAGCCTCGAGCGCAGCCCGGAAGTGTTGTGCGTGCGGAACGCGATGGATGAAACCGGCGTGGCGTTCGCGATGGACGTGCATGGCGACGAGGCGATCCCGGCCAATTTCTTTGCCGGGTTCGAGGGCATTCCCAACTGGTCCGATGCGAAGGGTGAGCAATTCACCGATTTCGGTCGCCGCCTCGCCGCGCACACGCCGGATTTCCAGACTCAGATGGGGTATGGCAAATCGGCACCGGGCAAGGCCAATCTCAGCATGTCGACCAATCAGGTCGCCAATCGGTTCGGCGCGCTGTCGTTCACGCTGGAAATGCCGTTCAAGGACCATGATGCCAATCCGGATGCGGAGTTCGGCTGGGGTGCCGAGCGGTCGAAGAAGTTGGCGCATTCGTGCCTTGATGTACTGGCGGATGTCATCGATACGATCTGAGGCATTGACGTTGTCATGCTGACCTTGTTTCAGCATCCACGCGCCTCATCCGACCCACGGACGCGAGCCTGACGGTCGGATGACGCGCATGGACCCTGAAACGATTTCGGGGCGACGCCTGAGGATAGCCATGCCCACCCTAGTCCTGATCCGCCACGGTCAATCGACCTGGAACCTCGAAAACCGCTTCACGGGCTGGTGGGATGTGGACGTCACCGAAAAGGGCGTCGGCGAGGCGCGAGCAGCGGGACGGTTGATGAAGGCGAAGGGGCTGGATTTCGACCAGACCTTCACCAGCCTGCAAAGTCGCGCGATCAAGACGTTGAACCTCGCGTTGGAGGAGATGGGCCGGTTGTGGTTGCCGGTCGAGAAGGACTGGCGACTGAACGAGCGGCATTATGGCGGCCTGACCGGGCTGGACAAGGGCGAGACGGCGGCGAAGCATGGCGAAGACCAGGTGCATATCTGGCGTCGCAGCTTCGACATTCCGCCGCCGGTGCTGGAGCCGGGCAGCGCTTACGATCTGTCGCAGGACCGCCGCTATGCCGGCATCGACATTCCCCGGACCGAAAGCCTGAAGGACACGATTGCCCGCGTCCTGCCGTATTGGGAGGGGCGCATCGCGCCTACGCTGAAGGACGGCCAGCGTGTGCTGATCTCCGCGCATGGCAATTCGCTGCGCGCTCTGGTCAAGCATCTGTCGAACATTCCGGACGACGAGATCACGTCGCTGGAAATCCCGACTGGCCAGCCGATCGTGTATGAACTGGATGCGTCGTTGAATGCGACCGACCGTTATTATCTGAGCGAACGGTGACGCCGACACTGCACAACAAGGTCGCACTAATTATCGGCGGCACGCGCGGGATTGGCGCTGCGATCACACGGCGGATGGCGGAGGATGGCGCTGCCGTAGCGGCAATCCATCTCAGTCGAGCGACGGAGGCTGCCGCACTTGCCACCACGCTGCGCGAAATTGGCACCGACGTCCTGACGATCCGGACGGATATCGCCGATCCCGATGCATTGTTATCGTCGATCGACACCGTCGTGACGCGTTTCGGGCGGATCGACATTCTCGTCAATTGCGCCGGCCTGGCGATTACCGGCCCGTTGGAAGATTATCCCGCCGATGCTTTCGACCGCGTGTTCGCAGTCAATGTCCGTGCACCGTTTCTCGCCGCACAGCGCGTCGTTGCGGTGATGCCCGATGGCGGGCGGATCATTACGATCGGGAGCATCGTGGCTTGCCGCGCACCTGGTGCAGGCGCGACGCTGTATGCCGCAAGCAAGGCGGCACTGGTCGGCATGACACGCGGCATGGCCCGCGATCTCGGCGGGCGCGGCATCACGGTGAACCTTGTCCAGCCCGGGCCGATCGACACCGAACGCAACCCCGCCGACGGCCCCAACGCGGTCGACAATCGCTCAGCACTCGCAATCCAGCGACACGGCACGGCTGAGGAGGTTGCAGGGTTGGTGGCATATCTGGCGTCGGACGCCGCAGGCTTTATTACTGGCAGTGTGAATAACATTGATGGCGGATGGGCGGCTTAGGTTCGAACCACCGGACAGACTCGGAGTTGCCCTCCGCCCCCGCCCCCGCTAACCCGCACGCTATGACGCACCCTCTCGTCGGTATTATCATGGGCAGCACTTCCGATTGGGAGACGATGCGCCACGCCGCCGAAGCGCTCGACGCGCTGGCGGTCGCCTATGAAACCAAGATCGTCTCGGCGCATCGTACGCCGCACCGGCTGGTGAATTATGCCGAACAGGCCGAGATACGCGGGCTCAAGGTGATCGTCGCGGGTGCAGGTGGCGCGGCGCATCTGCCGGGGATGGTCGCGGCGATGACGCACCTGCCGGTGCTTGGCGTGCCGGTGGAATCCAAGGCATTGAGCGGCATGGATAGCCTGTTGTCGATCGTGCAGATGCCCGGCGGCATACCGGTTGGTACGCTGGCGATCGGATCCGCGGGCGCGAAGAACGCCGGGTTGCTCGCTGCTGCGATCCTCGCCACGTCGGATGCTTTGCTCGCGGCGCGCCTCAAGGCCTGGCGTCAGGCGCAGACCGAGAGCGTGGCGAATGACCCACAATAAAATGGGGCCACAATGAAGACGCTACCACCGGGCTCCACGATCGGCATTCTCGGCGGCGGACAGCTCGGGCGGATGCTGGCGAGTGCCGCCGCGCAGCTCGGTTACCGCACCCACGTCCTCGCCCCCGACCGCGAGAGTGTTGCTGCGCAGACCGCCTCCAGCCTGACGCGCGCGGACTATCACAACCGCATCGTGCTCAAGGACTTTGCCGCCGCGTGCGATGTGGTGACCTATGAATTCGAGAATATCGATGTCGCCCCGGTCGAATGGCTGGCCGATCACGTGCCGGTCCATCCCGGACCCCAGGCGCTGCGTGTTTCGCAGGAACGAGTGGCGGAGAAACGGTTCGTCGAGGGTCTTGGCGGGCACCCGGCGCGCTGGGCGGCGGTGAATAGCCGCGCGGATCTTGAGGCGGGCCTGGCCCATACCGGAGTCCCCGCCGTGCTGAAGACCGCGCGATTCGGGTATGACGGCAAGGGCCAGATGGTGATCCGCACGCCCGACGAAGCGGATGCCGCGTGGGAAGCGATCGGCGGTCCGGCGGTGCTGGAGGCGTTCATCCATTTTGCTTACGAATTCTCGGTTCTGATCGCGCGCGGACAGGACGGCGCGGTGGCGCGATATCCGGTACCGCGAAATGTCCACGAAGATGCGATCCTGCGCACCTCCTCCCTACCCGCCCCTGCCGAGGTTCTGGTGCAGGCCGAGGAAGCCACCGCGCTTGCCGTGCGCATCGCCGAGGCACTGGACTATGTCGGCGTGCTGGCGTGCGAATTCTTCGTCGGCGCAGATGGCCCGGTGTTCAACGAGATGGCGCCGCGCGTGCACAATTCCGGACACTGGACGATCGAGGGGGCAGTGACGTCGCAGTTCGAAAACCACATCCGGGCGATTTGCGGCCTGCCGCTGGGAGACACCAAGCTGACTGTGCCCGCCGTGACAATGGAGAATCTGATCGGCGAGGATGCGACTCGTTGGGCGGAGATCCTCGCCGAACCGGGCGCGCACCTGCATTTGTATGGCAAGAATGTCCGCCCGGGGCGCAAGATGGGCCACGTCACCAGGCTGGGGTGACATCTCCCTATCCCTGTTCACCCTGAACTTGTCGAAGGGTCGCTCTTCGCTTGCCGTACGGGAAGGACCAGGCTCCGGCTATTTCCGGCGCACCGCCAGCGGCACGTCACACACGCTCGCCCCCGTCGCCACGGTCGGTGCGGCAGCCACCTCACGCAACCTGACATATGCGGCGAAGCGGGGGTTATCGGTGCTGCGGTACTGGAATTTCGGCCGTTCGGCGACAGGCATGTCGCTTGCCAGTTTGACCGACATGATCCCGGTCCGCTCGGCAACAGTGGTGTAGAAGCCCATCGCAGCCTCGCTGCGGGGCAAGGCCGAGAGGTATTGCATCCCCGCGATGATCCGCCCGACCACGGTATAATTCCGGTCCAGCCGCCGCGCCGATTGTCCGATCGGCGTGAACAGTTCGGAGCCCGCGCCGGTCGACGGCAACGCATCGCGCGCCACGCCCACCATGCCGTAGCAATGCGTCAACCAAGCCGCCTTGCCGTCGCTGGCAATTGGCCAGCCATCGGCGGTGAAGCCAGCTTTCGCGGAGTAGCTGTCCGGTCGCGACAGGGTCTGTGCAGGGTTGAAGGTCGCGATCTCGAATTCCGCTGCAGGCACGGCCTTCACGCCGGGTGCCATCGCCTTCTTTTCGGTCGCGTCGCCCCATTGCGCGACCCAGTTTTCCTGCACGCGGTACACGCTCTCCCGGTCCCACCAGCCAGCCCGTGCAAGCGTGCGGACATTGGCGACATGCTCCGGCGCAAACCGCGCGGCGAGGCGGATGACCACTGTCTTGCCGCTCGCCAGCGTCATCACCAGCAGTTCGTCGTCGGGAATCGGCCTCCAGTCTCCCTCCACGACATCGGACGGGAGCGGTGCCGGGGCAACGGCAGGCGGGGTCTGTGCGGCGGCGAGCAGCGCGAGGAGCGGGATCAGCATGGCAAGTGTGTGGCATGAGGTGGCACCGCCATGCAATCGCAACGCTGCGCTTGCACACCGGCCAATCACCCACTAGGCAGCCGCTTCCGTCCAGGACATGCGGAGCGGTGGCCGAGTGGTCGAAGGCGCTCGCCTGGAAAGTGAGTATACGTCAAAAGCGTATCGTGGGTTCGAATCCCACCCGCTCCGCCAAGCAGTCTCAGCAATGAAAACCGTTTGAGATTTTCTGCCCGTATCGGCGCGTCGAAGCGCGCTTGCCGGGTAAAAATCCGTACTGGAGAGGATCAATTTTCCGCCTACATCGGAGAGGTTTTCTGACAGTTTCT
>NZ_JANYEK010000128.1 GCF_025363195.1 Sphingomonas sp.
TTTTCGGCCAATTCCTCGGGGGTCGGCTCGCGGCCAATTTCATGCAGCATCTGGCGGGAGGTGCGCACGATCTTGTTGATCGTCTCGATCATATGCACCGGAATACGGATGGTGCGGGCCTGATCGGCGATCGAGCGGGTAATCGCCTGACGGATCCACCAGGTCGCATAGGTCGAGAACTTGTAACCACGGCGATATTCGAATTTATCAACCGCCTTCATCAAACCGATATTGCCTTCCTGAATGAGGTCGAGCAATTGCAGGCCGCGATTGGTATATTTCTTGGCGATGGAAATCACGAGGCGCAGATTCGCCTCGACCATTTCCTTTTTGGCGATACGCGCTTCGCGCTCGCCCTTCTGCACCATGTTGACGATGCGGCGGAATTCCGGGAGCGCCATGCCGGTCTGCTGCGAGATTTCGGAAATCTCCATGCGGATGCGGTCGACCGAATCGGTCTCGGCAGCGACAAAAGCGGCCCATTTCTTGTCGAGCTTGCCGAGATTCGGGATCCACTGCTCGTCCAGTTCATGACCGATATAGCGATCGAGGAAGTCCTTGCGCGGCACCTTGTGACGCTCGGCGAGGCGCAGCATCTGGCCGCCTAACGCGGTCAGGCGGCGGTTATAGGCGTAGAGCTGATCGACGAGATATTCGATCTTGGCGTTGTGAAACTGGACGCTCTCGACTTCCGCCGTGAGTTCCTCGCGCAGCTTCTGATATTTGCGCTCGTCGGCGTTCGACAGTTCGCCGCCCGCGCCCATCGCGTCGAGGCGCTGGGCCTGCATCTTGCTGAACTTCTTGTAGAGCGCGGTGATGCTGGCGAAGCGTTCGAGCGCGATCGGCTTCAGTTGCTCTTCCATCTGCGCGAGCGAGAGGGTGTTGTCCTCCTCCTCGTCATCGGACGGACGCGGCGTGCGCCGCTCCTGCATCGAATCCTCTTCTTCGTCGGCGGGGGCCTCCTCGGGCTCTTCCTCTTCCTTGAAGCTGGGGCCAGCGGTCTTCTCGCTGATCTCGCCTGAACCTTCCTCGTCGTCCGTGAGCGATTCGGGCGCGGGATCCTTGGACAGCATCGCATCGAGATCCATGATCTCGCGCAGCTGCATCGTGCCTTCGTTGAGCGCGGTCGACCAGTCGATGATCGCGTTGAAGGTGATCGGCGACTCGCACAGGCCGAGGATCATCGTGTCGCGACCGGCCTCGATGCGCTTGGCGATGGCGATCTCGCCCTCGCGGCTGAGCAATTCCACCGCGCCCATCTCGCGCAGGTACATGCGGACGGGATCGTCGGTGCGATCGACGATCTCCTTCTTCTTGACGTCGATCTGCTGCGAGCCGTCGTCCGATGCGTCGACCGATTCGACCTCGTCATCCTCGGCGGGCTTTTCGTCGCCTTCCTCGCCGGCTTCGTCATTCTCGACGATGTTGATGCCCATCTCGCTCAGCGCCGAAGAGATATCCTCGATCTGATCGGACGACATCTCGCCTTGCGGCAGCGCTTCGTTGAGCTGCTCATAGGTGATGTAGCCACGCTTCTTGGCGCGCGCGATCACCTTCTTGATCGATGCATCGTTAAGGTCGATCAGCGGTGCGTCACCGTTTTCGATGGTGTCGGTCGCTTCCGCCATGTCCGTCTTCGCCATTAATTGCCCTCAGCACCAAATGTTCTGGCGTCTTCATTCGCTTGCACCAGATTTGCAAGCCGAGCGTCGAGCGCCTGTTGTTCTTTCACGAGCGCTATTTGCCGCCCAAATGCCTCATCCGAGTAGCGCGCCTGCATTTCCGCCGTTGCATCGGCCAGCGCCGCATCCACTTCGGGGCGCGACACCAGAATCGCGATAGCCTCATCGAGGTCTTCTCTCGCCCTCTGCGGCTCCGCATCCTTCAACGTGAAAGACAGCGAAAGTTGGTCGGGCCGAAGCAGTTCGTGCGCGATTATATCAAATCCAGATGTCGCCAATATGGTAAGAAGCCGCTCACTATCAAGCGCCCCATGTTGAGAGGGGCCACGATTGGCGTCTTCGAGCGCCAAATCCACCACCGCTTCGAACAGCCGCCCCAACGCCCCATCGGCCAGCTTGAGCGAACCGAGCACCTCCATGTGGCGGGCAATTTCGGCCGGGTGGCGGATCAATCCGGCGAGCACGGCCTTGGCGAGGATGCGATCGATCCCTCCGGCGCGAATGCCCTTGGGACCCTCGCCGACCGGACCGGGCGGGGCCTTCCACGGCTGTCCGGGCTTGCGGGTACCGCGGGCCTGCGGGGTGAACGGGCGGAACGGTTCGCGCTTGCGGGCATAGAGATCGTCGAAGCGGCGGCGGAACTCGGCGATATATTCGTGCTTGACGTTCTGGTCGGCGATCAGTCCGGCGAGTTCGTTGAGGCGGTACTTCAGCCCGGCTTTTTGTTCGGGTGTGTCGAGCGGTTCGAGCGCCAGTTCATGTGCCCAGAGCTTGTCGACGAGCGGGTCGGGGGACTTCAGCAACGCCTCGAACGCCGCCGGACCTTTGGCGCGCACAAGATCGTCGGGGTCCTGGCCCTGGGGAAGCGTGACGAAGGCCAGGCTGCGGCCGGGGGCGAGCATCGGCAGCGCGCGGTGGGCGGCGCGGATTGCGGCCTTCTGACCGGGCGCATCGCCGTCGAGACACAGGATCGGCACGTCGCTCATCCGCCACAGGCGTTCGAGTTGCGCCTCGCTCAGCGCGGTGCCGAGCGGCGCGACGGCTTCCTCGAATCCGGCCTGGGCGAGCGCGATGACGTCCATATACCCTTCGACCACCAGCACGCGACCCGCCTTGCGCGCGGCGGGACCGGCGCGATCGAGATTGTAGAGCGTGCGGCCTTTGTCGAAGAGCGGAGTCTCGGGTGAGTTTAGGTATTTTGGTTCGCCGTCCCCGATGATGCGTCCGCCGAACGCGACGGTGCGCCCGCGCGGATCGCGGATCGGGATCATCAGGCGACCGCGGAAGCGATCATACGGAGTCTTTTCCTCGACCGAGATGAGCAGGCCGGCTTCGATCAGCATCGGGTCGCCGTAAACCTTCAACGCGTCCTTGAGTTTGGTGCGCGAATCGGGGGCGTAGCCGAGGGCGAAGGCGCGGGCGGTTTCCGGCCTGATGCCGCGTTTCTCCAGCACCGTGCGGGCTTCGGCACCTGCGATGCCGTTCAATTGGTCGGTGAACCACAAGGCGGCATCGGCACAGGCCTCGTGCAGGCCCTTGGCGGCTTCGGCCTTTTCCGCCGCACGCGGGTCCATCGCCGGCATGTCCATGCCGGCGGCCTGGGCGAGTTCCTTGACCGCATCCATGAATGGCAGGCCGCGCTGGTCGGTCAGCCAGCGGATCGCGTCGCCGTGAGCGCTGCACCCGAAGCAATGGTAGAAGCCCTTGTCGTCATTGACGTAGAAGCTGGGGCTCTTCTCGTTATGGAACGGACAGCAGGCACGATATTCGCGACCGGCCTTTTGCAGCTTGGTGGTGCGGCCGATGAGCGCTGACAGCAGGGTGCGGGCGCGGAGTTCGTCAAGGAATTGGGGGGATAGGCTCACTGCGCGGCCTGCCGCGAAGGTGCTTCGACAGGCTCATCACGAACTGGGTCTTTAATCCCCGCGCGTTCTCCCAGAACCGTTCGTCCTGAGCTTGTCGAAGGATGTGTCCCACGAGATTTCACAAGTTGTGAAATCCTGCCCCAATCCCCCGCGACCAACGCATCCTTCTTAGCGCGTGACCAGCCTTTGATCTGACGCTCGGCCTCAAGCGCATAGATCCGGCTGGAGAAATCCTGGCTCCAGATAATCGTCACCGGTTGCCGGCGAGCGGTATAATCGCTGCCACGTCCGGCCTGATGCATGCCGATGCGCTGGTCGAGGTCATCGCAATGCCCCGCATAATAGCTGCCGTCGCCGCAACGCAGAATGTACGCCCAGAACGCCATCTCGAGACGATGCCAGATCGAGACGATTCGGTCGAGGGGTTACCGCTTATTCACACGTCCTTCGACAAGCTCAGGACGAACGGGCAGGCGGTGTTTCTTTGCGATGGAACGTTACGAAAGCGCCGCCTTCACCAGCCCGCTCGCCTTGCTCATGTCGAGTTCGCTCGCATGGCGCGCCTTCAATTCGGCCATCAGGCGACCCATGTCCTTCATGCCCTCGGCACCGATCTCGGCCTTGATCGCAAGGATCGCCGCCGTCGTCTGCGCTTCGTCCATCTGTTGCGGCAGGAAGCGTTCGATCACGGCGATCTCTGCGGCTTCCTTGTCGGCCAACTCCTGGCGACCGCCTTTGACGAACATGTCGATCGATTCGCGGCGTTGCTTGACCATTTTCTGCAGCACTTCGATGACCAAAGCGTCGTCGCTCTCGGGTGCCTTGCCATCCCTTGATTGCGGCGCGCGGGCTTCGATGTCGCGGTTCTTGATCGCCGATTGCATCAGGCTGATCGCGCCGCGCGCTTCCTTGTCGCCGGCCTTCATCGCGGTGATCTGCGCGGCTTTGATATCGTCCCGAATCATCGATCGTCCTTTTTGAACCGGGCAGCGTCTTACCCGGTTTAAGCGATCGACGCCCGGTTTATCGGATTGACGTTGGCGCCAAGCGGGACTAGCCCCCGCCCCTTAGCGACATCGAAACCAAATGGAGTGCCCGCCGACATGGCCGACGCCAAGCCTATTGCTGTGCCCGCCAAGGCTCCGGACGGCGCCACCGGCGTATTGGTGCTGGCGAATGGCGAAATGGCATGGGGGCGGGGATTCGGCGCGGAGGGGTCCGCGGTCGGCGAAGTATGCTTCCACACAGCGATGACCGGATATCAGGAGGTGATGACCGACCCGTCTTTCGCCGGGCAGATGGTGACGTTCACGTTCCCGCACATCGGCAATGTCGGCGCGAACCCGGACGATATCGAGGCGAACGACCCGCATGCTCTAGGCATCATCGTGCGCGAGGATGTGACCGCGCCGAGCAACTTCCGTTCGGTCGAGCACCTGAATACGTGGATGGCGCGGCATGGGCGGATCGGGCTTTCGGGAATCGATACGCGGGCGCTCACGCGGCGGATTCGGGCAGGCGGCGCGCCCAATGCGGTGATCGCGCATGCGGCGGACGGTGTGTTCGACATTCCGGCGTTGCTCGAACGTGCGCGGGCTTGGCCCGGGCTGGAGGGCATGGACCTCGCCGTCGAGGTGACGACGGCGACGCATTACGGCTGGGACGGTGGGATGTGGCGGCTGGGCTTTGGGTATGAAACTTCTTCTCTCCTCCCGCCGGCGGGAGGGACCGGGGGAGGGGCTGTGACTGTTTCCGATTCCCCGCTTGCGGATATGCCCTCCCCCAACCCCTCTCGCGAGCGGGAGGGGAGCAAGAAGCCCCATGTCGTGGCGATCGATTACGGGGCCAAACGGAACATTTACCGCAATCTGGTCGCCGCTGGCGCGAAGGTCAGCGTGTTGCCCGCCACCGCGACGTTCGATCAGGTGATGGCGCTGAAACCGGACGGCATCTTCCTGTCGAACGGGCCGGGCGATCCCGCCGCGACGGGAAAATATGCGGTGCCGGTGATCCGCGCGTTGCTCGATACGCGCATTCCATTGTTCGGCATCTGTCTTGGCCACCAGTTGCTTGCGCTGGCGGTGGGCGGCGAAACGACCAAGATGTTCCAGGGGCATCGCGGGGCGAACCATCCGGTCAAGCGACTGGCGGATGGCGTGGTCGAGATCACATCCATGAACCACGGTTTCGCTGTGCGCAGCGAGACGCTGCCGGAAACCGCGCGCGAAACGCATGTGTCGCTGTTCGATGGCAGCAACGCCGGGTTCGAACTGACCGACCGGCCGGCGTTCAGCGTCCAATATCACCCGGAGGCCAGCCCCGGCCCGCAGGACAGCCTGTATCTGTTCGAGAAATTCGTTAGCGGATTGAGGGTGACGGCATGACCCTCCCCGATGTGGATCCCGCGCGGCTGGCAGAAGAATGGGCGGCGGACAGCGACGTGCTGGCCTCGCTGCGCGCTAATGGCGATCGGCCGGAGATCGTCCGCGCGGTGGACGTGAGTTTCCGTGGCGACGAAGCGGCGCTCGACCGGCTGGAGGAGGATGCCGGAGAACTCGGCTTCGAGGTGATCGAGCGCGAAGAAGACGACGGGGGGGAGATCAGCCTCTTCCTCGGCTGCGAACAGGCGGCGGACGATGCATCGATCCGTGCGCTGACGGTGAAGTGCCTGCAGATCGAGGTGGTCTACGACGTCGAGTATGATGGCTGGGGCTGCACTGCTGAAGATGGGGCGGGCGATTGATATCGTTCAGTCATTCCAGGGATTTATCAGTTCGAGCCCGAGCCCCTCGAAATGCTTCGTGTTTCGCGTTGCCAGGAGCATGCCGCGCGACAGAGCTGTCGCGGCGATCTGCGTATCGGCTGTTCCAGGATTGCGACCGGTCCGTTCCTGGGCGGCCAGAACAGGACCGTAAAGGCGTGATGCGTTCAGATCAAAATCCACGATGCGGTCTGCATACAGGGTTATCAGCTCTTCATAACCATCAAGAAACATCTGCTTTCGTTTCCCGTCCGGCAGCAAATGAGCGCCAGACAGAAGCTCGCCAACAACGACCGTCGAAAGCCACACGTCGTCGGCATGGGAGCGTTGCCAAGATCGAACCAAGGGATTTGGTACGGATCGCATCAACTCACTCCAAACGTTGCTGTCTACAAGAATCATCAATCGTCAAACGTTGGAATTCGGGCACGGCTGCGGGGCGGGATCGGCAATTCGATGCCTGGCCGACTGAGGTCAAACAGAATTTCGCCGATCGATTTGCGCGCTGTTGCTGGTTCCGGCCGCACCAATGCGATCAGCGCGCGGCGGGCTTCCTCTTCCAACGAGCGGCCGTTTTTCGCCGCCCGCTCCCGCAGATCTTGCTTCACGTCGTCGGGCAGATTTCGGATCATCATGCTGGCCATCGCGCCACTCCTGTGATTGCAATGCAATCAATGTATTCCCTGTGATTGCATTGCAATCAATGTATTCAATGAGAGCATTCTGATCAATGCCAAAACGCACCGACATCTCCTCCATCCTCGTCATCGGCGCCGGGCCGATCGTGATCGGGCAAGCCTGCGAGTTCGATTATTCGGGCACGCAGGCGATCAAGGCGCTCCGCGAGGAGGGTTACCGGATCGTGCTGGTCAATTCGAACCCGGCGACGATCATGACCGATCCGGAGCTGGCCGATGCGACCTATGTCGAGCCGATCACGCCGGAGATCGTCGCCAAGATCATCGCCAAGGAACGCCCCGATGCGGTGCTGCCGACGATGGGCGGGCAGACCGCGCTGAACACCGCGCTCGCGCTGTTCAACGATGGCACGCTGGAGAAATACGGCGTGCAGATGATCGGTGCGGATGCCGAGGCGATCGACAAGGCCGAGGACCGGCAGAAGTTTCGCGATGCGATGGACCGGATCGGGCTGGAAAGCGCTCGATCGATGGTTGCCCACACGCTGGACGAGGCAATGGCGGGGTTGGCGCATACGGGCTTGCCTGCGATCATCCGGCCGAGCTTCACGATGGGCGGATCGGGTGGCGGCATCGCGTATAATCGCGAGGAGTTTGAGGCGATCGTACGCACCGGGCTGGATGCGTCGCCGACGACCGAGGTGCTGATCGAGGAATCGCTCCTCGGTTGGAAGGAATATGAGATGGAGGTCGTGCGCGACCGCAACGACAATTGCATCATCATCTGTTCGATCGAGAATGTCGATCCGATGGGCGTGCATACCGGCGATTCCATTACGGTCGCCCCGGCGCTGACGCTGACCGACAAGGAATATCAGATCATGCGCAACGCGAGCATCGCGGTGCTGCGTGAGATTGGCGTGGAAACAGGCGGTTCCAACGTGCAGTTCGCGGTCAATCCGAAGGATGGCCGATTGATCGTGATCGAGATGAACCCGCGCGTATCGCGGTCTTCCGCACTGGCGTCCAAGGCGACCGGGTTTCCGATCGCCAAGGTCGCGGCCAAGCTGGCGGTGGGGTATACGTTGGACGAGATCACGAACGACATCACCGGCGCGACGCCTGCGGCGTTCGAGCCGACGATCGACTATGTCGTGACGAAGATCCCGCGCTTCGCGTTCGAGAAGTTCAAGGGCGCCGAGCCGATTCTGTCGACCGCGATGAAAAGCGTCGGTGAAGTGATGGCGATCGGGCGAAATATCCAAGAATCGATGCAGAAGGCGTTGCGCGGACTGGAAACAGGCCTCAGTGGATTCGACGTCGTGCCAGCGCTGCAGGGCGCGCCGCGCTCGGATATCGAGGCGGCGCTCGCGCGCGCCACGCCAGACCGATTGCTGGTCGCCGCGCAGGCGTTGCGCGAGGGGATGAGCGTCGCGGAAATCCATGCGATCGCGAAGTTCGATCCGTGGTTCCTGGACCGGATCGCCGAGATCATCGCGGCGGAAGATGAGGTTTCCATGCACGGTCTGCCGATCGACGCGGCGGGGATGCGCAAGCTCAAGTCGATGGGGTTCAGCGACAAGAAACTGGCGCAACTGGCACTGAAATCGGCCAATCTGCGCGGCATGTCGCGGGGCATCGCGCGCGGTTCCGGGTTGATCCATGACACCGTCGTCGCGATGACGGGCGGCGTCACCGAGGATGAGGTGCGCGCGCTACGCCACCGGCTCGGCGTGCGCCCGGTCTTCAAGCGGATCGACACCTGTGCGGCTGAGTTCGACGCCAAGACGCCGTATATGTATTCGACCTATGAGGCGCCGAGCTTCGGCGAGCCGGAGTGCGAGAGTCTGCCGACCGCAGCGCGCAAGGTGGTGATTTTGGGCGGTGGGCCGAACCGGATTGGGCAGGGCATCGAGTTCGATTATTGCTGCTGCCACGCGTGTTTCGCGCTGGGAGACGCGGGCTATGAGACGATCATGGTCAATTGCAATCCGGAGACGGTGTCGACGGATTACGACACGTCGCACCGGCTGTATTTTGAGCCGCTGACCGCCGAAGACGTGCTGGAAATCCTGCATGTCGAGCAGCAGGCGGGGACGCTGGCCGGGGTGATCGTGCAGTTTGGTGGGCAGACGCCGCTGAATCTGGCGCGTGCGCTGGAGGCAGCCGGTATCCCGATTCTCGGCACCAGCCCCGACGCGATCGACCTGGCGGAGGATCGCGAACGGTTTTCGGCGCTGGTGACGAAACTGGGGCTGTTGCAGCCGGCCAATGGCTTGGCGCGCAGTCGCGACGAGGCAGTCTCGGCGGCCGAGCGGATCGGCTATCCGGTGCTGATGCGGCCATCCTACGTATTGGGTGGTCGGGCGATGGAGGTTGTGGATTCACTCCAGCAACTCGACGATTACATTCAGACGGCGGTGCAGGTTTCGGGCGACTCGCCGGTGCTGATCGACCAGTATCTGCGCGACGCGATCGAGGTGGATGTCGATGCGATCTGCGATGGCACCGACGTTACGGTGGCAGGCGTATTGCAGCATATCGAAGAAGCCGGTGTGCATTCGGGGGATTCGGCCTGTTCGATCCCGCCCTATTCCTTGAGCCCGGAGGTCATTGCCGAGATCGAGCGGCAGACGGTGTTGCTGGCGCATGCGCTGTCGGTCGTGGGGCTGATGAACATCCAGTTTGCCGTCAAAGCGACCGTGCGTGAGGACGGCACCGAAGACCATTTGGTCTATCTGATCGAGGTTAATCCGCGGGCGTCGCGCACCGTGCCGTTCGTGGCCAAGGCGATCGGCGCACCGATTGCCAAGATTGCCGCGCGGGTGATGGCCGGCGAGAAGCTGGCTGATCTGCCGAAGATCAATCGGCACATCGATTATTATGCGGTGAAGGAAGCGGTGTTCCCGTTCAACCGCTTCCCCGGCGTCGATCCGGTGCTGTCACCAGAAATGAAGTCCACCGGCGAAGTTATGGGGATCGATCGGTCTTTCCCGGTAGCGTTCTACAAAGCGGAGTTGGGGGCGGGGACGGTGCTTCCCCAGTCGGGCACGGTATTCGTATCGGTCAAGCCGAGCGACAAGCCGGTTATCCTGCCTGCGGTCAAGCTGTTGGCAGACCGTGGCTTCAAGATTATCGCCACCGATGGCACGGCGGCGTTCCTCATCGCCAACGGGGTGGACGTCGAGCGGATCAACAAGGTCGGGCAAGGGCGGCCGCACATCGTCGACCGGATGAAGGATGGGGATATCGACCTGGTGTTCAACACCACCGAGGGCTGGCAGAGCCTGAAGGACTCGCAACCGATCCGTGCCGCGGCGCTGGTGCAGAAGATTCCGCACTTCACCACGGCGGCTGCCAGCGTCGAGGCGGCGCAGGCGATTACGGCATTGGCGAACCACGCGCTTGAAGTAATGCCGCTGCAATCCTATTATTCGCACTCGCACACTTAATCCCCCCATCAAGAGACAACGTGCGGGCGGGTCCAATCGGGCCGGCCAACAGGGGGAAATTGACGAAGGACGAAAAGGGATGGCGACCGTCGAAAAGATGCCGATGCTGCAAGAGGGTTATGAAAAGCTCAATGCGGATCTGAAACGGCTGAAAGCGGAGCGCCCGACCATCGTCGACGCGATCGAGGAAGCGCGCGCCCACGGCGACCTGTCCGAAAACGCGGAATATCATGCCGCGAAGGAACGCCAAGGACAGATCGAGGCGTCGATCAGCGACATTGAGGACAAATTGTCCCGTGCGCAGGTAATCGATCCCAAGGAATTATCGGGCGACAAGGTGGTGTTCGGCGCGACGGTTACGTTGCTCGACGAGGACGACAAGGCCACCAAATACCAGATCGTCGGCCAGACCGAGGCCGATGCCAAGGGCGGGCGCATTTCTTATAATTCCCCGCTGGGCCGCGCGCTGATCGGCCGCAAGGTTGAGGAGGAGGTCGAGGTGACCGTGCCGGCGGGCGACCGCTGGTATTCGGTCGCCAAGATCGAGTTCATTTAAGGCAGGTTGGAAGACTTTGGGTGGAATAGATCTTCCGCGCGGGCGCTTCACCGATGCGCTCGTTGCCTTCGCGGCGTTTGCCGGGCTGATGGTGATAGCGGTATTGGGCGCCGACATGGCGGCGATCCGTTATGGTTTCATCCCGCAGGACTTCCTCGGCGGGGGTTGGAACGGCGATCCCTTGCGGGCATGGCTCTCGCCGCTCGCCTCGGCATTCATCGCGCGCGACGTGGTGTCGACGGCGTTCAACCTCGTCTTGCTGCTGATCACCGGCCGTTATGTCGAAAAGGCGTTGCGACCGTTGGGGCTGGCGATCGTGGTGATTGCGGGAATCTATGGCAGCGCGCTTGCCCGGCTGGTCCTGACCCCGGGATCCCTTATGCCGGGGGCCGGAATGGATCCCGCGGTGTTCGCGCTGATCGGGGCGTATTTCATGCTCTATGGTCTGCCCGCGGCCCTGCCGATCGGACAGGGTAAAAGCCGGGCTGTCCGCATTGCGATGGTTGCGGGCATCTGGTTCGGGATCCAGGTGGTGTTTTCGCTAGTGACGCAGAATTTCGAGCTGTCGGTGGCGTTTGTCGAGCCAATCGCCGCCCTATGCGTGGGGATGCTGCTCGCACAGCCTTTGCTGAAGTGGCAATATCGGCGAGCCTGAAAGGCTGTTGCGTTCGGGCGCACAATTTTAAGTTGCAAAATTAGTCCTGTGACGACAGAAATCTTTGCCATCGGACCCCGGCCTTAGCAAAAAGCGCGTCATTCCCCGGGCTTGGCGATCAGGTCGGGCTGGACGAGACGGTGCAGGTGGACCACGACATATTTCATCTCGGCATCGTCTACTGTGCGCTGTGCAGCGGCGCGCCAGGCTTTTTCGGCGGTTTTGTAATCGGGAAACATCCCGACCACATCGATCGAGTTCATATCGTCGAAATCGAGCGTCTGAGGATCGCTGACGCGACCGCCGAAAACGAGGTGGAGCTTGCTCATGATCGTGAAATCCCCGGGGAAGCAGAAGTCACGATTGCCTTAGCGCCACCAGCGCGGCGCGGCTAGCCTGCCTTCTTCGCATTTGCAGCATTGGTGTTTGCGTCCTTCGACGCGGCGACCGCGGCGATACCCGCAGTGGCGAGCGCCTTCAGGATATTGCCGACCAGCTTGCCTGCCTGGTCATTCAACGCGGACTTGGACAGGCCGAGCGCGCCAAATTCCTCGACCCCGACATTTTTCGCGGCCTTGATGGCGCCACCGGTCGTATCCTTGATGCGTTTGCCGACGGGCGCGAGCATAGCCGTCTCCCGGTCGCTGCGCGGGATCAGCGCGCCGGCGAGCACGCCGATAGCTAGGCCACCGACAATGACCGGAAGCGGATTGGTATCGATCGACTTGGCGACGCGGGCAGTGGCGTCGCGTGCACCGTCCATCGTCTTGTCGAGCGCCTTGTTGGCGGCAGTGCGCGTTTTTTCCACGGTGCTTTTGACTTTAGGGGAAGATTTGGAATTCTCGGTCATTTGAGCGTCCTTGTGGTGGCGGCACGCGGCCGATTGGAAGTGGCGGTGGAACGGATTGATTTTGCAGCGGTTGCATGCTCGTCTCGCTGGACCTGTCGCTGCAACAGCCGGAAGAGTGGGCGGCGTGCGAGAAACAGGCCGATGCCAGCGACGATGCCAGCGGTCTTAACCGGGTTTTTGATCGCGACATCCCTCCCGCCGGTTGCGAGATGCTTGCCTTTGTCCATCAAATTGGCCGCAGCCTCCTGCGCCAATGCCTTTGGACTGAGACGCGCGTGCAACTGTGACAGGGTATCCAACAGGCGGGCGCGAGCCGCCGTGGAGCGCGCCTCGGCGATCTCGACGATGCGGGTGCTGGTGTTTTTCGCAGGTTCGCTCATTTCGGTATTCTCTTGGCAATTAATCCACGCAGCTGGCGCAGCGCAAGCCAGCCGAACAGCGCTGCGCAGATGAGGGTCCCCACAACTACGATCACCGTGGCCCAGATCGGGCCGACGTTACGCTGGGCGATCAGCAATAGGCCCACGATCAGCGCGATGATGGCCGCGTTGACTAGCATCAAGGTGATCACGCCAAACGCGGCAACGATCTTTGCGCGCGCGATCCAGTTGAGAATCTGTGCGCGATACAGACCGACCTCAGCCCGGATCGACTCCCGGGCATCTTCGACCAGGCGGCTAAGCAGTTCGCCAATACTCTCCGACGGAAGCTGATCCAAAACTTTAATCCCCGCGCCCGGCGAATCAGGCCTTGGTATCGCTACCGGTGTTAAGGCCCGCCTGAAGCAAGCGGATCAGCACGAAGCCCACTGCTGCTGCAGTGCCGATGGCGATGGCCGGGCTTTTCTTTGCAAAGCCGGTTGCATCGGCGATTAGATCGTCGACATTTTTGGATTTCAGCGCGTCCGAGAAGCCGGAAACCGCATTGGCCGCGGTGCGGGCATAGTGGCCGTATTGCGCGCCGACCTTTTCATCGACGGTGCCAGCGGCATCGGTCATCATCTTGGCCAGCTCGTCGAGGGCGCCGCCAGCGCGAGACTTACCATCCTCGACATAAGAACGCGCCTTGGCGCCCGCATCCTTCTTCATCTGCTCGGCACCGTCCTTCAGCGTCTGCGCTGGGCCCGCTGTCGGTTTGCTGGTCGTCTGATCGGTCACAACAGGGCCTTTCGATTTGACGATTCTGGGCTTCAGCGCGGTCGTCCGCGGTTTCGCGACGGGCACCGTTGGTTGGGGAGTATCCTCGGCCATTACGAACCCTTTCTCATGCCAGACCGTAACCGGCCAATGACCGTAACGGTTCCATAATCCGGCGGCGAATTGCCGCATGGGACATTAGCCGATAGAGGCTCGCCCCATCATCCGCTTCCCCGAGAGTATAAGGATCGTTCCGTGACCGCAATCATCGACCTGCACGCCCGCCAGATCATCGACAGCCGCGGCAACCCGACGGTCGAGGTCGATGTGATGCTGGAAGACGGCAGCTTCGGCCGTGCAGCGGTGCCGTCCGGCGCATCGACCGGCGCCCATGAGGCTGTCGAGCGCCGCGATGGCGACAAGAGCAAGTGGCTCGGCAAGGGCGTGCAGGGCGCGGTCGATGCGGTGAATGGTGAGATCGCCGATACCGTGCTGGGGATCGATGCGGAGGACCAGAGCGATGTCGACCGCGCGATGATCCAGCTGGACGGCACAGAGAATAAAGGTCGGCTGGGCGCGAACGCTATCCTCGGCGTAAGTCTTGCGGTGGCGAAGGCGGCAGCGGATGCGCGCGGGCTGCCGCTATATCGTTATGTCGGCGGCGTGGCGGCGCATGTGTTGCCGGTGCCGATGATGAACATCATCAACGGCGGGGAGCATGCCGACAACCCGATCGATTTCCAGGAATTCATGATTGTGCCGGTCGGTGCGGATACCTTGTTCGATGCGGTGCGCTGCGGATCGGAAATCTTCCACACGCTGAAGAAGGGTCTGCATGACAAGGGGCTGGCGACCTCGGTCGGCGACGAGGGCGGCTTTGCGCCGAACATCGCCAGCACGACCGACGCGCTCGATTTTATCATGCAGTCGATCGAGAAAGCGGGATACAATCCCGGCGATGACGTGATGGTCGCGCTGGATTGCGCGGCGACCGAATTCTTCAAGGACGGCATTTATAATATCTCCGGCGAGGGCAAATTGCTGTCGAGCGCGGACATGGCGGAATATCTCGCGGATCTCACGCGGCGCTATCCGATCTTCTCGATCGAGGACGGCATGGCCGAGGACGATTGGTCTGGCTGGAAAATGTTGACCGACCTGATCGGTGATAAGGTCCAGTTGGTCGGCGACGATCTGTTCGTGACCAACCCGAAACGCCTGAAGCGCGGTATCGATGAGAAGACGGCGAATTCGATCCTGATCAAGGTCAACCAGATCGGGTCGCTGACGGAAACGCTGGAAGCCGTTTCGATGGCCAATCGCGCGAGCTATACTGCCGTGATGTCGCACCGTTCGGGCGAAACCGAAGATGCGACGATCGCCGACTTGGCGGTGGCGACCAATTGCGGGCAGATCAAGACGGGCTCGCTCGCCCGCAGCGACCGGTTGGCCAAGTACAACCAGTTAATCCGTATCGAGGAAGAGTTGGGCGATGCGGCGGTATATGCCGGCCGGAGCGTTTTGCGCGCGCGCTGATCCACGACGAAAACTTGGTTAAAAAAGGCTTGATTGCGCACGCGGGGCCTGACAAGAATCATGGGATGGCAAAGCGTTCCACCTTCAACGTCATGCTCCGCCGCGCGATCGTGCCGGCGGTGGCGGTGATCGTTATCGCGGGGCTTGGCGCCTACACGATGTTCGGGCCCAACGGCGCGCGTGCGTACGGCGACGTGAAGCGCAAGCTGGCCACGAGCGAAGT
>NZ_JANYEK010000139.1 GCF_025363195.1 Sphingomonas sp.
GCTGGAATGGACCCTGTCCTCGCCACCGCCGTTCCACCAGTTCGAGACGCTGCCGCGCATCGACTGAGCCGGAGCGAGGCAGGCAAGCTGCGCGTCGGTGGCCCCAAAAGGCGCGACGCGCGTGGCCGGTCGGCCCGGCCCAGCCGGGAGTGACGATGCGGGGTCGCGCCAGCATCCCGCCACAAAGACAAACGCCCCGGTGATGAACCGGGGGGTTTTTCTTTTGGGGGCCATCAGCCGGTCCTGCAACCTGGCATCTCGAAATTAAGGCATACCGGATTCGCTCCGTCATCTCACGTCGAGTTGCTCATGGACGACGTCCGGCGGTTACCTGATCTCATCAATCGTCGTCATCGCGATGCCACTGCTGGCGCTCTTGGCGCTCATGTCGCCAATATTCCCGGCGCGCGCGCTCTTGCTGTTCCCAACGCTCGTGCTGCACGTACCGCTGCCGGGCCAACCACGCCTCACGCCGCTCCTGGTAGTAAGGATCGTAGCGTGGCCGCTCGTACCCGCGATAGTCGTCGCCATCATAACGATTGTAGCCGCCCGAACCGAAACTTAGCGTGACGCCACCATAGCTCTGCGCCGAAGCCGCTGGAGAAAATGCGACTGATGCAGCGGCCGACAATATCGCTGCCGTGAAAAGATATCGGATCATCTGAATTGTCCTTTCGTTATTAGCTCAGATGGCAAATTAGCGACAATTGCCGTTGCGTTCGATCGCGCGGCCAGCGAGCGCGCCGCCGCCCGCACCAAGAATCAAGCCGGTCGTGCTCGGCTCGTTGTACCGACCACCACGGCCGATCTCACGGCCGAGCAACCCGCCGAGTACGGCCCCGAGCACGGCACCCGTGGTGCCCGAGCTGCACCGGCGCTCGGTGCGATACTGCGGGCGGGCGTACCCACCTTGGTCGGCATAGCCCTGTACGTAGCCATTGTTGGCATATCCGCGATCATAAGATTGGTAACGACGCGCATAGGCATGCCGGCGCTGCTGCTCGCGATAGCGACGCTCCTCTTGCTGCTGCCGATAGTTTTGATAGCGATCGTCCTGCGCATAGCGCGCTTCGTCGCCGCCATTTCGGTCGTCACGGTTATAGGACTGGTAATACCCGTCCCGACCATAATCCTGCGCGGATGCTGGAACCGCGGCAACGCCGGCTATCGCTACGCTAGCGACCAGAGCGATATTGAAAAGCTTCTTAATCACGGTCCGTTTCCTTTGAGGATTACATTCGATGGAGCCTTTCTATCTGCTGCACTGTGGCATGAGGCTGAACGCGATTGTTATTCGCTGTTCACACTTTTGACGGGTAAGGTAGTCGGCGTGGTGCAGGACCTTTGATTTATGGATGATGCCTGCGCGTGGCTCCGGGCCAGCCTCCGAAGACTTCCTCCCCAAACCACAACCGAACGGCCTTATTCCAGCGGGCATCGCATCAAGCGGCTCTGTCGGTCCCGAATGCGGGCCGCACCTCTGTCGCCGTTTGCTCGATCAGCCCTCGCGGTTAACGCTTGTGCTGAAAGGTTGGATTCCCCATGCGCTTCAACGCGGCCACCGGTATCGTAGGGCCAACCATCAGGAGACGCGTGTGCGGATTGCCATCATGGGCTCGTCGTTGCTGGCGATCACGCTCTCGTTGTCAGCATGCGGGGTCAAGTCTGCGACGGATGCGAAAAAGCCTGCGCAGGTTGCGGCAGTCAATCAGGGCGGCTGGTCCGCGGCTACCGTCAGCCAACTGCAAAAGGCGATCGACGGGCGCGGCGCACACGGCCTCGACAAGGTCCAGTTCAGCGTACACGGAGCGCCGGGATCCGGCGACGCCGCGCTGACCGCATCTGCGCTCGCCTATGCGGCTGCGCTTTCGCGCGGCGTCATCGACCCCGCAAAGTTGTACGACGTCTACACCGTCCCCCGACCGAACGGGGATCTGGCAGGCGGCCTCAAGACTGCGCTTGCGTCCGGGAAGGTCGGCGACTGGCTCGAAAGTCTCGCTCCGCAGGATGCCAACTACCGCAAGCTGTCCGTCGCCTACGTCGCGCTCCGCAAGCAGAAGCAGAATCCCGCAGGGGTAATCCCCGATAGCGGTAAGGCGATCACACCGGGTTCCACGGATTCCCGTATTCCAGCGATCGCCCAACAACTGGTCGCCTTCGACTATCTCGACAAGGCGGCAGCGCAAGGCGATCGCCTCACGCCGGCCATCACGGCAGCCGTGAAGGCGATGCAGACCGACTATGGCATCAAGCCGGACGGGGCGGTCGGCAGCGACGCGCTCGCCATCCTCAACCTTTCCGATGTCGATCGCGCGCGTGCCATCGCCGTCAACATGGAACGGCTTCGCTGGCTCGACCGCAACGCGCCTGCGACCCGGATCGACGTCAATCTCGCCGCAGCAAGGCTGAGCTACTGGCGCGACGGAAAGCTGGCCAATGTCCGCAAGGTCGTGGTCGGCGCGCCCGACAAGGAAACTCCGCAGCTTGGCTCGCCGATTTTCCGCCTGGTCGCCAACCCAACCTGGACCGTTCCGCGCTCCGTCCAGAAGAAGGAAATGACGGGGAAGAACGCGGCGTATTTCCGCAAGAACAACCTGGCTTGGAAGAACGGCTGGATCGTCCAGCAGTCGGGGCCCAAAAATTCGCTGGGCTTGGTCAAGTTCGACATGAAGAATGAGCACGCCATCTACCTGCACGATACACCCGCCAAGCTGCTGTTCGCCCAGGTCCAGCGGCAGCGCAGCCACGGATGCGTCCGCGTGGACGACGCACTCGGCTTTGCCGAGATGATCGCGCAGGACGAAGGCGTGATCGACAAATGGCATCAGGCGCGCGCTGGCAAACCGGAGAGCTTCGTTTCCCTGCCGCATGAGATCCCGGTTCGGATGCTCTATCAGACCGTGCTGTTCGACGACGACGGCGAACCCATCGTCCGCGCCGATCCCTATGGCTGGAACGATCGCGTGGCCGTAGCGCTCGGGCTTGGCGCGACGACCTCCTACCGACTCAAGGCCAACGATGCGGATGTGGGGCCTTGACGGGCAGCGCACCCCCGGGGCTTCGGTCGAAGATCTCCGCATGACCTCTACCGCTGGCGCGGTCGCTGCCAGCGGCAGTCGATCCACCGCTTCGTTGTCGCCATCTCCCGCCTGTTGCGCGCGAAAGGCCGTTAGCCGGAAGTTATGAAACCGATGGAGCGCTTAACATCGGCGGCGAGGCCGCTCGACGAACGGAGCACGTTGTGACGCACTGTCCTCCCATGCTATGCTTCATGAAGAAACACCCCGGGCTGATCGGTGTTGATGAAAGACACTAAGGACCATCGCGAATTGATCGCGTCCGCTCGCGGTCTGCGCTGGCGCAGTCAGCACGCTTTGGGTGCGACAGCACCGTGGATCATAGCCGCGATCGCGACGACCGGGCTCTATTTTGGACGTTCGGTATTGTTGCCGATCATCCTGGCGGTGCTGTTGTCCTTCCTTCTCGCGCCGATCGTGAGCGGTTTCAGACGGCTCCATCTCCCGCGGGCGGCTGCGGTACTTTGCGCGATTGCGCTTGCTCTTGGCGGTATCGGCGTCACCGCTGCGGTCATCGTCAGCCAGGCGGCGACCCTCACCAGGGATGCTCCCGCATACGCCGAACGGATCACAACCAAGGCCGCGATGCTGCGCGTCGCGATCCGGCAGAGATTCGGAGCGATCCTGCAATCCGAAGGCGGCAGCGGTCACCCCAGTACACGGCGCGCACGCGCGGCAGGTCGACAGGCCATTGACCGAGCAACGCCAAGCGGCGCCGTTCCAGTAGAAATCCAGGCCCCGCCCAAAAACGCACTTGATGAGGTACGCAGCTATGTCGTGCCAGGACTCGCGCCAATCGAGACGACCCTTATCGTCGTCATCGTCACAATCTTCATCCTGTTCCAGAAGGAAGATTTGCGCGATCGCCTAATTCGACTGATGGGCGCTGCGGACCTTCACCGAACGACCGTCGCGCTTGATGAAGGCGCAAAGCGGCTCAGCAAATATTTCCTATCGCAGTCAGTCGTGAACCTCGGCTTTGGCATGGTCGTCTGGGCGGGACTGTTCCTGATCGGCGTACCTTCGCCGGGGTTGTGGGGGGCGCTGGCCGGGCTTGCCCGGTTCGTGCCCTATGTCGGCGTGGTCGTTGGCTTGGCGGGGCCCCTCGCCTTGGCGGCGGCGATCGATCCGGGCTGGATGATGGTGCTGTACGTCATATTGCTTTTCATGGTCGTCGAGCCTGTCGTCGGCTATGGGATCGAGCCGTTGCTCTACGGTCATTCGACCGGACTTTCGCCTGTGTCCGTAATAATCGCAGCACTGTTCTGGACGTGGATCTGGGGCCCGGTGGGACTGGTGCTGGCGATGCCGGTGACCATGATGCTTGTCGTGCTCGGACGTCATATACCCGCTTTTGAGATTTTCGATGTGCTGCTCGGCGATCGCCCCGCTTTGTCGCCGGCGGAAACCCTCTACCAGCGCGTCCTGGCCGGCAATGTCGATGAGGCAATCGAGCAGGCAGAAGCGTGTCTAGAGACGATGTCGATGGTCCAATATTACGACGAGGTGGTGCTGGACGGCATGCGGCTGGCGGCAGCGGATTTCGACCGTGGTGCGGTGGACCGGCAGTCGCTCGAGTACGTGCGAGATACGGTATTGGAATTGGTGGAAGCGCTGCAAGAGTATCGCAAGGACGCCGACTTCGCCGCCGATCTCGGCCCAAGCCAGGATCCGTCGCACGGAACGCCGGATATCCGCGAAGCCTCGACCAGCCGATCGGTCCTTTGCGTGGCGGGACGTGGCCCACTCGACCCGGCAGTGGTGCGGATCGTCGCGCATGTGCTGCGGCGCGCAGGCTGCGATGTCGAAGAGCAAAGCAGGGTGCCGGGGCCGTTCAACGATACGGCCACGCTCGCGATCAGCGACGCTGACGTCGTATGCATGCTCGGCCTTTTCGACGACAGAAGTTATGGTCGCATGCAGCCCGTTATAAGAAGCCTTGCTGCCAAATCGTCTGGGACCACGGCACTGATCGGTCTGGCCCGGACCATCGATCGGGTCGGCTCGCCAGCCGCCGCTGGTCCTATCCCGTCGCTCGACCAGCTTCTCCAAGCCGTGTGTCTATCGGATGATAGGGCGCAGATGTCGCACCGGATCGACGGTGGGACCGTGGCGGACCCGTCGGTCGTCCTTTCGCGTGCCGATCGGTAGCCGATAGAGGGACGCGGCGCTTGGGGCAGCCGCACGTCGCACGAAAAAAACGGCAGCCCGACCCTCAGCCGGGCTGCCGTTCCTGGGTTCATTTCCCGGTGGAAACATTACCCTTAAAGTCGAGTCCGACGTGAACGGCGTGACCGCCCTTCTTGGCCGTACCACGCCAGACACCGTTTTTGTCCTTGGTCAGCGTCGATACGTTGGTGAAGCCGGACTTGGCGATATGTTCACGCGCCTGGGCTTGTGTGAACGAGTTAGCGCCGCGACGGGCACCGCCGTCATCAACGGTGTGGACATTCTTGATGGCAGCGTTGTTCTTGGCCGGCGCGCTTTGCGCTAACGCCGGAGCGGCCATGAGGGCGGCGCCGAAGAATATTGCTTTCGTGATACGCATGTTCGTCTCCGTAATTTCAGCAGTTTGTCGTTCAAACGCGAGTGTAACGCGTGCGCTCGGTGGCGATGTCATCGTCCGAATAGGCAGGAGCTGCCTCGTCGAACTTGTTCCAGCCCTGTGACTCGTACGCATGGCGACGCTCGGCCACATTGACCGTCCGGTCGTTGCTGAGGATGTTGCGTGCGGTGGGCACCAGCGGCTCATCAACCTTGGCGGTCACGACAGTCCCGCCGCGGCGGACGCCCTCGGCATACACATGCGCATCGTTCTCGGGCACGCCGGCATGGGTCAACGCACCGACGAGACCACCTGCAGCGGCTCCG
>NZ_JANYEK010000146.1 GCF_025363195.1 Sphingomonas sp.
CCAGCCCCTCGCCCAGCGCCAACGTGGTGACGTGCACCGCCTCCTGCGCCAGACCGCGCGTGGCGTAGAGTTCCAGCACGCCCGCGCGCAGCAGGTAGATCGAACAGACCTCGCTCGACATCGCCTCGCCGACTATATTGACTACGGCATTGAGCTTGGCCTGAGCCGCCGTGCGCGACGCCATCACGTCATGCAGGCGGACGAGGATTTCGCGGGCGGAGGCGACGGCGGATGGCATTGTGACGGGCTAGCAGGTTGACGGCGGCGGGGCCATAAACGTCAGCCCAAATAATTCTGTCCGCCGGCGAAGGGTGGTAAACACTCAGGTATCGAACAATCCATCCTGTACACCGGCCGGGGGATTCAGCCCGAGATGCTTCCAACCCAACGCGTTCAGGCAGCGCCCGCGCGCGGTGCGGGCGACCAGGCCGAGCTGGATCAGATACGGCTCGATCACCTCCTCGATCGTGTCGCGCGGTTCGCTGAGGCCCGCCGCGAGCGTCTCCACACCGACCGGGCCGCCGCGATAGATATCGGCTATCATCATCAGATAGCGCCGGTCCATCGCATCCAGCCCGAGCGAATCGACCTCCAGCCGATTGAGCGCGTGATCGGCCGCTTTGGCATCGACCGTGTCATTGCCCGCGGCGTGCGCAAAATCGCGCACGCGGCGCAGCAGCCGCCCGGCGATCCGCGGCGTGCCGCGCGCGCGCCGGGCGATCTCATGCGCGCCATCAGGCGTGATGCCGAGCGCGAGCAGGCCGGCGGCCCGCGTCACCACCCGTTCCAGTTCATCGACAGTATAGAAATGCAGCCGCACTGGAATACCGAAGCGATCGCGTAGCGGGGTCGTCAGCAGCCCCTGCCGCGTCGTCGCGCCGACGAGGGTGAAACGTGGCAGATCGATCCGCACGCTACGCGCCGATGGCCCCTCGCCGATCATCAGATCCAGCGCGCGATCTTCCATC
This sequence comes from Sphingomonas sp., assembly GCF_025363195.1. Lineage (GTDB taxonomy): Bacteria > Pseudomonadota > Alphaproteobacteria > Sphingomonadales > Sphingomonadaceae > Sphingomonas. The sequence goes on from NZ_JANYEK010000146.1 coordinate 969, forward strand.
GCCGGATACAGCACCTCCTCGACGGCGGGCGCGAGGCGGTGAATCTCGTCGATGAACAGCACGTCGCCGTCTTCGAGGTTGGTCAGCAGCGCCGCGAGATCGCCCGATTTGGCGATGACCGGCCCGGAGGTCGCGCGGAAGCCCACGCCCATCTCACGCGCGACGATCTGCGCCAGCGTCGTCTTGCCGAGACCGGGGGGGCCGAAGAACAGCACATGGTCCAGCGCATCGCCGCGCGCCTTCGCGGCGGCGATGAAGATCCGCAGGTTTTCGCGCGCCGCCTTCTGCCCGACGAAATCGTCGAGGTTCTTGGGGCGCAGCGCGGCGTCCACGTCTTCAGGCGTGCGGGCCGGGGTGAGGATGCGGTCGTCGGTCATGCGCCGCTGCCCATAGCATGCGGAACGTCCATCGCATGATGGAGTATTTGGACGATCAAAACACCAGCGGTATCGGCCCGATAATGGACCCGGTGCGATCGATAGCGGTAGCTGCGAATATCATTCCCCAGATCGGTTTCGGCGGCGCCCAGCAAGGCATTCGCGCCGAGCAATGTGAACGCGCCGCGCAGGCCCATAAGGTAATCTCGTGCGGCGACCGGGCCAAAAGCGGCTTTGCTGTAAATCCGGATAGTCCGCAGATCATCACGAGCCGCTGGGGCGATCTGCGCCTCAGGCACGCAGATCGGGATCCTCGTTCATGATCTCATCAAGCACGTGCTCCGGACTACCGTCCAGCACGCCGGATGCCAGCCCCTCATCGATCATCGCCTTGAACCACTGACGGTTAGCCGACGCGTCCGCCTGATCGCGACGCACAAGATCGCGCAGGTAATCGGCCGCGTCGGCATAAGTGCCTTCGGACAAACGGGCATCGACCCAGGTCTGCAACGCGGGGGGCATCGATATGGAGAGTTGATTCATGGCACCAATATAATCCTGTCGAAGCTCCAGGCAAACGCTGGGCCGCAAGCACATCGCATCATTTCGCCGCCTTCCTGAGCGCTAGCCGCACCAGCGCATCAAGTGTTGCGCCTGCCCCCAATTCTTCCTCCGCCGATGCCACGGCGGCATTGGCTTCGGCGGGGCGGAAGCCGAGGTTGAGCATCGCCGACACTGCGTCCGCTGCCGCCCCGACCGGAGCGGGCATTCCGGGCGTGCCGATCGAGACCGCCCCGATCTTGTCCTTCAATTCGCGGACGATGCGTTCGGCGAGTTTCGGGCCGACGCCGTTGGCGCGTGTGACCATCGCCCTGTCCTGCGCGGCGATGGCCCGGCTAAGATCGGCGGCGTCGAGCGCGGAGAGGATCGCCAGCGCGACGCGGGCGCCGACGCCTTGCACACCCGTCAACAGGCGGAACCAGTCGCGCTCGGCAGCGGTGGCGAAGCCGACCAGGCGGATGAAATCCTCCGCGACCAGCATTTCGGTGTGGACCATGCACGCTGCGCCTACCGGGCCGATCGCCGACAGTGTGCGCGAGGAGGCGCCGACGAGATAGCCGACCCCGCCGACATCGATCACGGCATGGTCGATATCGGTAGCGCTGAGGATGCCCTTGAGATGCGCGATCATCGTTCGACCCCGAAGTTCACAGAAAGTCACACGAAACGGAGATCAGCGTCGCGCTGCCGCTGGCGGTGTCAAGATAAGGAACGGCGGAGCCCACAGCGGTCATTGTGGGACATAACCAGAACGCAACAGCGTAGGAAAGCGAAATCAGGGAATGCGGCGTGCGCTCGCCATATGGTGCGCGTGGCAGATCGCCACGGCCAGCGCGTCCGCCGCATCGGCCCCGACGATCTTGATACCGGGCAGTAAGCGGGCGACCATCGCATGAACCTGCGCCTTTTCGGCCGCACCGGTGCCGACGATCGCCTTCTTGACGAGGCGCGCGGCATATTCGCCCACGTCGATCCCGCTTCGTCCGGCCGCCGCCATGATGACCCCGCGCGCGTGGGCCAGCTTGAGCGTCGATTGCGGGTTGGTGTTGACGAACACCTCTTCGACCGCCGCGCCGGCGGGCGCGTGATCGGCGATCAAGGCCGAGATCATGCTATCGAGATGCGACAGGCGGCGGGCCAAAGCCTCCTTATTGTCGGTCTTCAGATGGCCGTTGGCGATGTGCGACAGGCGGTTGCCCTCGGCGCGAATGACGCCCCACCCGGTGGTAGCGAGGCCGGGGTCCAGGCCGAGGATGATCATATTCAGTCCTCCCGGGCAAAGGGAGGTGGACCATTTGCCTCTTTCGGCAAATGGTGGAGCGGGCGAGCCGCAAGCGCTCCGATCGTGGAAGTCCCCCGCCGCCACCCGCCGAAGGAGCGAGCGGCCCCCCTCCCCGTTCCGGGGAGGAGCTCGGTGATCAACCGAGTTTCTCCATCACCTCGTCGGAGATTTCGTAATTACCCCAGACGGTCTGCACGTCGTCGTCGTCGTCGAGCGAATCGAGCAGCTTGAACAACGTCGCGGCATCGCCCTCGCCCACGTCGACCATGATCTGCGGGCGCCAGGCAAGCTTCGCGCCGTCCGGTTCGCCGAGCACCGGTGTTAGCGCCTTGACGACTTCGTGCAGGCTTTCGTTCGAGGTCCAGATTTCGTGGCCGTCCTCGCTCGACGTCACATCCTCTGCACCTGCTTCCAGCGCCGCTTCGAACACCGCATCGGCATCGCCGACGCTGGCCGGATAGCTGATCAATCCCAGGCGATCGAACGCATGGCTGACGGAACCGCCAGCTCCTAGATTCCCGCCATTCTTGGCGACCGCCGTGCGCACGTTGGTCGCGGTGCGGTTGCGATTGTCGGTCAATGCCTCGATGATCAGCGATACGCCGCCGGGGCCGAACCCCTCGTAGCGGATTTCCTCATACGTCTCGGCATCGCCACGGCTCGCCTTGTCGATCGAACGCTGGATATTGTCCTTCGGCAAAGACGCCGCCTTGGCCGCGTTGACCGCCATGCGCAGGCGCGGGTTCATGTCCGGATCGGGCAGGCCCATCTTCGCCGCGACGGTGATTTCGCGACTGAGCTTGGAGAAGAGCGAGGAGCGCTTCTTATCCTGAGCGCCCTTGCGGTGCATGATGTTCTTGAACTTGGAATGGCCTGCCATCGTACTCTCTTCGGTGTCTTAAGGCGCGCTTCTAGCCTTTGGGGACAGCGAATGCCAAGCCGTCGATCTCCGCCTCCAGCTTCGACATGGGCTCAATGCCCGGCTGCCCCATCGTGCGCTACGCCAACCCGAGTGCGACCTTGTAGGTTTCGAGCAGCGCCTCGGCCTCATCGCGGTGATGCTTTTCCATCCGGCGCAGGCGAACGATCGCGCGCATCGTCTTGGTATCATACCCGTTCGACTTAGATTCGGCGTAAACATCCTTGATGTCGTCGGCGATGCCCTTCTTCTCTTCTTCCAGGCGCTCGATCCGCTCGATAAGGAGGCGCAACTGTTCCGCGCCGATAACGTCACTCATGATGATCTCCGATTCAGTGTGGCGGAGCCTCTAGGCGGTTAACCGCGTTCGCTCAACCGGTCACTTCACCACCGCGACCACGCCCCTGTGCATAACGAAATCGACATGCTCCAGCGCGCGGACATCGTCGAGCGGCGACGACGCGACAGCGACGATATCCGCTGTCTTGCCCGGTTCGATCGTACCGACATCATCGCGGCCGATCAGGTCGGCGGCGCTGACTGTCGCGGCGCGGATCGCCTGCATCGGGGTCATGCCCGCATCGACCATCAGGGCGAATTCCTGGGCATTGTCGCCGTGGCGCGAGACGCCGGTGTCGGTGCCGAAGGCGATCTTCACGCCCGCCGCGATCGCGCGCTTGTGGCTGGCGCGCATCGCCGCCGCCGCGGCTTCGGCCTTGGGGATGGTGGCTGGCGGCAGCGCACCACCGCGCGCCTGCGCCAGGGCGGCGACCGGCGCCATTTCGGTCATCACCAGATAGGCGCCCTTGGACTTGAACAACGCGATCGCTTCGTCATCAAGGAACGTGCCGTGTTCGATCGAATCGACCCCGGCGTTGAGCGCCGCCTTGGTGCCTTCCGCTGCATGGCTGTGCGCGGCGGCCCTGCGACCCAGCGTGTGGGCGGTTTCGACGATTGCTTTCATCTCCTCCAGGGTCATCGCCCGGCCGAGACCGCCGGCGACGTTCGACAGCACCCCGCCGGTCGCGGCGAACTTGATCACCTTGGCACCAAGCGCGACCTGCGCGCGCACCGCGCGGCGGCAATCGTCGGGGCCATCGCACAGATTGATCTCGGTCTTGTGGACGGCTTCGGCGAATTCCTCGGCCAGTCCGTTGCCGCCATCGCCGTGCCCGCCGGTGACCGACAGCATCTGCCCCGCATTGGTGATCGACGGGCCTTCGACATCGCCGCGATCGATCGCTTCGCGCAGGCTGCGGATACCGCGCGGATCGCCGCCAAGATCGCGCACCGAAGTAAAGCCGGCGTCCAAGGTGACCTTGGCGTTGACCACGGCGGTCATCATGTCGTCGAAGCGATCACGCGTCAGTGCTTCCAGCCGGTTGCGCATCGGATCTCCGCCGATCCCCCAGAGGTGCACGTGCATGTCGATCAGGCCGGGCAGGACGAATTGCTTCGACAGGTCGACCAGGGTCGCGCCCGCCTCGGGCGCTGCGAACCCATTGCGGATTTCGGCGATCTTGCCGTCGCGCACGATGATCGTGCTGGGCCCGCGCGGTTTCTGGCCTGGTCTGTCGAGCAGGGTGCCGGCGTGGATGTATGTGACCTTCGATGCGATACTGGTCGGCGTCGGTACGGTCTGTGCGACCGCCGCATTGCCCATCACCAAAGCGAGCGGTGCGATCCAGCGTAACGTCATGCTATTCTCCCCTATCCTGCGCAGGGTGTCGCGCGGACAGGGGCTGTCGGTCAAGCCGCCGATCGAGCCGCCGGTCGATCCAACGGTCGATCCGGTGTCAGGCTGGATTTCTTTTCATGGTCTCCGCCATTCGCGCCAGCTGCTCCGGCGTGGCCTCAGCCTGATGCTCCGCTTTCCACTGCGCGTAGGGCATGCCGTAGATCGCCTCGCGCGCCTGTTCCCTAGTCAGCGCGCCGTCGCTCGCCTCCTGCGTCCAGTCCGACAGGCAGTTGCGGCAGAAACCGGCCAGACCCATCAAATCGACATTCTGCGCATCGTCGCGGTGGCGCAGATGCAGGACGAGGCGGCGGAAGGCGGCGGCGGCTATGGCATCGTCCAGATCGTCGAGGTGCGACATTTGTATATTCTCCCGGTTGATCGGCGGGAGATAGGCTTTAGAGCCAGGGCTGCAAGCCACTGCCAGGGCTGGCCGCAAGCCATAAGGACGCCGACATGACCAAGGCCATCAGCCCGCGATCGCGCAAGGTGCGTGTGCTCGCCACGCTCGGCCCGGCGAGCAGCACGGCCGAGATGATCGGCAAATTGTTCGAGGCGGGCGCGGATGCGTTTCGCGTCAACATGAGCCACGGCGATCAGGAATCGAAGATCGCGGTGATCCAGGCGATCCGGTCGCTCGAGAAAAAATATGGCCGCCCGACGACGATCCTCGCCGATCTGCAGGGGCCTAAATTGCGTGTCGGCAAGTTCGAGGGCGGCAAGGTGGAATTGGTCACGGGGCAGCGCTTCCGGCTTGACCGCGACACCGCGCCGGGCGACGCGACCCGCGTAGAACTGCCGCACAAGGAGATTTTCCAGGCGATCGAGATCGGCGCGCGGCTGTTGCTGGACGACGGCAAGCTGGTGCTGCGGGTCGAGGATCATGGCCCCGAGCATATCGATACGCGGATCGAGGTCGGTGGGATGCTGAGCAACAACAAGGGGTTGAACGTCCCCGATGTGGTCGTGCCGATGGCCGCGCTGACGCCCAAGGACCGCAGCGACCTGGCCTTCGCGATCGATCAGGGGGTGGACTGGATCGCCCTCTCCTTCGTGCAGCGTCCGGAGGATCTGGCCGAGGCGCGTACGCTGATCCGCGGCAAGGCCGCATTGCTCGCCAAGATCGAGAAACCCTCCGCGATCGACCGGCTGGAGGAGATTATCGAGCAGTGCGACGGCGTGATGGTCGCGCGCGGTGATCTGGGCGTCGAACTGCCGCCACAGACCGTGCCGCCGCTGCAGAAACGCATCGTCGAGGTGTCGCGCCGGTTGGGTCGCCCGGTGGTCGTGGCGACGCAGATGCTGGAATCGATGATCACGTCGCCCTCGCCGACGCGCGCCGAAGTGTCCGACGTGGCGACCGCGATCTATGACGGCGCGGATGCGATCATGCTTTCGGCCGAGAGCGCGGCGGGTGCGTGGCCGATCGAATCGGTGGCGATGATGAACTCGATCGGCAATGCGGTGGAGAGCGACCCGACGCATGGCGACCGCGTCCACTTCACCATCACCCGCGCCGATCCGACGACGTCCGACGCGCTGGCCGAGGCGGCGAAGACGATTGCCGCGACGATCGGGGCGAAGGCGATCGTGTGCTTTACGACATCGGGATCGACTGCCCGGCGCGTGGCGCGCGAACGGCCCGGCGTGCCGCTGATGGTATTGACTCCTAAGCTGGAGACCGCGCGACGGCTCGGCCTGTTATGGGGCACGCATGCGGTGCACACCAAGGACGTCGAATCGTTCGAGGAGATGGTTGCCAAGGCCAAGCGCATGGCGCTGCGCCACCGCCTCGCCGAGGCGGGCGACAGCATCATCGTGATTGCGGGCGTGCCGTTCAGAACGCCGGGATCGACCAACGTGCTGCATGTCGTGCGCCTGATCGGCGACGAGTTGAAGGGGCACGATTCCTAGGCGGAGATCGCCAGCGGGTGATCGACGAGTTGGGTGTCGCGGGTCAGGAGTTTGGCCCCCAGGCGCTGCGCGTGGATCAGCAGCATCTCGTCGAAGGGGTCGTGATGCGGCATCAGCGTGTCGAGCGCGGCGGCGCAATCTTCGCCTGTAAGCGGAGCAAGTTCCAAGCCGGTCCCAATGACGTAGGCCAACGCCACCGACGGATCGAGCAAATCCCGGCGGCTTTTGTTACCGCCATGCTTCTGCCATTTGTTCCGCAATTCCCAAATCGACACGGGTGAAACCACCAAGTCGTTCCGCGATATCAACACCTTTTCGCGCCGGCCGATTTCGCCCGGATCGATTACCATCCATATCAAGAAATGCGTGTCGAGCAGGAGCCTCACTCGCCTTCAGCCTCCTTGTCGAGCTTATCGAAATACTCACCCCAAATCTCGCGCGTCCAATCCGGGCCGTTGAATTCCTTCAGCCATTTGTCATCGAGTGGAGGGCCATCATATTTGTCCAACCCAAGGTCCTTGCGCACCCGCTCGGCCCGTTCCTAATCGAAGCCTTGATTCTTCATGGGCGGCCCCAGTTCGGCGACAGGCTTGCCGTTTTTGGTGATGGTGACGCGCTCGCCCCGCTCCGCCGCATCGAGCGCGCTGGCGAAATTGGCGCGCGCTTCGCGGACTGACATTTCCATTACATGACTCCAATTCGTGTACGCGGTGCACACTTTCATCGGGTGTCAGGCGAGCACGCTCAATTTCTTCAGGTCTGCGCGCAGGGTATCGGCGTTGGTGAAGATGAGGCCGGCCATGCCCACCGCTTCAGCACCGGCTACATTCTCGGCGCGGTCGTCTACGAACACCGCATTGCCTGGCTCCAGACCGAAGCGATCGAGCGCGAGGTGATAGATCGCCGCATCCGGCTTGAGCAACTTTTCATCGCCCGAAACGACGACGCCTCGAAAGCGATCGAACAGCGCTGCTTCGCGCGCACGAAACGGGGTCCAGAATTCTCCGGAAAAGTTGGTGATGGCGTAAAGCGCCACATCGGCTGCCAGCAGATCGTCGAGCAGATCGCGCATGCCGGGCATCATTCCGGTAATGCTGTCGCTGAAATGCGCGCCCCAGCGCCGGATCAGGTCGGCATGTTCGGGATGTTCGGCGATCAGTTCAGCGGACGTTTCCGCGAACGGGCGCCCGGCGTCGTGCTGAAAATGCCAGTCTGTCGTGACGACATCACGCAGGAACGCATCGAGCGCCGGACCCTCTGGGATCAGGCGCTCGTAAAGAACCCTGGGGTTCCACGCGTAGAGGACGTTGCCGACATCGAAGACGATCGCCAACGGCCGGGGCAAATTCAGCCCTGGCGTGCCTTGAAGCGACGATTCGTCTTGTTGATGACATAAGTGCGGCCGCGACGACGGATCACGCGGTTGTCGCGATGGCGGTCCTTGAGGGACTTCAGGCTGTTACGAATCTTCATGGTCGAAAATCGCTTCTTGATTCTGGTGTTCGGAAAATGAGGGCTGCGCGTATCTTCGGGGGCTTCCCAAGTCAAGCCGGGCAGCCCATCTTGGCCTTGCCACGGATCATCGTTCGCGGCCGGGCGTTACCCAGACGCAACAATATGTTCGGAGACGGCAGCGTGATCAAGGCAGTATTGGGATTGGCGATCTTAGGCGCAGCGGTCAGCGGCTGTACGACGCCGCTGGTGAACAGCCCGGTCGACGTGACGCGTTTCCACCTCGGTGCCCCGCTCGAACGCGGATCGGTGATCGTCGAGCCATTACCCGGCGGGGCTGCCGCAAGCATCGAGTTCCAGACCTATGCCGCCGCAGTGAATACCGAATTGCTGACCTCCGGCTACACCGTCCCCGCAACCGGCGCACCGGCGCAATATCTCGCGGTGGTCAGCTTCACGCGCACCTCTCGCGATGTCGGCCCGGCGCGCTCGCCGGTCTCGATCGGCTTTGGCGGTGGCGTCGGTAGCGGCGGATATCGCGGCGGTGGCGTCGGGCTTGGCGGCGGCATTTCCTTCCCGATCGGCAAGCCCAAGACGCGCGAACTGATCGCCTCCGAACTCGGCGTGCAGATCCGTCGTCGCAGTGATGGCACGGTAATCTGGGAAGGCCGCGCACAGACCGTGGCTGACGTGCGCGCTCCGGAAGCGGTGGCGGCGAATTCCGCCGGGAAATTGGCCCGCGCATTGTTCCGGGGCTTTCCCGGCGAATCCGGCCGCACTATTACGGTGAAGTGAAGTCTGGGAAATGAACTTTCGGAAATGAATACTGACACTATGAGCATCGCCGTCAACGCCGCGTTCGACGGCGGTAATATCGAGGTCGCGTCCATTGACGGCGACACCGTCAATCTGACGATCCGCAAGGATAGGGATTCGGATTTCTTCCAATGGTTCTATTTTCGCGTGTGCGGCGCGGCGGGGCGAACACTGAAGTTCCGCGTGCTGAATGCGGGCCAGTCGGCCTACCCCGACGGCTGGCCGACCTACCGGACGCGCGCCTCGACCGACCGGTTGGCGTGGCGGATGACCGACACGCGCTATGCGGACGGCGTGCTCGAATGGGATTGGACCGGCGACAGCGACCTGGCGTGGTTCGCCTATTTTGCGCCTTATACGATGGAGCAGCACGAGGCGCTGATTGCGCGCATTGCGGTGCTGCCCGGCGTGACGCACCGCGAACTCGGCGTGTCGCTGGACGGACAGGCGATCGATTGCTTGGCGATCGGCCGCGGCCCCAAGCCTGTTTGGCTGTATGCGCGGCAGCATCCCGGCGAATCGATGGCCGAATGGTGGATCGAGGGCGCGCTGGAGCGCCTGACCGACACGTCCGATCCGGTAACGCGCGCGCTGCTCGACAAGGCGACGTTCCACATCGTGCCCAACATGAACCCGGATGGCACGCGACGCGGGCATTTGCGAACTAATGCCGCGGGCGTGAACCTCAACCGCGAATGGCATGAGCCCAGCCTCGAGCGCAGCCCGGAAGTGCTGTGCGTACGGAACGCGATGGATGAGACCGGCGTGGCCTTCGCGATGGACGTGCATGGCGACGAGGCGATCCCGGCCAATTTCTTTGCCGGGTTCGAGGGCATTCCCAACTGGTCCGATGCAAAGGGTGAGCAATTCACCGATTTCGGTCGCCGCCTCGCCGCGCACACGCCGGATTTCCAGACTCAGATGGGGTATGGCAAATCGGCACCGGGC
>NZ_JANYEK010000112.1 GCF_025363195.1 Sphingomonas sp.
ATCGATCTCGACGCGATGGCGGCGATGATCACGCCGGCCCACAAGCTGGTCGCGCTTGGACATGTATCGAACGTGCTGGGCTCGGTGCTCGATGCGAAGCGTGCAACTGAAATCGCGCATTCCGTCGGCGCGAAGATCCTGCTCGACGGGTGTCAGGCGGTGCCGCGCATGGCGCTGGACGTCGCCGACATCGGCTGCGACTTCTACGTCTTCTCCGGACACAAACTCTACGGACCGACCGGGATAGGTGTCTTGTGGGGTCGAGCCGATTTGCTCGATCAGATGCCACCCTATCAGGGCGGTGGCGCGATGATCGACCGGGTCACGTTCGCCAAGACGACCTATGCACCGCCGCCGGGCAGGTTCGAGGCAGGAACGCCGCATATCGTCGGCGTGCTCGGGCTGCATGCGGCGATCGATTATGTCGAGAGCATCGGGCTGGAGGCGATCCACGCGCACGAAACCGCGTTGGTGGCGAAAACGCGCGAGGCCTTGTCGCAGATCAATTCCGTGCGCCTGTTCGGGCCCGAGGAGAGTGCGGGGATCGTGAGTTTCAGTATCGAGGGGGTGCATCCGCACGACATCGGCACCATTTTGGATGAGGCGAAGGTCGCGATCCGTGCCGGGCATCATTGCGCGCAACCGCTGATGGAGATGCTGGGCGTCGATGCGACGGCGCGGGCGAGCTTCGGGGTGTATAACGGGCCGGCGGATGTGGATGCGCTGGTCGCAGGAATTCAGAGAGTTACGAGGATCTTCGGATGAACGAAGAGAGCAGGATCGCGGTGGAAGTTGTGGAGTCGGTCGAGGCGCCCCCCAAAGCGCGCGTCGAAAGTGCGCCGCAGACGTTCGAGCGCAAGCGGGATTATCTCGAAGGGTTCCTCGCGCAGAAGCCGCAGGGCGATACGCCGGGTGAACCGGGCGGCGCACTGTATGAAGCGGTCGTTGAGGCGCTGAAGGACATTTACGATCCAGAAATTCCGGTCAACATCTACGATCTCGGACTGATCTACGGCGTCGATGTAACGGGCGAGGGCCATGCCGTCGTGACCATGACGCTGACGACGCCGAATTGTCCCGTCGCCGAATCGATGCCGATGGAGGTCGAACTGCGCGTCGGTGCGGTGCCGGGGGTCGGCTCGTCGGAGGTCAATCTGGTCTGGGATCCACCATGGGATCCGCAAAAGATGAGCGACGATGCCAAGCTCGAGCTGGGGATGTTGTGATGGCGACGATTGCGAGGCCGCGCCCCGCTGCGTTGATTCTGACGCCCTCTGCCGAAGCTCGGATCGCCGATTTGATGAGCAAGGCGCCCGAGGATGCGATCGGGGTCAAGCTGTCGACGCCGCGTCGTGGCTGTTCGGGCCTCGCCTATTCGGTCGATTACGTCACGGAGGCGAAGCCGTTCGATGAGCGGATCGATACGGCGGGCGGAACCCTGTTCGTCGATGGCGGATCGATCCTGTACCTCATCGGCAGCACGATGGACTGGGTCGAGGACGATTTCGCCGCCGGATTCGTGTTCGCCAATCCGAACGCCAAGGGTGCGTGCGGGTGCGGGGAAAGCTTTACGGTTTGAGTTTTAACTTGAAGCCGTAATGGCTTTTGGTCCAGCCGAGCCGTTCGTAGAAACGGTGGGCATTCTCCCGCGTGCGCATCGACATAAGCTGCGCGAAGTCGCAACCGCGGGCGCGGAAACGCTCCACGGCCCAGTCGATCATCTCCGCGCCGATGCGCTGGCCCCGCAGGTCGCTCGCCACGCGCACCGCCTCGATCACGCCGCGCCATGCACCGCGAAAGGCGATGCCGGGAATGTAGGTCAGCTGCATCGTGCCGACGATCCGGCCGTCCAGTTCGGCGACGATACTTTCCTGGTTGAGATCGCGGTCGATCGCGTCGAATGCGGCGATGTAGCGCGGATCGAGCGGCAGGCTTGGGTCTTCGCGGCCCTTGCTGCTCTCGTCGTCGTCGAGCAACGCGACGATCGCAGGCAGATCGGCCAGCGTGGCAGGACGGAAGAAGATCACGCGGTGCAGCCGGTGGTGCGCGACGAATAGGTCAGGTTGGCGATCTTCCACGCCCCGTTTTCGCGCACCAGATCGAAATGGTCGTAGCCGCAATTATGCACCTGGCCGTCGATCAGGAAGACGTAGCGGCCCCAGACCATTGCGATATCGCCGTCGATCTCGATTGCGGGGTCGGAGAAGCGTTCCTCCAAGCGTTGGGCGCCGGGCTGGAAGCGCGCGGCGAAGGCAACGAAATCGAGCCGTCGGATGCTGCGCGTGCCATCCGCATTCTCCTCGACAGCGGTCGCGTTGCCCAGGTTGCGGAGAGTTGCGGCGACGGCTGCGGAATCGCGCGCGGCAATGCCCGCGAACAACGCATTGATCGGGGTCATTACGGCCGCGTCTTCCCTCCCGGGCGGTGGCAGGCCGGTGCCCTTGGGCAGAGCGGGCACCGGCGTGGTCTGGGCGAGGAGCAAGACGACGAGGGTGAAGAAGGACATGCATATCTCCTGCGACGCGGGGAGGTGCAAAACGATAGCTGGCGGATCGGCCCGGGGCCAGAGCTGTGGGAATGAAACCTTGATGGCAAAAAAAAGGCCTCCTCCCGGGGGCGGGAGGAGGCCTTGAGGTTCGGGGCTGAAAGGGGCAGCGCCCTTTAGTTGACCAAGACGGCGTCGTTTGCGCGGGCTTCGAGCGCCTTTTTCTTGGTAAGGGTTTCCATCGCGCCGGCCGGGCAGCGCACGGTCGGAGTCTGGTGGACGATCTTGCCTGCGGGAACGCGGACGTGGTGGACGGTGCAACCCTTGGCGCGCAACTCGGCGTGCGACAGCTTGCGCTCGGCAATCGCTGCGGTCGGCACGAGCAAAGCGGCGGCGATGGCGAGCGTAGGAAGCATGCGCATTGGGAAACTCCTGATGTGTTGACGCCAAGATAGGGCGCAAAAATGTCCCGTATCGCGCGCGACTGTGACAAAGTGTTGCCGGGGTGACGCGTATCGCTGCCCTGCGTTGACCCGAAGCGGCCTCATCCCTAATTCTCGTCAGTAATGACCCCCCATCTCGACACCCCCGAAAGCCCCGCCTCGATCGTGCTCGTCGAGGATGACCCCGCGCTGCGCACGCTGACGACGCGGGCGTTGCAGCAGAATGGTTATATCGTGCGCCCGGCTTGCTCCGCGCCGGAGATGTGGCAGGCATTGGAGGCGGGGCCGACCGATCTGGTGCTGCTCGACATCATGTTGCCGGGCACTAACGGCATCGATCTGTGCCGCGCGCTGCGGCAGAAGAGCGACGTGCCGATCATCTTCATCAGCGCCAAGGGCAGCGAGACGGACCGGGTGGTCGGTCTCGAGCTGGGGGCGGACGATTATATCGCCAAGCCGTTCGGCTCGTCTGAACTGGTCGCGCGGGTGCGGGCGGTGCTGCGGCGTGGCGCGCTGGACCGTCGGCATGGGCGGCCGGAACAGGGCATTCTGACCTTCGATGGGTGGCAGGCGGTGCTTGCGCGGCGTGAATTGCTTTCGCCATCGGGCGCGCAGGTGGATTTGACGGGTGCGGAGTTCGATCTGCTTGTCGCCCTGCTCGACCATGCCGGTCGCGTGATCGCCCGCGAGCGGCTGATCGAACTGTCGCGCACCCGCCTCGGCGACAGTTCGGATCGCAGCGTCGATGTCCTGGTCAGCCGGTTGCGGCGTAAGCTGAGCCATGAGGGCAAGCCGGCGCCGATCGTAACCGTGCGCGGCGTGGGATATATGCTGAACGTCGCGGTCAGCCGCAGTTGAGGCGGCTCGTGCGACCGTCGATCGGCATTGCCGGTCGCATCGTCGCCGTATTGCTGCTGACCCTCCTACTCGAATTCGGCGTCAGCACGATGCTGTACGAACGCGCCAGCCGTTTCGCCGTGCGCGAGGATGAGGCGCACCGACTGGCCGAGCATCTCGTCATCAGCCGCAAGTTGATCGCCGACGAAGCGTCCGAGGTGCGAGCCGAAGAAGCGGCGGAACTGACCACCGATCGCTATGCGTTGCGCTGGGAACGGTCGCTACCGCCGCCGCCGCCGATCGCCCCGTCGCTCGACAGCATGCGCGATCAGATCGTCGCATGGGAGCCGTCGCTCGCCGCGGCAGACCTGCGCGTGCAATTGGTCTCGCCGGGGCGTGACCCCTACGTCACCGGCGGACTGACGTTGCCCGATGGCAGCTGGCTGTATTTCCGAACCGTCGCGCCGCTGGTCACTGTCGACCTCGCGCTGGAGCGGATCCTGCTGACGTTGATCCCGGCGGTCGCGCTGATGATCGTCGCGATCCTCGTGGTGCGGCGCATGTTGTTTCCTCTGCGGCGGCTGGCGGCGGCGGCGGACGATTTCGGCGCGGGCGATGGCGGTGCCGTGCCCGAGGCGGGGCCGGGCGACGTGCGCCGCGTGACGGCGGCGTTCAACCGCATGCAGCAGCGCATCCGCCGCCTGATCTCGGATCAGACGCAGGCGCTGGCGGCAGTGGGGCATGACCTGCGCACACCGCTTGCGCGCTTGAAGCTGCGCGCGGACGGGATTGGCGATACCTCACTGCGCCAGGCGGTGGAAGGCGACGTCGCGGAGATGGAGGCGATGGTGGCCTCGTTGCTCGCCTTCCTCGGCGGCGCCGACGATCCGGAGCAGGCGGTGCGAATCGATGTGGCGGTGATGGCGGCGACGATCGTCGACAGTCTGTGCGATGCGGGGCACTCGGCGGAATATGACGGGCCGGATCACCTCGAACTCACCGTAAAGCCGGTATCGCTGAAGCGCGCGGTCAACAATTTGACCAGTAATGCGGTGCGTTATGGCGAGCAGGTGTGGTTGCGTGTGTCGCAGGACGTTTCTCAAGTTGGCGGCGGCATCGTCATCGCGGTGGAGGATGACGGCCCGGGTATATCCGAAGCGGATCTTGCGCGCGTGCTGGAGCCGTTCGTGCGGTTGGACGATGCGCGCGGGCGCGACACGGTGGGCTTCGGGCTGGGTCTCGCCATCGTGGTGCGGACGGTGGACCGACTCGGCGGCACATTTGCCTTGTCCAACCGCGCCGAGGGCGGCTTGCGGGCGGTGATTACGCTGCCGGTGTAGGTTGGTGTCGGTTCCGACACAGATGTCGTCGGAAGGTGGAGCTAAGAGGTCCGCGAAGTGCACGTTTCGTCGAGCGAAACCTGCAGGCGTGAACCGCGATATCCGATGGCGACGTAAGCTGTCGTCGACATACCGGGACTTTTTACTCAACCTCTCCGTCAGCGCCGGTCGGAGACTAAACATCGCCGCCCACGGCCAGCAAAACACCAAGACACAATTCCTTACGATCATGCCGCACCGCAGCAAAGGGCGCTTCCTATTTCCTGAATTCGTCGGCGTGCCATGTGGTGCGCGACCATCACAGGAGTTTACCGTGAACGAACTCATCGGCCGAGTGGTCAGCTTTGAAAAGCAGGTCTTCCCGAACCAGAGCGCGCTCTATGCCAAGCTTGCGGGCGAAGGGCAGAGCCCGAAGGCCTTGATCATTTCCTGCGCGGATTCGCGCGTGGTGCCCGAACATCTGTTGCAGGCCGAACCGGGCGACCTGTTCGTATGCCGCAACGCGGGCAACATCGTGCCGCCATATTCGAACATGACCGGCGGTGTTTCCTCGACGGTCGAATATGCCGTGATGGCGCTGGGCGTCAGCGACATCATCATCTGCGGCCATTCGGATTGCGGCGCGATGAAGGCGCTGATGAACCCGGAAATGCTGGCGAACATGCCGAACGTCGCCGCGTGGCTGCGGCACAGTGCCGCCGCGCGGTCGGTGGTCGATACCTGCTATCCCGAACTCCATAATGGCGAAGCAGTCCGCGTGGCCAGCATGGAGAATGTCGTCGCGCAGATCGCCAACCTGCGTACGCACCCTTCGGTTTCGGCGGCGATCGGGCAGGGCAAATTATCGCTGCATGGCTGGTTCTTCGATATCCATAATGGCGTGACGCTGGGTCTCGACGGCGAAGCGGGCCGCTTCGTCCCGATGCGTGACGATGCTCCGCTGCCGGTCGCTCTGGCCGCTGCCGCGCGCCGCGCCGCGGACTTTACGCCGATGGATGCCGTCGCGTGAAAGCCGGAGCCGTCACGCAATTCGCCGTGGTCAAACCAGGCGTCTCGATCCCCAGCCTGAAAGCGTTGCCGCGTGATTTCACCGCGTCGATCGTGGTGTTCCTGGTCGCGATGCCGCTGTGCATGGGTATCGCGGTGGCCTCCGGCATGCCGCCGGAGCGCGGGCTGATCACCGGCATCATCGGCGGCATCGTCGTCGGCATGCTGGCCGGATCACCCTTGCAGGTCAGTGGCCCCGCCGCCGGCCTTGCGGTCATCGTCTATGAACTGGTGCGGGATCAGGGCCTGTCCGCACTCGGGCCGATCCTGATCCTTGCCGGGGCGATCCAGGTCGCGGCGGGTATCTTCAAACTGGGCGGCTGGTTCCGCGCGATCTCGCCCGCCGTCGTTCACGGCATGCTGGCGGGGATCGGCGTGCTGATCGTCGTGGGGCAATTCCATGTCCTGTTCGATGCCAAGCCCTTGCCCAACGGCCTGTCGAACCTGACCGCGATGCCGGGCCGATTGCTTGGCTTGTCGCTGAACATCCAGGCCGCCGAGATCGCGCTTGCGATCGGTTTGACCACGATTGGCGTGATGCTGGCATGGGAGAAGTGGCGACCGACTGCGATGCGGCTGGTGCCAGGCGCGCTGATGGGCGTGCTGGCGGGCACGTTTGCCGCCGTGCTGCTCGGGCTGGACGTCACCAAGGTCGAGGTGCCGACTTCGATCATCGGCGCGATTGCGTTGCCCGAAGACGGCTTCATGGCCAAATGGCTCGATCCGTCGATCATCGCTGCCGCTCTGGCTATCGCGTTCATCGCCAGCGCGGAGACGTTGCTGTCGGCGGCGGCGGTGGACCGGATGCACACTGGGGTGCGCACCGATTATAACAAGGAATTGCGCGCGCAGGGCGTGGGCAATCTGCTGTGCGGTGCAGCTGGTGCGTTGCCGATGACCGGCGTCATCGTGCGGTCCTCCGCCAACGTGCAGGCGGGCGCGATGACGCGTGCCTCGACGATTTTGCATGGGATGTGGATCCTGGGGTTCGTCGCGTTGCTGCCGTGGCTGCTGCGTGAAATTCCGATGGCGGCGCTGGGCGCGATTTTGGTCGTCACCGGCTGGCGGCTAGTCGGCCTCGATCACGTCAAGCATCTGTTCCGTGATTACGGCCTGTTGCCGGCGTTGATCTGGGCAGTGACGTTGATCCTGGTGGTCGCGGTGGATTTGCTGACGGGCGTGCTGGTCGGCATCGGTCTTTCGGCGCTGGAATTGCTGCCACACATCACGCGCCTGCGCCTGAAGGTGGACAGCCGCGAAAACGCGGGCGATCACGATATCACGCTGGATGGTACGGCAACGTTCGTGTCACTGCCCCGGCTTTCGGACACGCTGGAGAGCATTCCGCCCGGCAAGCGCGTCCGCCTCGACGTGTCGCGGCTCCTGGGGGCCGATCACACCACGGCGGCGATGTTGCGCGAATGGCTGCAACGCAGGCGCGCGACCGGCGCAGTGGTCGATATCGCTGGCGATACGGGCAAGGTCGCCAAGCTCGAGGCGTGAAGCCTGTACTCCTCTCCCGTTTGGGGAGGGGAGCGGGGCCCGGCAACATTTCGTTACGCGCCGTCGTTTCGACGGAAACATCAGCTTTGTAATCCTGACACGTCCGGATCGATCGTTGCCCTCCGCCATCCCACTCCGGCGGAAGAGGCGACGACGATTGGGCAGCAGGCTGGGACCTCTCTTTCTTACTTTGGAGGTTTCATGAAATTTTCGCTCAACGCAGCTGGCCTCGCCATGCTGTTCGCCATGCCGGCCATCGCGCAGGATAGGACCGATCCGCCACCGGAACTCGTCGTGTCCGGGTCGGTCGCCTTGGTCACCGACTATCGCTTTCGCGGCGTCTCCCAATCCGACAAGGGAATGGCGGTGCAGGGCGGCATCACCGTAACGCACAAAAGTGGCCTGTATGTCGGCACCTGGGCCTCGAACCTGGCAGGGTGGGGCACGTTCGGCGGGCCCAATCTCGAACTTGATCTGTACGGCGGGTACAAGCTGCCGGTCGGCGGCGGTGGTACGCTGGATGTCGGGCTGACCTGGTATATGTATCCGGGTGGCGCGGATAGGACCGATTTTGCCGAGCCTTATGCCAAGCTGTCGGGCACAATCGGGCCGCTCAACCTGCTGGCCGGGGTAGCGTATGCACCGAGGCAAAAGGCGCTGGGGAATTTCTCTAAAACGCCGCAGAGCCGGGGGCAATCGCAGGACAATCTGTACTTGTGGGGCGATGCCAGCGCGGGCATTCCCAAGACCCCGCTCACGCTGAAGAGCCATCTGGGGTATTCGAAGGGCAATCCCGGTTTGGGTCCGAACGGCACCAGCGTCGCGCCGACGGGCAAATATTGGGACTGGTTGCTGGGGGTCGATGCCGTGCTCGGCCCGGTGACGTTGGGCGTGGCCTATGTCGACACCGATATCAGCAAGCGGGATTCGGCTTATCTGTTACCGAACTTTTCCTCGACTAAGGATGGCAGTTCGATTGCCGCGAGCCGCGTGGTCTTTTCGGTGACGGCCGCCTTTTAGGATAAATCCGCTACGCCGCATCCGCCGGCTGGGTCGTCCAGCCCAGCCGGGGGATGGTGATCGAGCGCTTGCCGGACAGGTCGACGCGGGTGACGAACATGTTTCGGCCCTCGATATAGCTCATCACGCGGCGCGCACGTCCAAGCGAGCTGGTGCCATAGATTCGCGCAACCTCCTCGTCCGTTGGGCAGGGATCGCCGTCGCGGGCGGCGCGGGCGATCAGCAGAAATGCGCCGAGCATGTCATCGGGCAGATCATGCGCGGTCTCGATCACCGGCGCCCATTCCTCCTCCAGCCCGTCGAAAATTCCGGCGCGGGCCGCCGCGAGCCGGCGCGAGAAGGCGGAAAGGTCGAGCGGTGCGCGCGTAACACCGGCCATGCGGCAGCGGACCTGGAAATCCTGGAACAACACCGCCGCTGGGCGCGTCGCGGATTCCGCATCGGTGACGATCGCGCGCAACACGTCGGTGACGACCGGAGCGGGGTCGATCTCTGGCAGATCGGCGCGCGTCCGGACCGGCGCAGGCTCCTCGCGATCGAGATCCTGCATCAGCTGGTCCGCCTCGACCGGGCGTGGCGTGGCGGCAGGCATGATGAATTGCGGTTGCTCAACCTCGGCGAACAGCATCTCCTGCATGTCACGGCCGTCGTGCCGGGGAAGTGGCACCAGCACCGGGCTGCTGCTTCTCGCTGACGTCTCGACCGCGCCGATACGGATCGCGATCGGGCGGCGCGACACTGCAGGGCCGAGGGCGAGGAAGGTGCCGCGCGCAAGATCTCGAATCGCCTCGGCCTGGCGACGCTCCATGCCGAGCAGATCGGCGGCGCGGGCCATGTCGATGTCGAGGAAGGTGCGGCCCATCAGGAAGTTCGAGGCCTCGGCGGCCACGTTCTTGGCCAGCTTGGCGAGGCGCTGCGTGGCGATGACACCAGCCAGCCCACGTTTACGCCCCCGGCACATCAAATTGGTCATCGCGGCGAGCGACGCCTTGCGCACGTCCTCGGCGACATCGCCGGCGACCGATGGTGCGAAGACCTGCGCTTCATCCACCACGACCAATGCTGGATACCAATGTTCGCGCGGGGCATCGAACAAAGCACCAAGAAAGGCGGCGGCGCAGCGCATCTGGCCCTCGGCATCCAGGCCCTCGAGATCGAGCACGACAGAGGCCCGTGCTTCGCGGCAGCGGCCGGCGAAACGGATGATCTCGTTGGCGGAATAGTTTACCGCCTCGACCACGACATGGCCGTACGGGCCGGCAAGCGTGACGAAATCACCCTCGGGATCGATGATGATCTGCTGAACATGCCCGGCGCTGCGTTCCAGCAGGCGACGTAACAGGTGCGATTTTCCCGAGCCGGAATTACCCTGAACGAGCAGGCGCGTGGCCAACAGTTCCTCCAGGTCCATCGATACGGCTGCACCGCCCGAATCCATCCCCATATCCACCCGTACCGTCATGGCCGACCGTGTGGCCGATGCGGGCGGGCAGGGGCAAGGGCTAACGGTGACGACGGGTCGAATGGGTCGCGTTGCCGGATAATATACGGACCAACGGGGCGCTCGGCGTGGCGTGTCCCACATTAGGATTTTGCTAACCATAAGCAGTGGGTGGCCGGAATCGTAAATGAGGCGTTAACTCCTCGCCATGCCAAGCCAGACCATCCTGAGCGCCCGAGCGTTTCGCCATCCGATCCGCGCCCGCCTCATCGCGCCGACCCGCGCGAAGACTGCCAATCCGGACGACAGCGATCGGAAGCTGTTCGTACTTAGCTTTATCGCTTTTTTCATCTGTATTTACACGCTGATCTTATAGGTCGGCGGGATGATTCCGCTGGGGCGATGGGGGCTATTTCACCGCGCGTCCCGCATGCACCGAGCTTAGCCGAACTGGATCCGTCGCTGCGGAGATGATAATCTGAAGCATGAAATGCCAGACCGAGTTGCTTGACGCGTTTGCCCCGCGAGGGAACTGTAAATACGTACGGATCGTGACCGTCGGATCCGTTTCTTAACTGGAACGATGCCGCCAGCGCTCCAGCCGGCGGCATCGCGTGCCGAATCATGTGACCATCAGCTTACGCGTAAACGAGCTTGGTGACGCGGCGACGCATTGCGCTGCCGATCAGGCCGAAGCCGAGGATCATCATGCCCCATGTCGCTGCTTCGGGTACGGCGGCCACCGCGCTCGAAGTGGCCACGAGATATGATGACGTGAACGGGTTCAGGGTGTTGATGCGGTAGAGCCCGTTATTGCTCTGGTTGAAGAACGCGACGCTCGTTCCCGAGGCCGTGCTGAAGTTCACGCCCGACCCATCGAGGAAGAACGGCCCTGTGATGAAGTAATTGCCGTAACCCCCCGCCGTCGTGGGAGCGACGATGGCCGAGCCGTTGACCGTGCCCGAGATGCTGAGAATGCGGAATGCCGTCTGCCCGCCAACCTGCGTCGAAACGTCCGAGGTGGTGAAGATGCCGCTACCCGTCGCCGGGCCACCGAACAGCTGCGAACCGGCTGCCGTGTTGGTCTGGAAGGAGAACACATATTGTGCCGCCGAAGCGGGGCTCGCCGCCAGTGCGACGATGGACGCTGCCAATGCCAGATATGACTTCATCATGATCTCCCCTGATCGTCGCCACGGGGCGCGGAGACGTTGCGGAAAGTACGGACCATCTCGGAAATAGTTGCCGGGAGATTTACGGCTCTGCGCACTAGCGCAGAACGTGGATCATTTCCGGACGGATCGGCACCGGGTAATTGGCGATCCGGGGGCCAGGTGCGCGTTCTTAATCGCAGGCGAGATGCAGTTTCTGCGCGAGCCAGGCGGCCATCACGCACATCGCGGCGACCAACAGCAACATGTTCTCGGGCGTGACGCCCAGATGCGAAATGAAGATCACCGCGATGGCGCCGATTGTCATCGCGGTGCAATTGACGACGTTATTCGCCGCCACAGTACGCGCGGTCTGGTCCTTGGTCACCGTCGTCGTCAGGAAGGCGTAGAGCGGCACGACGAACATGCCCCCGGTCACGGCGATTGCCAGCAGACTGAGCATCAGCGGAATGGCCAGCGGCTGGGCGATGAAATCCTTCCAGTCATAGAAATGTCCGCCTGTCGCGGGTGTCCACGTGCGGACGAGCACCGAGAACAACACGACGCAGACGCCCATCGCGATGACCGAGACGGAACCGTATTTCGCCGAGATCTTGCCCTTAAGCAATGTATTGATGACCACCGAGCCGATCGCGATGCCGACCGACAAGGTAGCAGTGAACAGGCTGGCAACCTCCTGCGTGGTGGTCAGCAGATTTTTGACCAACGGTGGGAAGATGATGATCAACACCGCGCCGATGGTCCAGAAGAAGCTA
>NZ_JANYEK010000237.1 GCF_025363195.1 Sphingomonas sp.
TCATCCCCGGCGGCAAGCGTTACCGCAACGATGAGGGCGCGATGGAGCTGACGACGGGCGCCGACGGCGTGCTGAGCGTGAAATGGCCGGCCGCTGGCATGTATTGGCTGAACGCCACCGCGACGGACGCCAAAACCACCACCCCGCGCGCGACCGAGCGGCGGATGAGCTACATCACCACGCTAGAAGTACTGACGCCGTGACATGCCTGACGCGGTGAGGCCCGATGCGCTAAGGCCCGATGCGCTAAGGCCCGGTGCAGCAAGAATCGTCCTGCCCGCAAGGATCTCCCCGGCGGCATTCGCCGGGCTGGAGCCGGGCGCGACGATCACCGATCTCGGCGGCGAGACGATGGGGACGCGCTGGAACGTCCGTGTGGTGCTGGCGATCGGGGTGACGGCAGCGTCGATCCAGGCTGCGATCGTGGCGCGACTCGCCGAAATAATCGATGAAATGAGTCACTGGGCGCCGGACTCGCTGCTGTCGCGTTTCAACCGTTCGGCGGGTGGGAGCGAAACCATCCTGCCGCCTGATTTCGCGCACGTCATGGCGGCGGCCTTAAAAATCGCCGAGGCGACCGGCGGCGCATTCGATCCCACGATCGGACGACTGGTCGATCTCCACGGCTTCGGCCCCGTGCCGGTCGATCACCCCCCAAAACCCGAGGAAATCGATACCGCGCTTAAAGCATCAGGCTGGCAACGCCTGACTTTTACCCATGCCGACCGTCGCCTGCGCCAGCCCGGCGGCCTGTCGCTCGACCTGTCGGGGATAGCGAAGGGCCATGCCGTCGACGCGGTCGCCGATCTGCTGGCCGAGATGGGTGTTACGCATGCGCTGGTCGAAATCGGCGGCGAACTGGTCGGGCGCGGCGTCCGGCCCGATGGCCAGCCATGGTGGGTCGATCTCGAAGTGCCGCCCGGCCTCACGCTCGCACCCTTGCGGATCGCGCTGCACGGCCTCGCCGTGGCAACCTCGGGCGATTATCGACGCGGCGGGCACACGCTCGATCCACGGACCTGCTGGCCCACCGCCAATGGCGTCGTCTCGGCCAGCGTGATCCACAGTTCCGCACTCGTTGCCGACGCTTGGGCGACGGCATTGACCGTGCTGGGGCCTGAAGGCGGGCTGGCCCTCGCCACGGTTAACGACATCGCCGCACGCTTTGTGACCTGCGACGAAGGCGAAACATGCGAACATATCACCCCCGCCCTCGCGTCGATGCTCGCCAACGATTGATTCTGCCGCCCGGCCGGCGCAGCGTTTCGTGATGCGCACTAAAGTTTTCTTCGACGGAGGCTGCCGGCCCAATCCGGGCGCGATGGAGATTGCGATCGTCATCGCCGGACAAGAGCATGTCGTCCAAGATCTCGGCTGGGGCACCAGCATGGACGCCGAATGGCTCGCGCTGATCCACGCGTTGCGCCTCGCCCGAGACTGCGAGCTGACCGATTTCGTGCTGCTTGGCGATTCGGCCGCGGTGATCGGACAGGCCAACGGCATCTTCAAATGTCGCGGCGCCGGCCTGCGCCATATCGCAGAATTCCACGCGCTCGCCGGCGACGAACGTCTTCCGATCCGCTATATCAAACGCGCACAGAACCTGGCCGGTATCTCGCTGACCAGGCTCCACGATCGATAAGCGGGGCGTCAGTCCATCGTCGCGCGCATCGCGGCCCCGGCGACGAACGGCGCACCGGCGATCAGCAACAGGCTGACGGCGGCGAGCAATTTCACCGAGCCAGTTCCGCCGTCGATCGACCCCGCGCCAAAGATTAGCAACGGCACCGCGAGCGGCAGCATGACCAGCCCCGCGACCGCCCCTGCGCCACGCACCCCGGCGACCAATGCGGAGGTCGCCACCGCCAGCGCAGCCAGCCCCGGCGTACCGATCAGGAGGCCAATTTCCACCTTCAGCAACGTCGTGCCCGATAGATTGAGCAATCCTGCCGCCGCCACCGCCGCGAGCATCAGCGGCGGCCCAAAGCAGATCCAGTGCGCGACGATCTTCGCCGTCGCCACGCCAGCCATGCTCACGCCCCGCACCGCCAGTTGATCGAGCACGCCGGCATCGGCATCCGGCGCGACCAACCGCTCGACCGGCATCAGGGCAGCGAGCAGCGCTGCGGCCCAGATTACCCCACCGCCGACCTGCGCGAGTAACTTTGCATCCGGCCCTATCGCGAAAGGAAACAGGATCGTCGCGAGCAGGAAGAACGCCACGACCAACGTCGCGCCCCCACCATTAAAAGCCCGCCGCACATCCCGTGCAATAAGGGCCGCCATCAAGCCCATGCTGGAGCAACCACATTGGCCTGGCCGAGGTCGATATGCTGCGCAGCATGGATGGCGAGGGAGGCATGTGTCGCTACGATGGCGAGGCCACCGCGCGCGCGATGGACGGCGATCGCTGCCTCCAGCATGGCCATCGCAGATTCGTCCAGCCCGGTGGCAGGTTCGTCGAGCAACCACAGGTCTGCGCCGCTCGCCATCACGCGGGCCAGCCCCGCGCGCCTACGCTGTCCGGTCGAGAGCAAGCGCACGGGAATGTCGGCCAGCGCGCCGAGATCGAACGCGGCCATCGTCTCGTCGACCATGTCCGTCCGCCGGTCGATCCCGGCCCAGAAGCGCAACGCGCGCACCAGCGACACTTCGGGGTCGAGTGCACTGGCCTCTGTCAGTATTGCGCGTTCGCCCTCCACGCGAACGACACCCGATATCGGCGACAGCAGACCGGCGGCGATCCGCACAAGGCTCGATTTACCGATCCCATTCGGCCCGATGACCAATGCCGCATCGCCGGATGCCAAAGTGAAGGAGAGGTCGGCGAAGAGCGTGCGCCCGCCCCGCGCGCATGCCACACCGTCGAACGCGAGCATGGCGCTCAAGCGACCACGTCTTCCAGCGCATGCATGTCATCGTCGGACAGGCCGAAATGGTGGCCGATTTCATGAATCATGACATGCGCGACGAGATCACCGAGGCCCACCCCGGTCTCGATCCATTCATCGAGGATCGCGCGACGATACAGGTGAATGCGGTCAGGCGGTGGGCCAGAGTCGCTCGATGATTTTTCCCCCACCGGTCGGCCGTGATACAGGCCGCTGAGATCGAGCGGATGTTCGATGCCAAGCGCCGCCAGGGTCTCGTCATCGGCGAAATCCTCGACGATCAGCACGACATCGCCGAGATGCGCCCGGAATTCCGCTGGCAACCCCTCCAAGGTGGCAAGCGCAATTTCCTCGATCGCCTGCAGGCTCGGAGCAAACGGTTGATTGGGGACGTCCATCGGATATGCATAAGGCCAAGGCGCGCGCCGCGCCAGCAGGAGGACGGCCATGGCAATCGAACCGCTGAGCGAGGCCGAGCGTGCCGAAGCCCTGGATGCACTGGACGAGTGGGATTATGACGAAGCCCGCGACGCGATCACCCGCACAATCACCTTT
Organism: Sphingomonas sp.; assembly: GCF_025363195.1. Lineage (GTDB taxonomy): Bacteria > Pseudomonadota > Alphaproteobacteria > Sphingomonadales > Sphingomonadaceae > Sphingomonas. The sequence continues at coordinate 3,447 of NZ_JANYEK010000237.1, forward strand.
ACCGATTTCAGCGAAGCGTTCGCCTTCATGACGCGGGTGGCGCTGCTGGCCGAGAAATCGGAACATCATCCCGAATGGTCGAACGTCTGGAACCGGGTGGAGATTCTGCTGACAACGCACGACGCCGGCGGCCTGTCGCACCGTGACGTCGACATGGCCGAGGCGATCGACGCGCTGGTCGAGTAAAGCCCGGTTTTCCGTGGTTTCCAACCGCGAGTGTTGAAAATGTCGACACGATATCGACGTTTCGGAACGGTCGCGTGCCGGAAGCGATCGTGGCACGTCGGGTTATGAATCGAACGGAAGGGGCAAGCGCCTCGGCATCATGCGCAACGGCATATCGCCGCGATGATGTGTAGGACAGCGCGATGCCCTATCCTTCTTGCGCATCCAATCCGCGCCGCATCATCTTGCGCAGCTTGCCCGGCATCCAGCGCGCGGCGAAGGCCATGCGGTGCGCCGTCTTGCCGACATAGGTGTGGATCTTGTCACCATGCACTGCCGCCCAGGCGGCGAGCGCGACATCTTCGGCGGAGGTCAGTTCCAGCCCTGCGCTGGTCACCGTCTCGCGGATCGACCGGTTCGATCCCTCGACCGGGCGTTGCAACAGCGGCGTATCGATGAAGCCGGGAACGATATCCCGCACCTTGATCCCCACTGCAGACCATTCGCCGTCCAGCGCCTCGGTCATCGCGCGCACGCCGAACTTGGTGGCGGAATAGGGCGCGAGGCCAGCAGAACCGTAAATCGCCGAGGCGGATGCCGTGTTGAGCAGGCACGATCCCGGAGTCTTGGCGAGATAGGCATAGCCAATCCGCGCGCCATTCAGCGCCCCGACCAGATTGATCGCAACGACGCGGTCGATTTCCGCGAAATCGGTTTCGGCGAGTGGCCCGCCGGAACCGATCCCGGCATTGTTGAACAGCACATCGAGCCGGCCGCCGCTGGTCGCGGTGAACGCATCGAGGCTGGCCACCCAGGCAGCGCGGTCCCGCACGTCCATTTCATAGCTGCTCGACAGGCCGGCGGGGAGCAGCGCCGTCGTTTCGGCCAGCCCGACGGCATTGACGTCGGCCAGCCCGACCCGCCAGCCGCGCGCGGCGAACAATTGCGCGACGGCGCGGCCGATGCCGGAACCGCCACCGGTGATGAAGATCGCCTGTTCGGACGCCATCTGTATATCTCCTCGATTTCCCATACCGTATATTCGATAAATGATCCGCGCAATAGAACCGAGCTCGGCACCTGGGCGTACCGGATGGTGTAGCGCATCGTTCCGACCAGCCGTTCCACGGCGAAGGCCCGGGCACTGGCATGTGGACCGCTCACGCCAGTCGAACATCGTTTGACGCCCGCCGTGCCGTCCCGCACAACCGCCGCAATGTCACAGGATTCTCCCGGACCCACCGTTGCTTTCAACCGCATCACCAAGTGTTTCGACGCGGCCGTCGCAGTGGAGGATGTGTCGGTGGAAATTGCCGGGGGCAGTTTCGTCGCCTTGGTCGGTGCTTCGGGGTCAGGCAAATCGACGTTACTCAAGACGGTCAACAGGCTGGTCGCACCAAGCAGCGGCAGCGTGACGATCGGCGGCGAAGACGTCACGCTCGCCGAACCCTATGCGTTGCGCCGCCGGATCGGCTATGTGTTCCAGAATGTCGGGCTGTTCCCGCACATGGACGTTGGTGAGAATATCGCCATCGGCCTGCGCATTGCGGGGGCGAAGGCGACCGGGGACCGGGTCGCGGAGTTGCTGGCCCTGGTCGATCTGCCGGGCGAGTTCGCCCGTCGCTTGCCAGATGCTTTGTCCGGCGGGCAGCGCCAGCGTGTCGGCGTCGCGCGCGCGCTCGCCCCGGCACCCGGGCTGATGCTGATGGACGAACCGTTTGGCGCGCTCGATCCCGTCACCCGCGACCAACTCGGCACTAGCATACGCGCGCTGCACGACCGGCTCGGACTGACGACGATCATGGTGACGCACGACATGGCCGAGGCGTTGCTGCTCGCCGACCGCGTGCTGGTGATGGAGCGAGGGCGGGTCGTCGCCGACGCGAGCCCGCGCGATCTGATCGCCGGAAAGGGTGGCGCGGCAGCGGATGCCTTGGTCGCTGTGCCGCGCGAACAGAGCCGCCGGTTGCGGGCGCTCGAATCATGAACGCGTTCATGGAAGCGATGGGCCGGGTGCCCGATCTGCTCGCCGCGCATCTGCTGCTGGCGGCATCGGCTTTGGTTTTGGGCCTCCTCATCAGCCTGCCGCTGGCGGTATGGTCGGCGCGGCATGCCGGCGTTGCCCGTGTGGCGTTGGGGTTTGCGAGCCTTGTCCAGACGATCCCGTCGCTGGCGCTGCTGGCATTGTTCTATCCACTATTGCTGTCCCTTTCGACACTGGTCGGCGGAGGCATTCCCGCGCTCGGCTTCCTGCCCTCCCTGCTCGCGCTCACATTATATGCCCTGCTGCCGATCCTCAGGAACGGCGTCACCGGACTGACCGGGCTCGATCCGGCGGTGATCGAGGCAGCAGACGGCGTCGGCATGACGGCGGGGCAGAAGCTGCGGCTGGTCGAGGCGCCGCTGGTCGCGCCGGTGCTCATGGCGGGTATCCGGACCGCCGCCGTCTGGACGATCGGCGCGGCGACGCTGTCCACCACGGTCGGCCAGCCGAGCCTTGGCGATATGATCTTCGCGGGATTGCAGACACAGAATTGGGCGCTGGTCCTTGCCGGCTGCCTTAGCGCCGCCGCGCTTGCGCTGGCGGTGGATGCGCTGCTCGGCGTCATAGAACACGGTATCCGTCACCGCCGCCGCGCGCAGATTTGGATCGCCGCCGCATTTCTGGGAGTCGGCGTGGTCTTCGCGCTCGCCCCGCTATGGCCGCGCGCCGGGGACGGGCAGGTCGTGACCATCGGCGCCAAGGGCTTTTCCGAGCAATATATCCTTGCCCGGCTCATCGGCCACCGGCTGGAGCGCGCGGGCTACCGGGTGCGCTACCGCGAGGGACTCGGATCGGCCGTGGTGTTCGGTGCGCTCAAAAGCGGCAACATCGACGTGTATGTCGATTATTCCGGCACGATCTGGGCCAATGAAATGCACCACAGCGACGTGCCCACGCGCGCTGCGATGCTGGGCCAGATCGCGGAGTGGGCGCGCAAGACTTCGGGGGTGAAGCTGCTCGGCGCATTGGGGTTCGAGAATGCCTATGCCTTTGCGATGCGCAGCGCGGATGCGCAGAAACGCGGCATCGCCTCGCTAAGCGATCTGGTTGCCATATCGCCCGATTTGAACTTCGCCTCCGATCTGGAATTCCTCGAACGGCCCGAATGGGCGGCCGTGCGGCACGCCTATCCGCTGAAGTTCAAATCCGCCCATGCTTATAACCCGACCTTCATGTACCGCGCGTTGGACAGCAAACAGGCCGACGTGATCTCGGCCTTTTCGTCGGACGGGCGCATCGCGGCGCAGCATCTGGCGGTACTGGGCGATCCGCGCCGCGCCATCCCCGGCTACGATGCAATCCTGCTCATCGCGCCAGGCCGCGCGCAGGACGAGCGCCTCGCCGCCGCACTGGCGCCGTTGGTCGGGCACATCCCGGTCGAGGTGATGCGCGAGGCCAATTATCAGGTCGATCGCGACGACGACAAGGCCAGCCCCGATCAGGCTGCGCGCTGGCTCGAGAAACGGCTGGGGCTGCAGTGATGCCGCTGCGGGACCGCCTCAAACGCCACCTCGTGGGCGAGGTTCGCGCATTATTCAACGACCGGGCACGCGGCGAGCAGCCCGTGCAGCGGCGCGACGACGGCCTGTTCGGGCCGCAATCCGCCGCATGGAAAGTCCATGGCGACGTGACGACGATGATGGTCGGCGGGGTCGCGGCGTTGCTGTTGCAGATGCTCCACCCGGCGGTGCTGGCGGGCGTATGGGACCATAGCGAATTCCGCCACGACATGCTCGGGCGGCTGCGGCGCACCGCGCGCTTCATTGCGGTGACGACGTTCGGCGCGCGCGACGATGCGGCAAGCGCGATCGACCGAGTGCGGACGATCCACACCCGCGTTTCCGGCATGCTGGCCGACGGCACGCCGTACCGCGCGGACGAACCGCGCCTGCTCGCCTGGGTCCATGTGACGGAGATGACCAGCTTCCTCGATGCATGGCTGGCTTATGGCAATCCGGCGATGTCGATCGCCGATCAGGACCGGTATTTTGCCGAAACCGCGTTGATCGCGCGCGCATTGGGTGCAGAACCAGTTCCGACGACCAAAGCTGGTGCCCTTGCGCTGATTGGCGAGATGCGCCCCGAATTGCAGGTCGATGCCCGCACCCGCGAGGTGGCGCGCCTCGTCCTGTCGCAACGTGCGCCGAAGTTGGCCGCGCAGCCGGTACAGGCGATGACCTTTCAGGCCGCAGTCGATCTGCTGCCACGCTGGGCGCGCGAGTTGCACGGGCTGGAAGCCTCCACGCTCGGAAGGCCTTTGGTGGCAGCGGGCACGCTGGGGTTGGCGAAGACCTTGCGCTGGGCATTCCACAACTGATCCTTGGAGCCTTGGTGCTATTCGCTTTTGCGAACTGCCTGCGGAAACGCAAACTCGCTCGCTATTGGCGGTCAGGTAAATGTGGTGGGTCGATATTCCGGCACGGCGGCGGCGATTGAGCGGGTCGGAATGGTGTTACGTCGGGCCACTCGTCGACCAGAATGGTGGAGACCAGATCCAGACCGCGGGCCATCTCAATCGCGATCGGAAATGCTCGCCGCGACTCAGCTGACCACCACGTCGCTCAGATATCGCACCATCGCGTCGTGGCCGCGTTCGCTGAGCGAGATATCGATGCGACGACGATCGATCGTATCGGTCACGCGGTCGATCAGGCCGGATTTGTGGAGATGATCGATCCAGCGCTGCGAGGTCGTCGCAGGGGCGTCGCTGCAAGATACCAGGGCTTTCACGTTCATCGTATGCTCGCCTTCGTAGACGATGAACAAGCTCATCAACATTTCCCAGGCGGGCTCATGAAACAGATCGGCCGGGAAGAATTTCCGCCGCGCCTTGCGGGACGCAACGATGCTGCGCGCCCGGGCCACAAGATCAGGCGGGCCATCGGGCGCGGACTGCATTTCGACGCGCCCGGACGAGATGATCTGATCCGCGCGCGTGCCGAACTCGCCCGCGATGCTGCCCAGCTTCGCGCTGAAATCCCGGATCAGGTCTTCGACTGTTTCCATCCCTTGTCAGCTCCATCCGTATCAAAACAACACAGACCGCCCCCGGTCAAATATTCCTTCGATCGTCTCAGTTTGCCATCTTATATCTGATAATTACAGATATTTGTTAACCTTGCATACCTTCATTTCTAATGGCGTTCGATTTTTCAACGTCTTTGTTCAACAAATTTATCCCGGAACCGCTCCGTTCACGCTGCGTCCGTCGTTCGCCGCGTCGCAGGATAATCGGCCCGGCCCCGATCCGTGGCGACGTTATGATCGCGGTTGCTGTAACGGTCCATGACGATGTCCAAAGACCAAGTTCTGCCCGGACGCTGATGAACAAAAAAGATCTTGTCTGCGTCCATTTGCTACGCGCCGGTGCTAAAGGAGAAAAACCGGCAGTGCGACGTTTAGTCGATTCGCAGATTGCTTGTTCCGATGTTCGGGGAGCGTGTGTAGAGATAGGGGTCAAGGATGTTCTTGCCGCGAAATGCCCAGACGGAGACGAAAATGGACGCCCTGCGAATTTATTCTTTGTTGCAGGAAGCGTGTCGCGCCCTCGAACAAGCGGGCGACCATGCGATCGCAGCGCATGTCGGGCACGGTATGGCGATGATCGAGGAAAAATACGGGGTTGGGAAAGACCATCTGGACAGTTTGCATCCAGGGGCGTGAGTTGAGCGCCGACAGTTAACGAACCCCGATCGCGCCGATCGATTTGGGTCGCACGCCTTTCCCGTTTCAGGGAAGCGGCCACAGAGCTTAGTGCAACCGTTTGCAAGAATTCCGCGCTCCCCATTACGGTGGCAGCTTGGCCCCGGGAGTAACCCCGCGGTTTCCGAGCTGGTTCGTGCGCCCCGAATATGGGACTTGCAAGCACTGAATGTTAAAAAAATTCGCGACGCGATTGGATCTTGCAGCGGATCAATTGGCCGTTAGTCCATAATCGCTTCCGATACCCCAAAGGTGGCACGAGGCACAGCGGCCGCCGGTGCGCCGTTCTGCCGTTCTCCGTTTATCTGCAACAGGCGATGGCCGCGCACGCGCTGTTTCCCCGCCGTAATTTCGCCTCCGTCATGCATTCGGGCGGGAGCAAGGGCGCCGGGACGCCGATCGTCAGCACGATAGTAGAACCTGGCTTCTTCGTGTGGCAACGGGCAAGTCCGCTCGCCGAAATTCTGTCCTGTCAGGTTCGGGCTGGACGGCGCGAACCGCGACGATAGAACAGAAACCAACTTTGGGAGAGACGATCATGGCCTTCGCGCCGGCAAATACGAGCAGCGCCGATGCGGCGGATCATGTGATCGACAGCGCGCATGTCGATGCGCCCGATCTGCGCGT
>NZ_JANYEK010000256.1 GCF_025363195.1 Sphingomonas sp.
ATCGCCATGGTCCACGGCGATGGATGACCTCGGCCTTGTAGAGGCCGTTTATCGTCTCGGCTAAACCCGCAGGAAAATATCTGGCAGTTCATGCGCGATAACTGGCTGTCGAACCGCGTGTTCGGCTCCTACGACGAGATCGTCGATCACTGCTGCGACGCCTGGAACAAGCTGGTCGAGCAGCCCTCGAAAATCATGTCGATCGGATTGCGAACTTGGGCTTAGGGGTTTTGATCAGTGAATCTGTTGGGGTGGACGGCCTCCGTACGGCATCGCGATGTGCCAGAGTGAGGTTGTTGGAATCTCAAACAAGGAGACCGTCCGTGGAGCAAATTATCCGAATCGGTATGGATACGTCAAAACATGTTTTTCAGCTGCATGGCGTGAATGCGGCCGAGCAGCCGGTGTTGCGCAAGAAACTCCGTCGCTCTGAAATGATCACGTTCTTTGAGAAGCTTCCCGCGACGATCATTGCGATCGAGGCCTGCGGCAGTTCCCATCATTGGGCGCGACTGCTGGCGAAGTTTGGCCACGAGGTGAAGTTGATCGCACCCCAGTTATCGAAGCCTTACGTGAAACGGGGTAAGAACGACGCGGCGGACGCCGAGGCACTTTGCGAGGCCATGAGCCGCCCGACGATGCGCTTCGTGCCGGTGAAAAGCGCCGAGCAGCAAGCCTCGTTGATGTTGATAGGGATGCGCGAGAGGTTGGTTCGAAGCAAGACGAAACTGGCCAACGCGATTAGAGGCTACGCCGCCGAATTTGGGCTCACCGCAGCGAAAGGAATTTGCAAGATCCAGCCGTTGCTCGACCGAATTGCCATCGATCCAGCCGTGCCTACGCTCGCGCGAGAGCTCTTCGCCTCCCATGCCGAGGAATACCGGCAACTAAACGAGCAGCTCGCCGCCATCGATGAGAAGCTGATGAAGTGGCACCGCGCCGACGAGTGCAGCCGTCGTCTGGCGCAAATCCCTGGCGTTGGGCCGATCGGCGCATGCTTGCTGATGATGAAAACGCCAGCGCCGGAACTCTTCACATCTGGTCGCCAGTTTGCAGCATGGATGGGGCTAACGCCGAAAGATCATTCGACTGCGGGAAAGAGCAGGCTCGGTATCATTACGCGGGCAGGCGACGAGATGCTCCGAACCACGCTTGTCGTCGGAGCGACGGCTCTCCTCCAGCATGTGAGAACGGGGCGTGGAAAAAATGCCACGCCCTGGTTATTGGAATTGCTGAAGCGCAAGCCGCCGAAGCTTGTAGCGGTGGCCTTGGCCAACAAGATCGCGCGCATAGCGTGGAAGATGATGATGAGCGGAGAAGCTTATCAACGGAACGTGGCGCTGCCGGCCCAGGCATGCGCCGCCTGAGATCAGTCAGTCACGGCGAGCAATTATTGACGCTGACGTGCTGACCTGATGCCTGAACTTGCAAGAATAGCAGATGGTGTGATCAATCGATCTGGGACGAGCAACACTCCGATAATACCAATGGCCCTTTGTGGTCGTGGATCTGTTTGGAATGCTCGTCGCGGAAACCATCTTGGCCAGCGTTCATGTGCGGACGCACTCAAAGGCCGGACATATGGACGCATGCGATTAGATCAAATCACTGCGACTGCCTTGCAGGGAAGAGGCCGTCCACATATGGTGTCAGCCGCATTTGGGCGGGGGTCCCGTTTCGACGCCTATCCACAGCTCTCGGCTCAGCGCCGAGAGCAAAGCTTGCGATCGCTGTATTGCTGCTCTGACAGCGTGCGTGGTCGTGGCGCTCCCGTGACGTATCTGTCCCATAAGGCTTCCTTCCATTCCAACGAAAGGATCGCACCATCAAACTGTGGGATCAAACACCCTGGGGACTGCGGTCGTTCGACAGCCGTCAACATGCTGCGCGCCCTCGGTTGCGCATACGAATGGTGACGAGTGGCACCGGAAGCGCTTGCCTCTGTGTATGGAAAGTGTATCAAGTCCTTCGATCTGTGGTGACGAACCCATGGGCTTCTGCGGTTCTTTGCTGCTGAGAGCGTTAGCTGGGCCCCCTGCCGCCCCAGCCAGTTTCCGAACGGGCCAGTTTCCGAACGGGCCAGTTTCTGAACTGGCCAGTTTTTGAAATAGCCGGCCTCCGCAACATCTCCTACGGAACCCTGAGGCGCCTTTACCTCCAGGCCGTGGCGATCATCGATCGAGTGGGGCGAAGCCGCGCAGGCCGCGGAGATATTGCACGCGAATGTTCGTTACGGTCACGCCGGCACCGGCGTCGATCGCAGCCACCGTGACGGTCGGGCGTGATCGGCCCATGATCGCATTGCCCGGGAAACCCGCGCCGTCGTGCCACAGGTCGAACTTGTCCTTGCCGCCGCGATTGTGGCTGAACAGCAGGGCGTATCGGCCGGGGCGAGGCACCTTGATGCACATGGTGAACGCGCCCGTCGGCGCGGGCGCCCGGACGCGGCGGAACACCTTGCCTTCGGCCATCAGGGCGTGATCGTCGCGCAGGAAATCTGCCTCGGTGGCGGGATAGAGTTCCAGCCGAACCTCGCCCCGATTATCCTTCAGGCCGACGATATTGGCCTGGATCGCCGGCCCCTGGCCGTTCGAACAGGCTTGCACATCGCCGGTCACGTCGGCCACCGCCGGTGTGGCCGCACCGAGCAGGCAACCAACCACCAGTCCCGGCATCATGCCCGACTTCATCACTGCAAACTCCCTGTGGAACGCCCCGTGGATCGCCCGGTCGCAGAAGGGCGCGATCCTTCTTCAGATAGACGACATTGCGGCCCCAATCCCGCACTGCGCGGTCGAGCGATCGGACCGATGATCGAATTTCCGGGGGAGACGCGATTCATTTGACGCGTGCGACTGAGGATTGCACCGTATCGTATCGTCTGCGTTCGATGGCAAAGATCTTTCCGAACATGGTTGCACGCGGTGTCGCGCTGGCGCGCCGGGCGCTCGAGCTGCCGGCGGTCGCGGCGGTGATGCGCTCTCTGGTCCGCTTCGGTGCGCCGGCCATTTCGCTGGCCGTGCTGGGTGGCGCGTTGATCGAATTGCGTGCTTTGGACTGGCGTGCGGTGCTCGAACTGGTGCCGCACAACCCGGCCTTCTGGCTGGTGTTCGTCATCGCCTATTCTACACCGGTCCTGTGCGACTGGGCGATCTATCACCGGCTCTGGAATGTGCCCGTATCCGGCATTGCGGTGTTCGCGCGCAAGACGATCGGTAACGAGTTGCTGATGGGTTATGTCGGAGAGGCGTATCTGTTCGCCTGGGCACGTCGGGAAGGGCATGCCGGGCGTGCCGCGTTCGGCGCGGTGAAAGACGTGTCGATCCTGTCCGCGGTTGTCGGCAACAGCGCAACGATCCTGGTCGCCCTGGCCGCCGCGCCGTTTATCGGCGCGTTGAACATCGGTATCCCGCTTTGGGCGGCGGCCTTATCTTTGTGCGTGATGCTCGCGCCGCCGATCGTCGCGGTAACGCTGCGGGGCCGGTTGTTCAGCCTGCCGCGCGTCGACCTGCGGGCGATCGGCCTGATCCACGCGGTGCGGGCGACGTTGACGATCGGGCTGACCGCCTTGCTGTGGCACCTCGCGCTGCCGGATATCGCGATATTGTGGTGGCTGATCTTCTCCGCGATGAAGCTGCTCGTGTCGCGCCTGCCCCTGGTGTCGAACAAGGAACTGGTGTTCGCCGGAATGGCGGTTGCGCTGCTCGGGCAGCACGCCGATGTGCCCGCGCTGATGACGATGATGGCGACGCTGATGGTGGCGATGCATGTCGTGGTCGGCAGTGTGCTCGGCATATTCGGGCTGGCCGAAAGCGCGCTGCGCGAGATGCGCAGTGTTGCCGGCGAACGGACGGTTTCAGCGTAAAAAAAGTTTTAACCTATTTGTGCGGGTCCGTTGCGTCGGCATCGTCTTAGCCGTGATGCAGGAGGTTGCCGGGGGGTGGCATCTGGCGGCGACCGGGCGGCGCGATGGCCGTCCGGTCGATGCCCGCGACACCCCGGTTGCAACCCTCCGGCATCTTTCACCGGTGATGGAACGCCCGCATGTTGCTCGATCTCGATGCCTGCCCGGACAGCCCGTTCGCCCGAAGCACGGCGCTCGATCTCGTTGTGCGTCCGGCGTGGAGCGTGCTGGTGCCGTTTTTCAACGAACGGGATCTGCTCGCGCGCACGATCGGAAGCCTGGCCGTCCAGAGCCGCGCCGCGCGCCTCATCCTGATCGACAACGCCTCGACCGACGACAGCGCCGCTATTGCGCGTGCGACGTGCGACCGGCTCGGGCTCGATTACCTGCTGATCACCGAATCCCGCCCAGGCAAGGTGCAGGCGTTGAAGACGGGCCTGCGTTGGGTCCGCACGCCATTCGTCGCGACCTGCGATGCCGATACCTTCTATCCGCCCGAATATCTCGCCGCCGCCGAAGCCTTGCTGGAACAGGACGGTTGCGTCGTCGCGGGCGCGTATTACGCTAAGGCACAGGCCGATGCGAAGACGCGTCGCAAGTTGGGCGCGAAGATCTGTTCGGCTGCGCGGATGCTCCCGCGCCAGTGCCATACCGGTGGTGCTGGCCAGGCGTTCCGCGCCGATGCGTTGCGCAAGGCCGGTGGCTTCGATGCCGATCTCTGGGGTTTCGTGCTGGAAGATCACGAGGTGATCCACCGCATGATGAAGCTGGGCCAGACGCGATATAGCCAAGACCTGTGGTGCGCGCCGTCGCCGCGCGAACGCGACCGGGCGTCGATCCGCTGGACGCTGGTGGAGCGGCTGATGTACAGCGCGCTCGCGCCATGGGCAGGGGACTGGTTCTTCTACGATTTTCTGGCGTCGCGGCTGCGGTCGCGTCGATTGGTCAGCCAGAGCATCCGCGAGCGTGCTTTCCAGCTGACTTCGAATGAGTCACGCGCCGGAAGGACCATGAGTGCCGCAACTTCTCTTGTGTGCGGATGACTTCGCCTTTTCGCCGGCGGTAAGCGGCGTTATCGCAGAACTGGCCGCGAATGGCCGCCTCAACGCGACGAGTTGCATGGCCGTGCTGCCCAATTGGCGCGCGGACAGTGCGATGCTCGTGGGCCTGCCGAACACGGTAGCGATCGGGCTGCATCTCGTCCTGACGGGTGAGAAACCGGTGACGACAATGCCGCGACTTGCGCCCGGCGGAGACCTGCCGGCGATCAATCCGCTCGGCCGGATGGCGGCCCGGGGGGATTTGCCGCTGGCCGAGATCGCGCAGGAAATCGCCGCGCAGTTCGATCGTTTCGAGGATGCGATGGGCCGCGCGCCGGATTTCGTCGATGGCCACCAGCATAGCCATGCGCTGCCCGGCATCCGCGAGATCGTGCTGGCGGAAACGGCCGCTCGTGCCCCCAATGCGTGGCTGCGCACCTGTGAGGATGGACTGGGCGCGATGCTCGCCCGCCCGTTTCGTGGCAAGGCCCTGGCCAGTGCCTATCATTCGCGCGGGTTTCGCGCGGCGGCGGCGGCGCAAGGGCTGGCTTGCAATGACGGGTTCGCCGGGCATTACGGCTTTGCCGGCGATTACGCGGCGATCTTCCCACGTTTTCTGAAGCGCGCCGGTGCGCGGCATCTGGTGATGTGTCATCCCGGAGCGGGATGGCGCGAAGGCGATGCGATCGCCAGCGCACGGTTGCAAGAAGCGGCTGCTTTGGCCACATTGCCGATCGCCGAACTCGCCGCGGCTCACGGTCTGACCTTCTCGGCCTGACGACCCACACGGGATTTGGATGACCGACGACAACGGCCTGAAAGCGATCTTCTTCGAGATACGACCGATGCTGTTGCGCCTGCTGATCGCGCGACTGGGCAATCAGGACGATGCCGAAGATACCCTGCAGGACATGTGGTTGCGCATCGACCAACTGGCGGTCGGGCCGATCGGTCAGCCGGCGGGATTCCTGTACCGCGTCGCCGCCAATCTTGCGACCGACCGGCGCATCGCGACCACGCGGCGCAGCGCGCGCGACACGGCCTGGCTCGATGTGCAGTCCCTGGCCGCGGAACTGCCCGATGCCGAACGCGTCTTGATCGCGCGCGAGCAGTTGAACGCGGTGGAACGCGCGATGGCCGACATGCCGGACCGGATGCGCATCGCGCTGCGGATGTTCCGTTTCGAAGAGCAGTCACAACGCGCGATCGCCGAGACATTGGGGATCAGCGTCAGCGGCGTGGAGAAATTGTTGCAACGTGCTTACCGCCAGATACACGAGGCCTGCGAGATATTTAGTGCGGGTGACGATGATCGGCGGCGTCTAGGTGATGAAGGGAAGCCGAACCGTGGGCAGTGACGACACGATCATGGCAGAAGCCATCGACTGGCATGTACGCCAGAACGATATGGCGGAGCGTGCCTGGGTGGAATTCGTCGCGTGGCTCGAAGCCGATGCGGCGCATGCCGAGGCTTATGATCGAGTCGCGATGCTCGACATAAACCTGCCCGCCGCGCCGCTCGACCTGCCTAAAACCTTGCGCGCCGCGAATGATGATATTCCGGTGCGCCGTCGCTGGTTATGGGGGGCGGGCGGCACGGCCGTCGCGGCCGCCATCGCCGTGTTGCTGGTGCCGCTGGCACTGCCGCGCGCCGCTGCGCCTTATGAGATCAACACCGCGCCGGGCCAGCGCCAGACCATCGCGCTGACCGATGGGACGCGGATCGAACTGAGTGGCGGATCTCGCCTGAAGCTCGATCGCAACGACACGCGCGTCGCCGCGCTCGAAGCGGGCGAGGCGACGTTCACGGTTCATCATGATGCGGGTGCGCCGTTTACGCTCCGCTCGGGCGGTCTCTCGGTGCAGGATCTGGGCACTGTGTTCAACGTCGTGCGGTCCGGACAGCGGTTCGACGTACAGGTCGCCGAGGGATCGGTGATGTTCCAGCCCGGCGCCGAGGGAATCGTTCTGAAACCGGGCGACTCGCTCATTGCGCGCGAGGATACGCATTCGGTGACGCTGGGCGCTGTCGCGCCCGACACGGTCGGTGGCTGGCGCAAGGGGCGGTTGAGCTTCTCGGGCGAGCCGCTGGCGCAAGTTTTCGAAACGCAGCGTCGTCTTTATGGGACACAAGTGACCTTGGTCGGTGACTTGTCGCAGCAGCCATTTACCGGCATGGTCGAGATGACGGGCACCGCGGCGCATGACATACCGCATATGGCTGCGCTGATCGGTGTGGAATGGCGTCGGCACGGTGAAACATGGATTCTTTCGCGCCGGGGCGCCACGCGCTAGCCGTTCCGGCGGCGTCATTGCACTGGTGCTTGCCCTGTCCGTTTCGGGGCCGCTGTCGGCTCAGGCGCGCGAGCGACACGTAGCGATCCCCGCCACCAGCCTCGACGACGCGCTGGTGCTGCTGGGTCGCCAGACGGGCGCGGATATCATCAGCACGGAACCCGGTTTGTCGCGCATTCGCGTACGCCGGATCGAGGGCGATCTCGCCCCACGTACTGCGCTTGATCGGATATTGCAGGGGAGCGGCTATCACGCTCTGGCGGTGGACGGCCGCAGCTTTCGCGTCGTGCGCGATGCACCGGTGGTGCCGCTTCGTCCCGCGGTGCATTCGGTAGCGGCCTCGGTGGTTTCCGGGCCTGCTCCGGAAATCATCGTGACTGCGAGCAAACAGCGGGTGGCCCTGTTGCGCTATCCCGGCAGCCTGACGAAGATCGACGACACTGTCCTGCAGATTTCCGGCAGGCCGCAGGATATGAGCGATATCGCGCGTACCGCGCCAGTGTTGCAGACCACCGAATTCGGCCCAGGGCGAAACAAGATCTTCATTCGCGGCATCGCCGACAGCAGCTTCGCAGGCGCCGCGCAATCGACCGCGAGCATCTATTTCGGCGACGTCCAGCTCAGCTATTCCGGTGCCGATCCCAGCATCCGGCTCTACGACATGCAGAGCGTGGAGGTATTGGAGGGGCCACAGGGTACTTTGTACGGCACCGGGTCGATCGGCGGCGTCATCCGCCTGACGCCCAATCCCGCAGATCTCACCCGGATCGGCGGCTCGATCGAAGGCGGGACGACGTTGACCGCGGGTGGCGCGCCGGGTTTCGATATTGGCGGAACGATCAACCTGCCACTGAAATCGGATGTGATCGGCCTGCGCGGCACAGCATATCGCACGCGCGATGGTGGTTACATCGACGATCCGGGCCGGGGCGTGAAGAATATCAACCAGTCCGATACCGTCGGCGGACGACTGGCGCTACGCGTCGATCCGGGTGGCGGTTGGCAGGTCGATCTCAGCGGCCTCGGCCAGCAGATTGAGGTGGACGATGCGCAATATGCCGATCGCAAGACGGGCCCCCTGGCGCGTCGATCCTATATCGCGCAGCCGTTCCATAACGACATCGTGCTCGGGCGGCTGGTGGTGACCAAGGATTGGGAGAATGGGTTGCAATTGGTGTCGGCGACGGGGGCCGCCAATGCACATTCGAACGACCTGTTCGACTCGACGCTTCGTCCTCCATCGGGATCCGGTAAGCCACCGCCCATCTCGGTGTACCAGACGGAGGGCTCCAAGTTGTTGCTGACGCACGAGATGCGGCTGTCGCGTTCTTCGGCGAATGGCACGTCATGGGTCGCGGGCTTCAACGTGCTGAGCAATCGCGATTCACAGAACCGCGCCGCCGGTGCTTTGAAAAACCCCACCGATATTATCGGCGTGACCAACGTCACCCGTAGCGCCTCCGTTTTTGCCGAGGGGACCGTGGCGCTGTTGCCCAACTTTGCGGCGACATTGGGTTTGCGCGGGACGCTGGCGCGCACCGATGGCGAGCCTTCATTCCGGCCCCGCGCGCAAGATTTCTTACGCGGTCGATCGACCAGAAGGCTTGATCCCACCGCAGCGTTTTCGTGGAAGATTGGACCGGGGCTGGCGCTGTTCGGGCGAGTGCAGACCGGATATCGCACCGGCGGCATCGCGGTGGCGCGTGGCGTCGGCCGGGTGGCCGATTTTCGGTTGGACAAAATTCTGGTCGGTGAACTCGGGCTCCGGCGGTTGCGGCAGGGAGCGACCGGCCTCTCGCTACAGGCGACATTGTCCTATGCGCGGTGGGAGAATATCCAGGCCGATCTCGTCAATCGGCGGGGGCTGCCGTACACGGACAATATCGGCAATGCGCGGATTCAGGCGTTCGAAGGGACGGCGGATTGGGTGCCGATCCTCGGCCTGCGCGCGAAGCTGGCATTTCTCTACACGCAAAACCGGGTGACGGGGCCGCTGGCCGATTCCTCGGTTTCCGCCAATCGGCGGCTGCCCGAGACCCCGGCGCTCGCAGCGACGAGTAGCCTTGGCTACGAATGGCGCATCGGGGAGAGCAAGCTCAACGTCGGGGGATCGGCGACCTATGTCGGGCGATCGGTCCTGGGCACGGGCGATGTGCTGGACATCAGCCAAGGCCGTTATGTTACGCTGGGGTTGAGCGGTGGGTGGACACGGCGACGGGTCACGATCTCGCTATTGGCGGACAATTTGACAAATGGGCGGGGCAATCGCTTCGCCTCGGGCAATCCGCTGACGTTTGCCACGCGGGACCAGACGACGCCGCTGCGTCCGTTGAATGCGCGGCTGGGCGCTGCATTCGCTTTTTAGGGGCGGGCGACCTGCGGGCCGTCTTGGTTCTTGCGGACGCCTGGGTCGATCATGAGGGTTTCGGTTGGAAAGGGATTTCCACGACCGATACGATCGGCGTGACCGAATCCCGAGCGTCGCCGGGGAGCGCTGTTATTGCAAAAGGGCTAACGCCGGTCAGGGTCCGACTTTCCCGATCGGCGGGCGTCTTCGCGAAAACAGGCGATGCAGCCAACGTGATCGGACAGTAAATCCCACCAGTCCGGATGACGACGCGTCGCCCGGCGCGCATATTTCGCAAAAAAGATTCGTTTTTGGTGCGATTTTTGCTGTGGATCGCCGCCTTGGTAATCGTCTGTTAACTAACGGGGGAAATATCATGCGCGTTCGGGGGACGATGGCGTTGAGTCTCGTGGCGATGGCCACGA
This sequence comes from Sphingomonas sp., assembly GCF_025363195.1. Lineage (GTDB taxonomy): Bacteria > Pseudomonadota > Alphaproteobacteria > Sphingomonadales > Sphingomonadaceae > Sphingomonas. The sequence continues at coordinate 10,012 of NZ_JANYEK010000256.1, forward strand.
TCGGAACAGGAGCGATTTCCGGGGCGGCGAGCGCTCTGGAGCGGGCACCCAATCAAAGATTGCCGCCGGTCACGATCACGATCGGGCGGGTCGATGCCGCCCCGGTGATAGTGCCGACCACCGTGGCCCACCTGCTCTCGATGCGGGATCGTTACAAATTATCGGACGTGCGCTCTCGGCGCGCCAGCGTGACGGCCGGGCCGGTGGTGTTCGCGGTCAGCGGATCCCGCCTGCGCACCACGTCGCCAAAGGGTTTGGCCGCGCTCCGCGCGCCGGATCGTATAACGATATTGGCGGCAGGGGTGGATGCCGGGATGGATATCGTGGACGGGCTCTCGCTCCATGCCTTCTCGACGGCCATGCGCGTCAAACGTCGAATCGATTTGCTGCCCGGAAGCAGCCGGTCGCTCAACAGCAGCATGATGGCGTTCGGCGTCGGTCTTGAACGGAGCGCGTTTGGATCTTTGGTGCTGGATTATACCAGCAACGCGGCGCACGGCCGGCGGGATGCTCTTTCGCGCACAACGGAACAGGTCGGCGGCGCGGTGCCGTTCGGGAAGGCTATGCGGGTATCGCTGACCAATGCGACCGCGACCGACCAGCGCGGGCACCTGACCTGGATGCTGTCCGCCGCGTCGGTCCGCCGCCCGCTGGCCGAAGGCGATATCTCCGCCGGCACGCACGAACTTGATGATCGTCGTGCCGAACTGGCCTTTCGTATCGCGCTTTAGAAAACCGGTTCCTCGCCTGGTTTCTCGGCGACGTGGATGCCGCATTCCACCTTGTCCCAGCCGCGCCAGCGTCCGGCGCGGGGGTCTTCGCCGGGCTGCACCTTCGATGTGCAGGGCGCGCAGCCGATCGAGGGATAGCCCTCGGCCTCCAGCGGATGGCGGGGCAGCTTGTGCTCCGCGAAATAGGCGTTGAGCCGGTCCTTGTCCCAATCCGCCAGCGGGTTGAGTTTGAGGCGACCTTCGTCCTCCTCGAAACGCGGCATCGTCTGACGGGTGCCGGCCTGAAACCCCTTGCGACCGGAAATCCACGCATCGAACGGGGCGAGCGCGCGACGCAGCGGTTCGACCTTGCGCAGATCGCAACAACCGTCCGGATCGTAATTCCAGCGCAGGCCGGTCGCGTCCTTGGCGGCAAGGATGCGCGGATCGGGGCGGAACACGCGCAAGTCGGTCAGGCCGAGCCTCTCGGACAGTTCGTCGCGATATTGCAGGGTTTCGCCGAAGATCTTCTGCGTGTTGATGAAGATGACCGGCACGTCCTGGTCGATCTGCGCGACGATGTGCAGCAACACCGCGCTTTCCGCACCGAATGACGACACCGCGGCGATGCGGCCCTTGAGTTCGCCGGTGAGCAATTCGGCCAGCATGTCGTGCGTGCCGATGCCTTCGAAGCGCGCATTCATCTCCGCCGCATCCACCTTGGTGAACGGCGTGACGTGGATCGTATCGAGGCGACGGGCGGCTTCAGCCATGACGTTTCTTCCACACCGGCACTATGGCGTCGGCGGCCTTCTGGTAATAGTTTTCGTAGCGCGACAGGCTTGCCTGTGCGGTGGCGGCGTCGATCTCGGCTTCAGGTGCGAAACTGTCGAAACCGCAGCGGCGCATCGGCAATAATTGGTCGACCAGCACGTCGCCCTGCGCGCGCAACTCACCGGTATAGCCAGCTTCGCGCAGGATGCGGGCGACGGAATAGCCGCGCCCATCGCGGAAGCTCGGGAAGCTGACCTCGACCAGCGCGATCTGTCCGAGATGCGGGATCAGCGCGCGGGCATCGTCGCCTGCCTCGATCCGAACGGCGGTCGCGTTGGTCTGTCCGAGGAATGCGTCGAGCGTGACGGCGGGTTCGTCATGCGGTTCGTCGGTGCGGAACCGAAGCCCGTCGGTGGACGCCGACACCTTGATGGAATCACCCATAGATCGCCTCCTTGAACGGGGCCATGCCGACGCGGCGATAGGTATCGATGAAGCGTTCGCCCTCTTCCCGGACGACGAGGTATGTGTCGGTCACGCGTTCGACCGCGTCGACGATGCCGTCCTCATCGAAGCCGGGGCCGGTGATCTTGCCGAGGCTGACATCCTCCGCACCCGAACCGCCCAGTGAGAGCTGGTAGTTTTCGGTGCCTTTCTTGTCGACGCCGAGGATGCCGATGTGCCCGGCATGGTGGTGGCCGCAAGCGTTGATGCAGCCCGAAATCTTCAGCTTCAGTTCGCCGATCTCGCGCTGCTTGGCGGGATCGGAATACCGTTCGGTGATTTTCTGCGCGAGCGGGATCGAGCGGGCATTGGCCAGGCTGCAATAATCAAGACCCGGGCAGGCGATGATGTCGCTGATCAGGTCGAGATTGGCCGGCGCGAGCCGGGCAGCGTCGAGTTGCTGCCAGATCGCGTAGAGGTCGGCTTGGCGGACGTGCGGGAGGACGATATTCTGCGCATGCGTAACGCGCAGCTCGTCGAAGCTGTAGCGTTCGCCGAGATCGGCCATCAGGTCCATCTGCGCGGACGATGCATCGCCGGGAATGCCGCCGGTCGGCTTCAGGCTGATATTGACGATGGCATAGCCCGGCTGCTTGTGCGGCTTCACATTCTGGTCGAGCCAGAGCGCGAAATCAGGATCGCTGCGGTCGATTTTAGTCGGCGCACCCGCTTCGAATGCGGGCGGAGCGAAAAAGGCGGTGATGCGGTCGAACTCGGCCCTGGGCGGATCCAGCCCGAGCGACTTGACGTGCGCGAATTCTTCCTCGACCTGGCGGCGATACTCGTCGGCGCCGATTTCGTGGACGAGGATCTTGATCCGCGCCTTGTATATATTGTCGCGGCGACCGTAGCGATTATAGACGCGCAGGGCGGCTTCGACATAGCTGAGCAGATCGTCGGCGGTAACGAAGTCCCGGATTTCGGGCGCGATCATCGGCGTGCGGCCCATGCCGCCACCGACGAAGATCTTGCCGCCGAGCACACCGTCCCGCATCAACAACTGGATGCCGATGTCGTGCAGGCGCATCGCCGCGCGATCCTCATCGGCGGCGATCACGCAGATCTTGAACTTGCGCGGGAGATAACTGAATTCCGGGTGGAACGTGCTCCATTGGCGCAGCAATTCGGCCCAGATGCGGGGATCGGCCACTTCGTCGGCTGCGGCACCGGCATATTGATCGGAACTGATGTTGCGGATGCAATTACCGCTGGTCTGGATGGCGTGCATCTCGACCGTGGCCAGTTCGGCGAGGATGTCGGGCGCATCCTCCAGCTTGATCCAATTGTATTGCAGGTTCTGGCGCGTGGTGAAGTGACCGTAATCGCGATCGTATTTGCGCGCGATATGCGCGAGCATGCGCATCTGGCGGCTGTCGAGCGTGCCATAAGGGATGGCGACGCGCAGCATATACGCATGCAGTTGCAGGTACAGGCCGTTCATCAGGCGCAGCGGTTTGAACTGATCCTCGGTGATCTGCCCCGACAGGCGGCGCTTCACCTGATCGCGGAATTCCTCGACGCGATCATCGACGATCTGCTGGTCGTACTGGTCGTATTTATACATCTCAAATTACCCAGCTTCCGGCGTTTGGATCCGCCGGTTTCAATGTCAAATCGGGCCGCACCGTCGGGCCGAGCGCGCGCACGCGGTCCTTGATATGGGCGGGGCGGGGCCCGGCGTCGGTCATCGTCGCGTCGATGACATAGGGGCCCGTCACGCGCTGCACACTTTCCTCGGCGCGACCGATCGCCTCGCCGCGATCGCCGGCATCGCCAGCATCCTCGACATGGCGCGACCAGCCAGTGCCGGTCCACCAGATGACGTCGCCGGTGGGCAGATCGTTTCCGGTCAGAAGTTTCATGCGGCAGCCTCCGAAATGCGCGCCCAGCGGGCCAGTTTATCCTCGGCATCGCTCAGCTCGACGACTTCGCCGACAACGATGATCGCGGGCGACGCGACCTTCTCGCGCGAAACCATCGGGCCGAGATCGGCGAGCAGGGTCTTGATCGCGCGGTGCCCGGCAAGCGTTCCCTTTTCCAGCACCGCGACCGGCATATCGGGCGCGACGCCATCGGCCATCAGCTTGTCGGCAATGTCGGTCGCGGTGGCGACGCCCATGTAGATGACGAGTGTGCGGCCCTGACCGGCGAGGCCCGACCAATCCTGATCCGCGAGCCCCTTGCACTGGCCGGCGACAAAACTCACCGCGCTAGAATGGTCGCGGTGGGTAAGGGGCAGCATCGCCTCCGCCGCGCAGCCGAGCGCGGCCGAAACGCCGGGAATCACCTCGACCGGCAGACCGGCGGCGCGCACCGCCTCGACCTCCTCGCCGCCGCGCCCGAAGATGAACGGATCGCCGCCCTTGAGGCGAATGACGATCGCACCGGTCTTCACATGCGCCACGATCAGCGCGTTGATCGCGTCCTGCGGCAAGGTGTGGCGGGCGCGCTGCTTGGCGACCGAAATGCGCTGCGCCGTGGCGGGTGCGATATCCAGCACGCGGGGATCGATCAGCCCATCATGGACGACGATATCGGCCCGTTTCAGCGCCTCGACCGCGCGCACGGTGAGCAATCCGGGATCGCCCGGTCCGGCACCGACGAGAATGACGCGCCCACGCGCGGTGGGATCGAGAAGATTGGCCATGGCCGCGATGTGGTCCCGCGCGGCGCATCGCGCAACCGACGCTTGCTTTGGCGGCGGGTAGGGAAACTTTGGCGATCCGCTTCAAACGAACGGCGCCGGCGATGAAGGTTCATCGCCGGCGCCGAGAGGATCGAGCGGAGCCTGGCCCGTCCTACATCTTGTAGGACAGGCGCAGATAGCCGAACTGGCCGGGTACGTCGTAGGTCGTCGGGTCGAAATTCGGGCCCGTGCAGCTGAAGCAGGCTGGCGGATCCTGGTTGAAGACGTTGTTGACGCCCGCGGTCAGGGTCACCCGGCGATCGAGCATGCTCGGCGTGTAGAGCAACTGGATGTCGCCATAGAAGCGGCTGTTGAGACGGTTGGGCGTGCCGGCAGCGGTGATCTCGGTCACCGCGTCGACATAACGACCGGTC
>NZ_JANYEK010000043.1 GCF_025363195.1 Sphingomonas sp.
GCATCATGTTCGGTTATGCGACCGACGAGACGCCCGGTCTGATGCCCGCTACGCTCTATTACAGCCACAAGATCCTCGAGCGCATGGCCGCTGACCGGCATTCGGGCGCGGCGCCGTTCCTCGAGCCGGACGCCAAAAGCCAGGTTACGCTGGAATATGCCGACGAAAAGCCGGTGCGCGCCACTGCGCTCGTCGTCTCGACCCAGCACAAGCCGGGCTATTGCCCGCAAGGCGACAATGCCGATCCGGCACTATACGCAGAGCTGCACAGCTACGTCTCGGGCGTCCTCAAGGACACGCTTCCGGAAGGCTTTATCAGCGACACGACCGACATCTACATCAACCCGACCGGCGCATTCGAGATCGGTGGACCCGATGGTGACGCCGGCGTGACCGGCCGCAAGATCATCGTCGACACTTATGGCGGTGCGGCACCACACGGCGGCGGCGCATTCTCGGGCAAGGACCCGACGAAGGTCGATCGCTCGGCGGCCTATGTCGCGCGCTACATGGCGAAGAACGTCGTCGCCGCTGGCCTCGCCCGCCGCTGCACGATCCAGCTGAGCTACGCGATCGGCATAGCCGAGCCGCTCTCGCTGTATGTCGATCTGCATGGCACGGGCACCGTTTCGGAGGCCAAGATCGAGGAGGTACTACCGCAGCTCGTCCGGCTGACGCCAAAGGGTATCCGCGAGCATCTGAAGCTCAACAAGCCGATCTACAAGCGCACCGCCGCTTACGGTCATTTCGGTCGCGAACCCGAAGGTGAAGGCTTCACGTGGGAAAAGACTGATCTGGTCGATGCGCTGAAAGCGGCGGTCGCCTGAACTAGTCCTGTTGAACGATCGCCAATGAACGACCCGACAACCATCCGGCGGCTTTATGGTCGCCGCCAGGGACACAAGTTGCGCCTCGGCCAGTCCGCGCTGGTCGAGGAGTTGCTGCCAAGCATCAGCGTGCCCGAAGCCGGGCCGCTCGATGCGCAAACGCTGTTCGGGGATGACCGACCGTTGCAGGTCGAGATCGGCTTCGGCGCGGGCGAACATCTCGCCGGGCAAGCCACGGCCAATCGGGACACGGGCTTCATCGGCTGCGAACCGTTCCTCAACGGCGTTGTCGGCGCGCTGAACCACGTTCGTGATGGCGACCTGGCCAATGTGCGCATCCATATGGGCGACGCGCTGGAAGTGGTCGAGCGCTTGCCCGATGCCAGCCTCGACCGGCTGTACCTCCTGCACCCCGATCCGTGGCGCAAGGCGCGGCACGCCAAGCGCCGCATGGTCAATCACGGCCCGCTCGACCTGATCGCGGCGAAGCTTAAGCCTGGGGCGGAATTTCGCCTCGGCACCGATGATCCGACCTATTGCCGCTGGTCGATGATGATCATGGCCGCGCGCAGCGATTTCGTCTGGCAGGCGCGCACCCCACGCGATTTTCTCGATCGCCCCGCAGACTGGCCGGAGACGCGCTACGAGCGGAAGGCGCGCCGCCAGGGGCGAGAGGTCTGGTACTTCCGATACGTGCGGATCTAGCTCAACGGCCGAACGCAACAATATTCTTGTTTTCAGTCGCTCATGCCGGCGCATGCCTTCGCCCGCCGTCGCTCATTTCCGGTTCCGTAATTGCCGATGACGAGGCTCACGATGGATACCGGAAAGCACCAAGCGGACCCTGGACGCTCTTCAGGCCGACACTGTCACCAACTTCCGATGAAATGACGGCCTGAAGGCGTTTGGTCGTTACGTGGCGTTGGCCATGGACTTCGTTCAGCACTAGCCCGCCACGAGATAGAAACTGCCATACGATTGCCGCAGGATCAGAGGCCCGCGGCAGGCGCGGCCCGCAGCGTCACGTCGCTATGCCGCCGACTATAGGCGAAATAGACCAGCAGGCCGATCAAATTCCATCCGGTGAACCGCACCAGCGTCATCGGCGGCAGGCTGAACATCAGATACAGGCAGCCGAGGATCGTCAGCGTGCCGACGACATAGGCCGCGGGCGCGCGGAACAGTCGCGGCGCATCCGGCGCGGTGCGACGCAGGACCATCAGGCACGCGCCGACCGAGATGAAGGCGAGCAGCGTGCCGGCATTGGCGAGTTCGGCAATCTCGTCGAGCCGGAAGATGCCCGCGACGGCTGCGATCGTCACGCCGGTCAGCAAGGTGATCAACGTCGGGGCGCCCGTGCGCTTCGAGACCTTGGCGAGGCCGCGCGGAAGCAGGCCATCGCGCGCCATAACGAAGAACACCCGGCTTTGGCCGTACATCATCACCAGGATGACCGAGGGCAAGGCGATGATCGCTGCCAAAGCGATGAAATGCGCGGCAACCGGCTGCCCGAGATTGCGGAGTACCAGCGCCAGCGGCTCGGGCGAATTGGCGAGCGCGGTGAACGGGAGCGCGCCGACCGCGGCGACCGCGACCGCCATGTAGATGATCGTGCATAGCACCATCGACCCGATGATGCCGATCTTCAGGTCACGCGCGGGGTTCTTGGTTTCCTCGGCCGAGGTCGCCACCGCATCGAAGCCATAGAAAGCGAAGAACACGATCGCCGCCGCCGCCATCACGCCGTGCTTACCGTCGCTGCCGAAGCCATACGGCATGAACGGATGCAGGTTCGTCGCGTGGAAATTAGGGGCGGCAAAGGCAACGAAGATGCCGAGCGCGACCAGCTTGATCACCACCAAGATGATGTTGAGCGTCGCGCTTTCCCGCGTCCCCGCCACCAGCATCCCCATCACCGCAAGCGCAACCGCGATCGCGGGGAGATTGAGGATGCCGCCACCGTGCGGCCCAACCAAGAGCGCAGGCGGCAGATGTACACCTGCGGACTCGATCCAGCCGACGAGATAGCCGGACCAGCCAACGGCAACCGTCGAACAGGCAAGCGAATATTCGAGGATCAGGCTCCACCCCACCACCCAGGCGATGCCCTCGCCGAGCGCGGTGTAACTGAAGGTGTAGGCGCTGCCCGCGGCCGGGATCATTGTCGCAAGCTCGGCATAAGCCAGCGCCGCGCAGCCGCAGACCAGGCCGCAGATGATGAAGGCGAGGATCACCGCCGGTCCGGCCCGTTCGGCGCCGACGCCCACCAGCGTATAGATGCCGGTGCCGACGATCGCGCCGACGCCGAGTGCGATGAGGTGCGGCCAGCTCAAGCTCTTGGCGAGACGCGCATTCTCTGGGTGACTCGTAACGCTGTCGAGCGACTTACGTGGTCCGAACATGGCCTTTCCTAGATGATTGAACTCAAGGCGCGGCGGCGGCCGCAAATTCTACGCGCAAATCCTCGATCGTTGCGGCGATATGCTCGCTCAACATCGCCACCACCTTTGCTTCGTCGCGCGCCAGCCAGGCATCCAGCAGGCCACGATGTTCGATATGCGCACGCTCGTCGCGGCCAGCGGGCGACAGATGCGCGATGACATAGCGCTCGGCCAGGATCGTCAGGCGCTCGACCACCTGGGTCGTCAGGATGCGATCTCCAGGACGGACCAGCGCGGTATGAAATTCACGGTTGCGCATCGCGACTTCGGCGAGATTGCCCGATGCAGCCTGGTCGAGCCGCTCGAAACTCTCTGTGGCTGCGTGCCGGTCGGCATCGGTCGCGAAGCGCGCCGCCCGCGCCGCCGCTGCCGGCTCCACGGCGAGCCGCAATTCAAAAATCTCCTCGGCCTGGGCGCTCGACATCGGCTGGACGAAATAACCGCGATTGGCCTGACTGGTTAGCAGCCCTTCCTGTTCAAGCCGCGCCAACGCTTCCCGCAACGGAATCTTGCTCACGCCCAATTCGATGGCCAAGGCATCCTGACGGATCGACAGATCGTGCGGCAATTGGCCGGTCACGATCTGTTCGCGGACGATTTCGAAAACGCGCTCCGACAGGGTGCGGACGACGATGCTCATGCTGCCATGCTCCGGAAAATCGCGGGTGTGCTCACTTGACCTGGAAACCTTCCCAGAAATGGTCAGCGCGATCAATCCAGATCGTGTTGAAACCGGTGGCAGTCGCCGAACCTTCGATTGATGGGATGATCGCCGGCACATCGACGAGCAGTGTTTCCGTCTCGACCCGGCCGATGAAGCGGCTGCCGATATAGCTTTCATGAACGAAGCGGTCGCCGACCGCGAGGCGGCCCGTCGCAACAAGGTGCGCGAGACGCGCGGAGGTGCCGGTGCCGCAAGGAGAACGGTCGATCGCCTTGTCGCCGTAGAACACCGCGTTGCGCCCATCGGCATCGTCGGCAAGCGGCGCGTCGGCCCACAGGATATGGCTGACGCCGCGGATCGTCGGATCGAGCGGATGAACGGGCTCGTATTGCACGCGCACTGCCTCCCGCACGTCCCAACTCAGCTCGACCAGCCGTGCCGCATCCAGCGCGTCGAGGCCGGTATATCTCGCATGCGGCTCCATGATCGCGTATAAATTGCCCCATA
>NZ_JANYEK010000044.1 GCF_025363195.1 Sphingomonas sp.
GGTGTGTCGTCCGAACCCGGATCCTGGCCTCACCGTCGCCTGATCGTTCAATCCAATCATAAGGAAGTGCATGAGCCGCAAGCCTGTTCCCGCCCAATCCGGTGATCGCAGCCGCGCCGAACTGGTGTTCGATCGCCCGCAACTCATGTCCCAGCTGTTCGGAGAGTTCGACCAGAACCTCCTGCAGCTCGAAAGCCGCCTCGGCGTCTACATCACCGCGCGCGGCAACAAGGTCGGCCTCGAAGGCCGCGCCGAAGCAGTGGCCGAAGCGCGCGACGTGTTGCAGGGCCTGTACAACCGCATCTCGCGTGGCGAACGCGTCGATCAGGGCATGGTTGATGCGGTGATCGCGATGTCCGCCGAACCGACGCTCGCGGGTATCCTGCAGGCCCAGCCCGGCGCGCCGCCGATCATGATCCGCACGCGCAAGAAGACGATCGTGCCGCGCACCCTGGCGCAGGCGCATTACATGCGTGAACTGGTCAATAACGACATCATCTTCGCGCTCGGGCCAGCGGGCACCGGCAAGACGTATATCGCCGTCGCGCAGGCCGTGTCGCAGTTGATTACCGGCAGCGTGCAGCGCCTGATCCTGTCGCGACCCGCGGTCGAGGCGGGCGAAAAACTCGGCTTCCTGCCCGGTGATATGAAGGAGAAGGTCGATCCGTATTTGCGTCCGCTATACGACGCATTGAACGACTGCCTGCCCGCCGAACAGGTCGAACGCCGCATCGCCTCGGGCGAGATCGAGATCGCGCCGATCGCCTTCATGCGCGGCCGTACCTTGGCCGATGCGTTCATCATCCTCGACGAGGCGCAGAACACCACGCCCGCACAGATGAAGATGTTCCTCACCCGTTTCGGTGAGAACAGTCGCATGGTCGTCTGCGGCGACCCCAAGCAAACCGATCTTCCCGGCGGCATGAACGCGTCCGGCCTCAACGATGCCGTCGTTCGTCTGGACGGGGTCGAAGGCATGTCGATGTGCCGCTTCGGCGCCGGAGACGTCGTTCGCCATCCGATCGTCGGGCGCATCGTGGAGGCTTACGAGGGCACGGATGCTTGAAACCGCGCTTTCGATCGAACCCGTCTGGCCGGATGAAATCGACTGGGAAGCCTTGGCCCAGCGCGCCGCCACCGCCGCGCTGGAGCGGACGGCCCATGGTGACTGGCTGACCCGATCAGTGATGATCGAGGTATCGATCCGCCTGACCACCGATGCCGAGGTGCAGACCTTGAACGCGCAATATCGCCAGAAGGACAAGCCGACCAACGTCCTGAGTTTCCCGATGGTCCAGGCCGACCTGCTCGACGGCATCGCCAATACCGACGATGGCGAAGTGCTGCTCGGTGACATCGCGCTGGCGCACGGCGTGTGCGCGCGCGAGGCGGCGGAGAAGGGCATTTCGGTCGAAGATCACGCCACGCACCTGATCGTGCATGGTACGCTGCATCTTTTGGGCTATGACCATGCCGATGATGCGGAAGCCAATGCGATGGAGGTGATCGAGATCGACGCCCTCAAGTCACTCGGCCTGTCCGATCCGTATTTGATATTTGAGGACTGAAACTCACCATGCCCGAGGGCGACAGTAGCAGCAGGACCGCCGACGGATCCAACGAGACCAGTATCTGGCGCGGGCTGAAGGCGATGATCTTCGGCCAGCCGGGCGACGATTCGCTCCGGCATCAGCTGGAAGAGGCGATCGACGCGCATGAGGACGATCCCGCGCCGGACGCGAAGGGCGACCTCTCGCCGATCGAACGCACGATGGTGCGCAATTTGCTCCATTTCGGCGAACGCGATGCAGGGGATGTAGGGGTACCGCGCGCGGATATCGTCGCGATCGAAGAGAAAACGCGCTTCGCCGATCTCGTGACGATCTTCGCCGAGGCCGGGCACAGCCGTCTGCCGGTGTATCGCGAGAAACTCGATACGATCATCGGTATGGTCCACATCAAGGACGTCTTCGCGATTCTCGCGACCGGCGCGGCCTATCCCCAAACGCTCGACGATCTTATCCGCCAGCCGCTGTTCGTACCGATGTCGCGCGGCGTGCTTGATCTGCTCGCCGACATGCGCGCCAGCCGCGTCCATCTCGCCGTCGTGCTCGACGAATATTTCGGTACCGAGGGGCTGGTGACGATCGAGGATCTGATCGAGGAGATCGTCGGCGATATCGAGGACGAGCATGACGATGCGCCTACGGCTCTGCTTACCCCGCTCGATGGCGGTGCCTGGGATGCAGATGCACGCGTCGAGCTTGAGGATGTTGGCAAGACGGTAGATCCGCGCCTGGCCGAAGTCGACGAGGATATCGATACGCTCGGCGGCCTCGCGGCCTTGCTGGCCGGCCATGTGCCGCAGCCGGGCGAATGCATCGTGCATGATAGCGGCTGGAAACTCGAAGTGATCCAGGCCGATCCACGTCGTGTCCACCGCCTGCGCCTTCACCCTCCGGTTGCCGCCGCGGAGTCGGAGGATTAGGCGCACGCTCGCTTGGCCTCAAATATCACCCGTTCGATCACTGTCCGCAGTTTAATGCATTTCCTCGATTGAAGCCCACGTGGCATTCATCGTTGGTAATCCGTCCGAAATCTTCAGGAGAAAAGCCATGAACGTCGAAGCGAAATGCCCCATGAATGGCGGCAAGATGGATGGCGCCGCCGTTCTGTTCGAGATGACCAACCGCACCTGGTGGCCGAACCAGCTTGATATCACGGTGCTGCACCAGAATTCGCCGGCGGGCGACCCGATGGAAGCGGATTTCGATTATATCAAAGCGTTCAAGGCGCTCGATCTCGCCGCCGTGAAGGCCGACATCACCGCGTTGATGACGGAGTCTCAGGATTGGTGGCCGGCCGATTTCGGCCATTACGGCCCGCTGTTCATCCGCATGGCATGGCATGCCGCGGGCACGTATCGCATCGGTGACGGTCGTGGTGGTGCGGGATCGGGGCAGCAGCGCTTCGCCCCGCTCAATTCCTGGCCGGACAATGCGAATCTCGACAAGGCGCGCATGCTGTTGTGGCCGATCAAGCAGAAATACGGCAGTGCGCTCAGCTGGGCGGATCTGCTCGTCCTCACCGGCAACGTCGCGCTCGAATCGATGGGTTTCCAAACTGCTGGCTTTGGCGGCGGTCGGGTCGATGTGTGGGAACCCGCCACCGATGTGAATTGGGGCGCCGAGCGCGAGTGGCTGAAGGATGAGCGCTATTCGGGCGAACGTGATCTCGCCCACCCGCTCGCGGCGGTGCAGATGGGCCTCATCTACGTCAATCCCGAAGGACCGAACGGCAATCCCGATCCGAAACTGGCCGCACGCGACATTCGTGAGACCTTTGCCCGCATGGCGATGAACGATGAGGAAACGGTTGCACTGATCGCCGGTGGCCACACCTTCGGCAAGACGCACGGCGCTGGCGTACCCGACGATTATGTCGGCCCGGAGCCGGAAGGCGCACCGATCGAGCAGCAGGGCATGGGTTGGGCCAACAGCCTGGGCAGCGGTAACGCAGGCAGCACGATCACCAGCGGGCTGGAAGTCACCTGGACGCAGGAGCCGACCAAATGGACCAACCTGTATTTCGACAATCTGTTCGGCCATGAATGGGAATTGACCAAGAGCCCGGCGGGTGCCCAGCAATGGGTCGCCGTCGGCGCCGCAGAAGATGTGCCGGATGCGCATGATCCGTCGAAGAAGCATCGCCCGACGATGCTGACCACCGATCTCTCGTTGCGCTTCGATCCGGCCTACGAGGTTATCTCGCGTCGCTTCCATGAACATCCGGACCAGTTCGCCAAGGCCTTTGCCGAAGCGTGGTACAAGCTGACCCACCGTGACATGGGTCCGCATGTCCGGTTGCACGGCCCGGAAGTCCCGACCGAAGCACGCATCTGGCAGGATCCGGTACCGGCGGCGGAAGGGGCCGCCTTGAGCGATGCGGACATCGTCGATCTGAAGGCCAAGATCCTCGCATCCGGCCTGTCGATCGGCCGTCTTGTCGCGACTGCCTGGGCCTCGGCCTCGACCTTCCGTCAGACCGACAAGCGCGGCGGTGCCAATGGCGCGCGGATTCGCCTCGCTCCGCAAAAGGATTGGGCCGTCAACGAGCCGGCCGAACTGGCCACCGCGCTCGCCAAGCTGGAGGAGGTTCGCTCGGCATTCGGCAAGCCAGTGTCGATCGCCGATATGATCGTGCTCGGCGGCACGGCGGCGGTGGAAGCCGCAGCCAAGGCGGCTGGCCATGACGTGGTCGTCCCGTTCACCCCCGGTCGCACGGATGCCTCGGACGAACAGACCGATGCGCATTCGTTTGCTCCACTGGAACCGCGGACCGACGGTTTCCGCAACTATGTCGGCGAGACATCGGTCTATTCGGCGGAAGAATTGCTGGTCGATCGTGCGCATCTGCTCGGCCTCAATGCGCCGGAAATGACCGTGTTGCTCGGTGGCCTGCGCGTCCTCGGCGCCAATAACGGCGGGTCGAAGAAAGGCGTGTTCACCGACAAGCCCGGCACGCTGACCAACGACTTCTTCGTCAATCTGCTGAACACCAGCTTCGGTGCGAAGTGGACGGAAACCGGCGAAGACACGTTCACCGCAGTCGATCGCAAGAGCGGCAACGTGACGTGGACCGGCAGCCGCGTCGACCTGATCTTCGGGTCGAATTCCCAGCTGCGCGCCCTTTCGGAAGCGTATGCGACCAACGACGCATCGGGCAGGTTCGTCGCGGCTTTCGTCAAGGCGTGGACCAAGGTGATGAATGCCGACCGGTTCGATCTCGCCTGATCCGGTCGCACCTGATCGATCGACGATAGCTGAAACGATCCCCGGCCCTGGATATACAGGGCCGGGGATCGTCGTTTTACGAAGCCCCTTCCCCAACCCCCTGCGCCGCTTTAGCTAGGAGCCCATGCGCAAACACATACTCATCGTGCTCGGCCTGATCCTCCTGGTGGGCGCGGGCTTCGTTTTCTGGCTTACGCGTCCGGACAAGGCGCAGGTGGAATTCTCAGACGTTACCGGGGCCACGCCGAAAATTACATCGCCGCGCGCGCAGACGCTGCCGACGATCAAGGTCGCCGATGCCATCGGCTGGAAGGGCGGTAACAAGCCTGTCGCCGCCGCTGGCCTTAGCGTCGCAGCATTCGCCACTGGGTTGGACCATCCGCGTTGGCTGTATCGGCTGCCCAATGGCGACGTACTGGTCGCGGAAAGCAATTCCCCGCCCCGCAAGGGCGGCGGCATTGCTGGTTGGGTGATGGACGTTCTGATGGACAAGGCCGGTGCTGGCGTGCCCTCGGCAAACCGAATCACCTTGCTGCGCGATGCAAACGGCGACGGCGTGGTGGACCTCAAAACGACCTTCATGATGGGGCTCAACTCCCCCTTCGGTATGGCGCTGATGGGTGACTGGCTGTACATCGGCAACACCGATGCGTTGGTCCGCGTGCCCTACAAGACCGGCGACACGACGATTACCGCCAAGCCGGAAGTCGTCGTCAAGCTCGTTGGCGGCGGCAACCATTGGGCGCGCAACGTCATCCCCGATCCCGACGGCAAGACGCTGTACGTCACGGTCGGATCATCGAGCAACATTGCGGAGAATGGCTTGGAGCGCGAGAAATTTCGCGCGAACATCCTGCAGGTCTATCCCGAAGCCAAGACGTTCCGCATTTTTGCCGCAGGCCTCCGCAATCCAAATGGCCTCGCCTTCGAACCGCATAGCAAGCAGCTTTGGACTACAGTCAACGAGCGCGACATGATCGGGTCCGATCTCGCGCCCGATTACATGAGTCAGATCGAATTGGGCGATCACTTCGGCTGGCCGTGGTATTATTGGGGCGGCTATCCCGACAAACGCGTCGAACCCGCCTACCCCGCTTTGCAGGAATATTCCAAGCGCCCGGATTACGCGCTCGGCCCTCACGTGGCAGCCTTGGGCCTGGCCTTCGCGGCTGACGCCAAACTGGGCGCGACTTTCGGCAATGGCGCATTCGTCGGCGAACATGGATCGTGGAACCGCGCGCCGGTGTCCGGCTACAAGGTCGTCTACGTTCCCTTCGGCGCCAATGGCTTCCCGGCCAAGGGCGCGAAACCGGTCAATGTGCTGACGGGTTTCCTCAACAAGGATGGCGATGCGCAGGGCCGCCCGGTCGGTGTCATCACCGATGCGGCTGGCGCACTGCTGGTGGCGGACGATGTCGGGAACGTCGTGTGGCGGGTGACGGCGGCGAAGTAGCGCCCTTCCTCATTGGCGCTCTCCCGTCCGCACGGGAGAGGGGTTTCTTCTTCCCCCCTGAGGCAACGCTTACTCGAGCAGCTTTGGCGCCTCCCGCGCCAACTTCTGACGAATCTTGTCCGCGAACAAAGCAAGGAACGGCGGCAGATCGATCACTGCGTGAACCTTCTCCTCGAAAATCTCCACCCGGCTCGCCACACGCTGCCCCATGCCCTCGATCGTGAAGTGCAAAGTGTCGCCTTCCCAGCGATGGTCGGCGACCACCCCGCCCGGCACAACACCGGCAATCTTCCCTACGCCGCGATCGAGCTTGGCGCGCACGCCCTCCCGGCCTTGTTGGTGGGGAATGTCGATAGTGATCGGTTCGCTCATTCTCGTCCTTCAGGTGGCAAACAGCATGCCGTCATCGGCAAACGCCTTGAACTCCAATGCGTTGCCGCTGGGATCGCGAAAGAACATCGTCGCCTGCTCGCCCGGCTGTCCTTGGAAGCGGATGTGCGGCGCGATGCCAAACGGAATCCCCGCCGCCGCGACGCGATCCGCCAGCACCTGCCAGTCCGGCATGGTCAGCACGACACCGAAATGCGGCACCGGCACGTCGTGCCCGTCAACCGCGTTAGACACCACGACCGGCTTGGCAGCGGGATCGAGATGCGCAACGATCTGGTGCCCAAAAAGGTCGAAATCGACCCAATGGTCACTGCTCCGCCCTTCGGCGCAAGCCATGACGCCCCCGTAGAATGCCCGCGCGGCGGCAAGATCGTGGACAGGAAAAGCGAGGTGGAACGGCCGGATCATATCGAGCACCTACACGACTTTGCGCGGCACGGGGAGCATTGTGCCACCGCACTTTCCACGCGATAGCGCGCTGATGCGCCGTATCGCCCCCCTGTTTGGTCCAGCCCCCCTGCTTTGCCTAGCCCTGGGCGCGCTCGCCGCGACCGGCTTCGCACCACTCGATTGGTGGCCGGTAACGCTTGCCTGTCTCGCCGCCTGGCTGTGGCTGGTGCACGACGCGCCTACGCTGAAGCAGGCTCTGCTGCGCGGATGGCTGTTTGGCGTCGGGCATTTCACGATCGGCAATAATTGGATCCAGAAGGCCTTCACCTATCAGGATGCGATGCCAAAGTGGCTGGGCTATGGCGCGGTGGTCGCGCTCGCATTGTATCTTGCGGTCTATCCGATGCTCGCCGCTGGTCTGGCCTGGCGGCTGGCCAGCTCCCGCTCGACCGGTGACCTGAAGCGACCGCCCGGTGCGGCGTACGCCCTGATCTTCGGGGCAGGCTGGATCATCACCGAATGGCTGCGCGCAACCGTGTTCACTGGCTATGCGTGGAACCCGCTCGGCGTCGTGTGGCTGCCCCTGATCGGCGTCGCGCGGATCGCCGAATGGATCGGCACCTATGCACTTTCGGGCGTGACGATCGTCGTCGCCGGCCTGGTGCTGCCACTGGCATGGCGACGCTGGCAGCCCGCTGTGTTCGCGATCATCCCCGTCATCGCTTTAGCGCTGACCGGCATAGCGGCGATGCAAACCCCCTCCACGTCTGATGCGACCAACCCGCGCGTCCGCGTCGTCCAGCCCGACCTGGGCCAAGAGGAACGCCCGCAGGACGATTATGCCGAAATGAATCTGGAAGCGCTCGCCGCGCTGATCGGCAAGCCCGGCCCAGCCCCGCGACTGATCGTCTGGCCCGAAGGCGCAGTACGCTTCATGCTGGAAGACGGCTATCCGCCCGATGCGTATTGGCGCGGCACCGCACTGACCACGCGCAGACGTATCGCGGCCTTGCTTGGCCCGAAAGACGTCGTGCTGACCGGCGGCAATGCGGTGCAGTTCGACAAGACGGGCGACATGGTTTCCGCAACCAATTCGATCTTCGCGCTCGATGCCCAGGCGCGCATTCTTGGCCGTTATGACAAGGCGCATCTAGTGCCCTACGGTGAATATCTGCCCGCGCGCCCGATCCTGTCGCGGCTTGGGCTGAGCCGATTGGTACCGGGCGATATGGACTTCCTCGATGGCCCCGGCCCGCGCGGTATCGATCTGCCGTCCTTTGGCACGGTGGGGATGCAGATCTGTTACGAGATCATTTTCTCGGGCGAAGTGGTGGACCGCGCACACCGGCCGGCCTTGCTGTTCAATCCCTCGAATGACTCGTGGTTCGGCACCTGGGGCCCTCCGCAGCATCTCGCACAGGCACGCATGCGCGCGATCGAGGAAGGCCTGCCCATCCTGCGCTCCACCCCGACCGGCATTTCGGCGATCATCGCCCCTGACGGGCGCCTGCTGGCCATTGTCCCGCCGGACACTGCGGGCGCGATAGAACTACCTCTACCCACACCCCTCCCGCCCACCTTGTTCGCTCGGCTCGGCAATTGGATGGCGGCGTTCGTCGCGCTCGGCATGCTGTCGTTGGCAATTGCCATTCGTCGTCGTCGCCGCTAGTGCGCATGATATAAGGAAAGCTTTATATGCGGTTCCGGCGCGCCCGGCCCCGCAGTCCGCCCCCATATCCAATCAAGGGTCATAAGATGCGCGCTTCGTTTCTCTTCACCTCCGAATCGGTTTCCGAAGGTCATCCCGACAAGGTCGCCGACCAGATCAGCGATACGATCGTCGATCTGTTCCTTGCCAAGGACCCGCAGGCCCGCATCGCGTGTGAGACGCTGACGACCACCCAGCTCGTCGTGCTGGCCGGTGAAATTCGCGGCAAGGGCATCTACGAGAATGGTAAATGGGCGCCGGGCGTGCTCGAAGAGATTGAGGCCGCTGTGCGCAACACGGTCAAGGAAATCGGCTACGAACAGTCGGGTTTCCACTGGGAAAGCTTCCGTTTCGAAAACAACCTTCACGGTCAGTCTG